>JBPCLN010000224.1:0-12306 GCA_051003235.1 Chloroflexota bacterium | reverse complement strand
AGCAGAAATCGTCAAAGTCGTCTATCATTCGGGCGTACCTCCGGTGTGCCTGGCTGGCGTTGCAACAACCACCAGCGTACACCGGAGGCGCGCCCCCGTCACATATCAACTAGCATAAGGCCCTACTGTCTATTTCTGCTGCATTACGAGAGCGGGACGGCCCGGCCGCACGGGCGGGAGAACAACGACGCGCGCTGGTTTGCACTGGCCGACCTGGAGGGGCCGGAACGGGCCCTGGTCGTCCCGCTGGCCCACGCCGCGGCCTGCGCCGTGCTGCGCAATGAAGTAACGATCATTGCACCCCAGAGCGCCTCCGCCTGGCCGGGACACGATGCCGCAGAGTGGAGCGTTTTCCTGTAGCCGGAAGAGCGCCTGGCGACTAAAGTCGCGGCTCAGAATTGCAAAGTCCGCCTTCGTGGACTCAATGAGCCGCCGAAGGGCGGCTTCGCCATTGAAAGCCCGCGAATTTATTCGCCGGGCCCTGTTGGAAGAGCCTGCCGTGTTTGCGCCTGGCGGGCCGGCCCGGTAGACTAATCGGCCGGAGCGACAGTCGGAGGGGCGGTAACGTGCGAGCGGCGATCATCAACGTCACCGGCTACGCCGGCGTTGACCTCGCCCGGCTGCTCAGTCGCCATCCTCACGTTCGGTTGGCGGAAGTCACTGGGCGCAGTCAGGCCGGCCAGCGCCTGAAGGATGTCTTCCCCCATCTAGGTCGCCTAGATTTGACGATCCGAGGCGACGTCGCGGATGCCGACGTGATTTTCTCGGCGCTGCCGCATAAGGCGTCGGCGGAAGTGCTGGCGCCGCTGGTCGGCCAGGGTCGCAAGTTGATCGACGTCGCCGCCGACTTCCGGCTACACGACCGCGCCGAGTACGAGCAGACGTACGAGGTGATCCACCCGGCGCCCCATTTACTTGCGCAGGCCGTGTACGGATTGCCCGAACTGCACGCGCGGGAAATTGGCGCGGCTGAACTCGTGGCCAATCCCGGCTGTTATCCCACCGGCGCGATCCTGGCGCTGGCGCCGGCGATCAAGCATGGACTGATTGAGCCGGACGTGATTGTCGACGCCAAGAGCGGCGCCTCCGGCGCCGGACGCAACGCCAAATTAGAGTACAGTTACAGCGAGATGAATGAATCGGTGTCGGCCTATGCCCTCCGAGGACACCGCCACCGCCCGGAAATTCGGCAAGAGTTGACCAGCCTCTCCGACGAGGAGGTGCACGTCACCTTTGTGCCCCACTTGATCCCGATGACCCGCGGCATTCTCACGACGTGCTACGCCCGGCTGCGGCGACCCGTCGATCAGGACGAATTGCGGATGCTGTACCGGGACTTTTACCGCGACTCGCCCTTCACGCGCCTGGTAGATACGCCGCCCCAAACGAAGTGGACAGCCGGGAGCAACGAGTGCCTGCTCTACCCAACGGTGGATCAGCGGGAGAATCGCCTGATTGCGCTCGCCGTCCTGGATAATCTGGTTAAAGGCGCGGCGGGTCAGGCTGTGCAGAATATGAATCTGATGTGCGGTTTTGACCAGACCTGTGGCCTGGAACAGCCGGCGTTGTACCCATGATGCGCCACTTTGCCATCGCCGGCCCGCACGGTCGCTCGTCTTCCCTGCCGGCGCTCCGTCTGCGTCTCCGCGGCCGGTCTGGATACGTCCAGGCGCGGTCGCGACCTTAGCGCCCTCTGCCTGCCATTGGCCCGACGTACGGGAGCACGGTGTGGCAGTGTGAAGAGACGAAGTGACGGAGAGGGTTCCCTGATGACAAGCTATCAAGCGACGCCAGGCGGCAGCATCACCAGCCCGAGAGGCTTCACGGCCGGCGCCGTGAACGCCAACGTAAAAGGCGTGGGCGCCGACAAGTTAGACCTGGGAGCGTTGCGCAGTACGGTTCCGGCTGTGGCCGCCGGGGTCTTTACCACCAATAAGGTGTGCGCAGCGCCGGTACGCTATTCGCGCGAGCGGTTGGCCGTCGGCAAGGCGCAGGTGGTAGTGTTCAACAGCGGCAACGCTAACGCCTGCACCGGCGAGCAGGGTATGCGCGACACCGAGCGCATGGCGGCGTTGGCGGCCGCCAAATGTCAAGTCCCCCTGGCGCTGGTTCAGGTCGCCTCCACCGGCATCATTGGCCTGCCGTTGCCGTTGGACCGCATCGTGGAGGGAATCGGGCGGCTTGCGCTATCGCCGGACGGGGGCCATCAGGCGGCCGAGGCGATCATGACCACCGACACCTTCGCCAAGGAACTCGCCGTCTCGCTGTCCATCCATGGACGGAGCGTGACGATCGGGGGCATGGCCAAAGGCTCCGGCATGATTCATCCCAACATGGCCACCTTGCTCGCCTTTCTGACGACGGACGCCACCCTCGAAGGTGAATATGCGGCGCATCTCCTTCGGCGAATCACCGACGCCACCTTCAACATGCTTTCCGTGGATGGTGACACCTCCACCAACGACACGCTATTGTTGCTGGCGAACGGTGAATCCGGCGCCCCCATCCTGCGCGGTGGTGATGCGGAATCGGACGCCTTCGCGGCCGCATTGCACCACGTGGCCCAGGAGTTGACGCTGAAGTTGGCACGCGACGGCGAAGGGGCGACGAAGGTGATCGAAGTCCGCGTCAACGGTGCAGAAACCGTGGAGGACGCGCGACGGGTGGCGATGGCCGTGGTGCAGTCGCCGCTCGTCAAGACCGCCGTGTATGGCGCAGATCCGAACTGGGGCCGCATTGCCTGCGCCGCAGGCTACAGTGGTGCTGCGCTGGATCAGGACCGCCTGGACGTTTCAATGGCCGGAACGCCGCTCATGCGCCACGGCACGCCCTTGTCGTTTGACCGCACCGGCGTCGTGACAGCCATCCAGGCGGCCGAACGGGTGTCGATTGAAGTGGACCTCAACCTCGGCCAGTACGAAGCGACCTCCTGGGGTTGCGACCTGACGGAGGGCTACGTCGACATCAACGGCCATTACACGACGTGAACGAGGAATGATGAAAACGGTAGACATTCCCGCCTTCGGCGCGCAAAACGGCGATCCGGTGACGCGGACACTCGTCGAGGCCCTGCCGTACGTCACGCGCTGGAAGGGCTGCACCCTGGTGATCAAGCTGGGCGGCAGCGCGCTTGAAGCCGAGCGAGCGGTGCTGGAAGACTGCGTCCACTTGCGCCGGCTCGGCGCCTTTCCGGTCGTGGTCCATGGCGGCGGGGCGGCGATTAATTCCTGGCTGGAGCGCATCGGTAAGGAAAGCCGCTTCGAGCATGGCCTGCGCGTGACCGACGAAGAAACGCGCAACGTGGCGCGAATGACGTTGATCGGCGAAGTCAATGCGTCCCTGGTGGCGATGGTCAACGGTCTGGGCGGTAAGGCGGTGGGACTTTCCGGCTTGGACGGACCAATGATCCGCGCCCGTTACCACCGCGAGTATGGCGACATTGGCTTTGTCGGGGAGATCGAGTCGGTCGACCCCGAGGTCATCCGGGCCATGGCCGGCCTCGGCTTTATTCCGATTATCGCGCCGATAGGCTACGGCCCGGGGGGTGAGGCGCTCAATATCAACGCCGACACCGCCGCGGCCGACGTAGCGGTGGCGCTGGAAGCCGAGAAGATGATCTTCCTCACCGACGTTGTCGGCATCTTGAACGGCGACGGTCAGCTAATTTCGGAAGTGTCGGAGGACGAACTGGAAGGCTTGATCGCCGACGGCACGGTCTCCGGTGGCATGATTCCGAAGGTGAAGGCCTGCCGGCGGGCGATGGCCGGCGTGCATCAGACCCACATTATTGACGGACGGTATCCGCACGCTTTAATCCGGGAACTGTTCACCGTACATGGCGTCGGCACGATGATTAGCAAGCGGTCAAGTGAAGAGAACGTGCCGGCCGAACTGCCGGCGGTATGGCAATCAATGGTGAGGAAAGTATTATGACGACAACGACCTGGAGCGCGAGCGAAGCGGCGCACTACATGCACACGTTCAAGCGACTGCCGGTCTGCCTGGACCGGGGTGAGGGCGTCTATGTGTGGGACGTTGACGGCAAGCGGTACATGGACTGGGTGGCCGGCATCGCCGTGAACGTGCTCGGCTATGCGCATCCGGCGGTAGTCGAGGCGATCTGCGCCCAAGCCAAGAAGCTTATTCACACCTCGAATCTCTACTACACGCTGCCGCAACTGGAACTGGCCGATCTATTGATTGACAACTCTTGTGCGGAACGCCTGTTCTTCGGCAATAGTGGCGCCGAGGCGAACGAAGGCGCCGTGAAGCTGGCCCGCAAGTGGGGCAAGTTGCACCGGAAAGGCGCTTACGAGGTCATCACGGCGCTCGATTCCTTCCATGGCCGCACGCTGGCAATGGTGGCCGCCACCGGGCAGCCGAAGTACCAGGAGCCGTATGCGCCGATGCCGGCCGGGTTCGTCAACGTGCCCTTCAACGACCTTGACGCGATCAAGGGTGCGACAACCGATACCACCGTGGCCATTATGCTGGAGCCGGTCCAGGGCGAGAGCGGTGTCCACCCGGCCGATCCTGACTACCTGCATGGCGTGCGGGAGTGGTGCGACGAGCAGGGCTTGCTACTGATCTTTGACGAAATCCAAACCGGGATGGGCCGTACCGGCCATTTCCTGGGCTACGAGTGGTACAAGGTCGAGCCCGATGTCTTCACGATGGCCAAGGGTCTGGCCGGCGGGGTGCCGATCGGCGCCTTCCTGGCGAAAGGCTCGGCGGCGGAGGCGCTAGGACCGGGCGACCATGGCAGCACCTTCGGCGGCAGCCCCCTGGCCTGCGCCGCCGGCGTGGCCACGGTCAAGACCATCCTGGAGCAGGACCTGCCGGCCAACGCCGGCAAGCAAGGCGGCTACCTGGCGGCGAAGTTGGCGGAGTTGCGATGGGAGTTCCCGATCATCACCGAAATCCGGGCCCGCGGCCTCATGATTGCCTTCGATCTCGCCGAGGACGTTGCGCCCAAACTCGTGCTCGCCGGCTTGGCGCAGGGTCTGATCCTCAATGCCACCGGGCCGCGCACCATTCGCATCGTCCCGCCGCTGATTCTCAACCGGCGGGAAGTAGACGAGGGAATCGGCCTGTTGCGAACGACGCTGAGCAGCCTGGGAGGGGCGTAGTCATGGCCGGGAAAGTGGTACTCGCCTATTCCGGCGGCCTGGATACCTCGGTTGCCATCCGTTGGATCAAGGAGAAGTACGACCTCGATGTGATCACCTTGACCATCGACGTCGGCAACAAGCCGGACCTGGAGGCGATTAAGGAAAAGGCGCTCCGCATCGGCGCGGTCAAGGCCTTCGTCGTGGACGGGCGGGAAGACTTTGTCAGTTATTTCGTCTGGCCGGCGCTCCAGGCCGGCGCAATCTACGAAAATGAATACCTGCTGGCGACGGCGCTGGCGCGTCCGCTGATCTCGAAATATCTGGTCGACGTGGCGCGTCAGGAAGGCGCCTCCGCCGTTGCTCACGGCTGCACCGGCAAGGGCAACGATCAGGTGCGCTTCGACGTCTCCATCCAGACGCTGGCGCCCGACCTCCAAGTGATCGCGCCGGTGCGCGAATGGCACTTGACCCGCGACGACAGTTTGCGCTACGCGGAGGAGCACGGCATTCCCGTGCAGGCGACCAGGAAGAGTCCGTACAGCACCGATGAGAATCTCTGGGGCCGCAGCGTCGAGGCGGGAGTCCTGGAAGATGCCTGGGCCGAGCCCCCGGACGACGTCTGGGACTGGACCGCCGGACCGGAGCGCCGACCAAAGGAGGCGCGGTATATCGAGATTGAGTTCGAGCACGGCATCCCGACCGCCCTGGACGGCGAGCGGTTGGGCGGCGTCGAGCTCATTGAGCGCCTCTCCAAGATTGCGGGCGAGTACGGGGTGGGTCGTGTAGACCATATTGAAAACCGCCTGGTCGGTATCAAGTCGCGTGAGATCTACGAAATGCCGGCCGGCTGGACTCTCTATCTCGCCCACCAGTGGCTGGAGCAAATGACTCTGACTCGCGATACCGCCCGCTTTAAGCGGCTGGTGGCGGACGAATACTCCAATCTCATTTACAACGGGCTCTTCTTTTCCCCCCTTCGCGGCGACCTACAATCGTTCGTGGCGAGCACGCAACGTCACGTTACCGGCTCCGTCCGCGTCAAACTGGAGGACGGCCAGTGTATTGTCGCCGGTCGCCGGTCGCCCCAGTCGCTCTACAGTGAAGAACTGGCGACCTATTCCGATGCCGACACGTTCAATCACGACGCCGCCGTCGGCTTCATTCAGCTCTGGGGCCTTGGCCAGCGCACGGCAGCCCGTATTCAGATGCTCGGATCGGGCAATAGCGGGGACGAGTTGCCGAAGTTGCAGATCCCGAAAACGGAATAAGTGAACACCAGGGGCCGGCGCGAAGCGACCACCCGGCAAAAGGTGGTGCAGGTCATCCTGGGCTTGCTCGTCTTCGCCCTGTTCATGCTGATCGCGCTGGCCGTCCTGATCATCATCATCAAGGCAGACCACCTCGGCCAGCGGTAGTCCGCCTATCCCCGAAACGGCCACCAGCGTCGGCGTTGCAAGGCGGCCTGCATCTGACAGAGCTGTTCCTGGTGCGCCAGTTGCAGCTGCTCCGCCCGTATCTGGCCGGCGCGAACCGCCAGCAGGTCTTCCCGCACGCTGCGCAGTTCATTGAGCGTGGCAACCTGCGTGGAAAGGGCGCGTAGTTCTTGAATCTCGCGCAGCAGAGCTTCACCAAGTTCGGCGTGTTGGGAATGCACGGTCGCCAGGCCCTGGGCGATGCTGTCGCAACGTTCCGCGATCGTTGCCAGACGGGTATCGTGATCGCGCAGCAGGGCAGGCTCGTGCCGCTCGATTGCTTGCTCCGACGCTGCGCCGTTCTCCAATCCCTGGAGCGCCGCGCTGACGTCACCCTCCCAGTCGTGGTCTCGGAGCACGTCAAGAATCAGTTGCTGCGGATAGCCGCGGCGACTACGGTAGCTGCCGTACTCCCGAAACCAGTGCTGCAACGTGCGCTCCGGGATTCCCGTGAGCCGCGCCACATCGGGCAGTTGCGCCCGTGGCGGCGCCGGCAAGGGCCGGTCTTCCATCGTCGCGTTTGCGCTACTTTGTTCGTCCACTGTCTGCTCCCTTCACCACTCGCACCGTTATAGCACACAGCGGCCGCTGGCGGGCGCAAGAGATAGAGCATGGGACTTCGCCGGGTCACCAGGCGATTATTTTGGATAGCTGCTAAAATTGTGTTGGCCCTGAGGCGTCATTTTCGGAGAGTACGCGCCATGACCACAATGACCGTTAGCGATGCAAGTTCTCGACTGGGTGAGCTGCTTGACGCTGCCATTCGGGGCGAGGACGTGTTCATTATCTCGGCAACGGGTCGACCTGCTCAGCTTATCGCGGTGAACGCCGTTGCCAAAGGGCGGCAGTTTGGGAGCGCCAAAGGCCGACTTACGATGGCAGACGACTTCGATGAACAACTCGCCGACTTTGCCGAGTATCGTTGAGCCGCTCGCTACTCGATACTCACGCGTTCCTGTGGTTTATTCAAGGATCTCATCGTCTCAGGTGAACGGCGCGCGAGCAGGAGGATTTGATCTTGGACGGGCAGGAACACCTGGCCGGTGCCGATGCACAGCGGTTGGAAGAGATTGTCCGCGTGGCGCTTGGCCAACCGGGTGCGATGCTCGGCGAGTGGGAGGCGGCGCCCCTGAAGGGCGGATTCGGCGCGCCAACGGGGAATAGTTGGCTCTACCTGCTCAGTGGCTTGGCGCGCGCCGGCGTAGACGTGTACCCATGGCGCCTGGTGCTCAAGGGACTTGCGCCCGTGGCGGGCCAAGACGCCCCAACGCATATCCAATACTGGAAACGGGAGTCGGAGCTGTACGGCTCGGGGGTCCTCGACAGCCTCCCTGCCGGCATCGGTGCGCCACGCTGCTACGGGTGTGACCAGCGGGCGGATGGGACCGTCTGGCTCTGGCTGGAGCAGGTCCGGGAATGCGGGGAACACACGTGGTCGCTTGCGCGCTGGGCGCTCGCGGCGCGTCACCTGGGGCAGTTCAACGGCGCCTACCTGGATGGTCGGCCGCTGCCGTGCGCTCCATGGCTGGGTGGTCGGCGGTTGCGTACCTGGTTAGAACGCCACCCCCCGCTTGTCGAGCGGATCGCGGCGGCGCCCCACAACCCCGAAGTACGTCGCTGGTGGCCGCAGCCGGTAGTAGACGCTATCCTCCGGCTCTGGGCAGAGCGGGAGATCTTTTGCGCCGTGTTGGAGCGGCAGCCGCAAACGTTCTGCCACGGCGACGCCATCCGGCGCAACCTTTTCGCCCGTCGGCGAGCAGATGGGGCCGAGGCGACGGTGGCGATCGACTGGGAGTTCGCCGGCTACTACGCGGTCGGCGAGGAGGTCGGGCAAACGCTCTCGGTGGCCGGCGCGTTTTTCGATCTGGACTCTGCCGAACTACCGTCGCTTGACGAGGCGCTCTTCGCAGGCTACCTCGCCGGGCTGCGCGATGCAGGCTGGCGCGGCGATCCAGGGCCAGTGCGGTTCGCCTATTGCGCCCATGCCGCCCTTCGCAACGCCTTCAATGCCGTCGGCGCGACCCAGCCCGACGAGGCACGGCGCGCGGCGACCGCGCAGAGCCAGCGCCATACCTGGGAGGAACTCGCCGAGCGGCGCGCCGCGGTGCGCCCATTCCTGCTCGAACGCGCGGAGGAGGCGCGCAAGCTACTGCCGGACCTCTGAACGAAAAGGCATGCTCCGTCACGGGGAGCCAGTTGGCTGGCGGCACCACCAATGCCTTGTCGCGCGGTGGAGACCTCACGGGCCATCGGTTGCTACGAGCCGTATCAGGGGCAGGCTTCCTTCGTCCGTTGGTTCCGGAAATGGCGGGCGGCCGTCGCTGAGGCCTTGGATCGTACCATGCGCGAATTTAAACAATTCCTCGACGGCGATTCCCATGCATGCTGGACGGAACGGCTCCAAGCACGCCACGCCTTGACGGAGCTTGACCAGGGCGCCGCGGGCATTGCCCCGCTGGAGATGATAAAACCCGACGCCGATGAGCAGGATGCCCTGATAGAGGAAGCGGATCGGGTCGGGTTCGCTGCGCCACAAGGCTTCCAGCGTTTCGTGACAGTGCCAGTATTCGCCGACATTGAACTGGGCGATGCCGGCAATGAGTTCGGCGGGCGGCACGTCACGGCAACGGGTGGAACGCTGCGGCAGCGTCTTCGGGATCAGCGGCAACCCGGTCCGTGGCGATCGGCGGATCACACCGGCCTCACTCCCTCGCGCCTATGCTATGCTCCTGCGGTTTGCGGTCTCATACTGCATGGAGAGAATAGCGCGCTAGCGACGACGGGAGCCGGGCCGCCGCCGATGCCGCACGGGGAGTATTGTGATGAAGTTTGCCTTACGAGAAAATATGGCGCCAGGGAAGACATTACGGGAACGATTTGAGAGTCTGGTCAGACTCAAGATTCAGGGAATCGAACTGACCGGGGCCAGTACGCTCGATCACAAGGATGAAGTCAAGGAACTCGTCAAAGAGACGGGTGTGATCCCGTGCATCTGTTCGGGGCGAGGCGGCGCCGTACTGGACGCTCGGCGCGCGGAACGGGACCTCTTCCTCGGTGAGCTGAAGCTCGCCTTGCAGGCCTGCGGTGAATTCGGTGGGGTCGGCGTGATTGTCGTGCCCCTGCTGCCGGTCAAAATGCAGAACCGTCCCCGTATTTCCGACCTATCACCCTGGAAAACCAGCCTGCAATTGGAGAAGGAGCTTTTTGAGGCCCAGATGCGAGACATGGCTCCGGTGGCCGAGGCGGCCGGCGCCGCCGTCGTCATCGAACCGTTGAATCGCTATGAACAGTGGTGGCCGAATAAGGTGAGCGACGGCGCAGCGGTCTGCCAGGCGGTCGGGAGCAAGGGCATCATGACGATGGCCGACTTCTTCCACATGAATATCGAAGAGCCCCAGTTCGCCGTCGCGGTCAAGGAGAATCTGCCGTATATCGCCCACGTTCACCTGGCCGACAGCCATCGGCGCCTCCCCGGCAGCGGCCATACGGACTTTGCTGCGGCGTTGCGCGCCCTCGCCGACGGAGGCTACGACGGCTACTACGGCTTTGAGTGCGCGGTGGACGGCGATCCCTTTGAGGCCCTGCCGGCCGCCATGCGCTATATCCAACAGCAGGCGGGAGCGAACCTCGCTTCCTGACTTCATCCCCGGCGTGGGGCAGTTGGCGACAGCCTCACGGCAGTCCTAGCCGTTCCCGTTGCTCCGGCGGCGCACCGACCTCCAGCAGCTTCGCGCTGAGTGCCTGCTGCATCATCTGTAGCACGTCGGGCCGGGTCTCGGCGAGGTTTTCCAACTCGTTGGGGTCGGTGCGCGTATCACTGAGCCAGGTCGGGTCCGGCCAGGAAGGCGTCTGGGCAACGCGCCGGCCATTCTGGTAGGGACCAAGGTCATACTGCGCGAACTTCGCCAGGTAGGGACTATGCCAGTACAGCGGCTGGTTCTCCGCCCCTGGCGACTGATGCAGCACCCAGCGACCGTCGTTGATGCTGACACTCTTGCCGAAGACGCCGCTGAGCGCGTAGGTGCGCGTAAAGGCGCCAGGATTCGCCAGTGACGGCAGCAGGTTGGTACCGTGACGGTCCGGCGGGATGGGGCGGCCTACGGCAGCCAGCACGGTCGGATAGATATCCACCAGTTGCACCAGTTGCTGACGGCGCTCGCCGTGCGCCAAGGTTGGATGGGAAATGATGAATGGGATATGGGCGCTGGCGTCATGCAGGTGCGTCTGCATCTTCCCCATCCGCCCGTGATCGCCATTATACGTGCCATGATCGGTGGTGAAGATGACGAGCGTATTTCGCCAGAGGTTGAGGCGATCCATGGTGTCCAGCAGCCGGCCAAGCCGGCGGTCCACCAGCACCACCTTGGCGGCGTAGCGGGCGCGGGCGCTCTTGAACTGTGCCTCGGTCATGGCGCCGTGCCATGGGGCGTAGGGCGCCGCCGCCTTCCACCCTTCAATCTCGTACGCCAGCGGATCAAACGCCTGCACCAGTTCCGCCGGCGGGTCCCACGGTTCGTGGGGATCGAAGCAGTCGAGGTGCAGGTAGAAGTCGTCGTACGTGTGATTGTGCTCCAGCCAGTCGGACGCCTGGCGGAAGACCTGGGCGCAGAACCAGTCCTCTTCGCTGCGGCGAAGGTGGTGGACATTGCGCCAGTGGCGCTCGTTCTTGGTCAGGCGATCAGCCGGCGGGCAGGGGAAATCGTCTAAAGGATCGGTGTGCCAGGCATCCGACTCTGCGCCCCGGATGAATTCGAAGCCGCTGTAGCCCATGTGGTAGTTGCCGGAGCCTTGTTCCCAGAGGTGAAAATGGTCCGTGATGAGATAGCTGATGCGGTAGCCGTCGTCGACCACACGCCGCAAGGAGCGGTTGGGCGGGCCGGACACCTGGCGCGGCAGGTCGAGGTCGTCCTCCTCCAAAGGGGCCCAACCGCGCTCCAGGAAGTCGTAGCGTCCGGTATACAGATCGCGCCGAGCTGGCATGCAGGGGTGGCTGCCGCAGTAGGCATGATCGAAGACCGCGCCTCGTGCCGCCAGCCGGTCCATGTTGGGCGTCGGCACCACCCAGGCCGGCGCTTCCGCACTCCAACATTCGTTCAGCGGCCGCCCATGGTGATAGGGACCGCAATGGTCGCGCCGTAACGTGTCGCAGAGGATGACGATGACGTTCATGCCGCTCCTCACTTCCCCCAGTAATCCGGGTACTGCGCCAATAGCGTTTGCTGGGCCGCGTCCAGGGCCTGCTTCGTCGGCGTCTTCAAGCTCAATACATCGTTCTGGGCCTGGTTCAACGCCTGCAACATCACGTCGGTATATGGCCAGCGCCAATGGGCCGTGGCGAGTTCCGAAATCAAGACCGGTCCTGGCGTCTGGATGGTCTGCTTCACCTGGTCGAGCGCCGCCAGCGCCGCCGGTAACTGGTGGGTCGCCTGATAATATGTCACCTGGGTCGATGTTTCGGCAAGGAATTGGTACAGTTGCTGTACTACCTTCGGATGCTTGCCGCCGACCGGCCGGGCACAGGAGAACCCCCTTGCCAGGCGCCGTTCTGGCCTCCGGGTGGGTGGGGAACGACGCCGCCACTAAATTGTAAGGAGGGGGCGGAGACGGCGAGATCGGTAGTGAGTCCCCAATGGGCCGCGAACATCGCCACGCGCGCGTTTTGGCCAAACGTCTGCAGTTTGGTGACGTCCACCGTTGGGCTGACCTCCATTTTCAAGGAGGGA
>JBPCLN010000223.1:0-5599 GCA_051003235.1 Chloroflexota bacterium | reverse complement strand
GAGCAGGAGCGCTTTCTACCCCGAACAGGCGGGGCCGCCGTATCGCCGGGAAGGCGGCCGCCACGCGCAGGAAGGTCCTGGTGACGAAGATGGCCGAGAAGAGGCTGGTGATGACGCCGATGAAGAGGGTAAGGGCGAAGCCACGAATGGAGCCGGTGCCGAAGGCGTACAGCACGCCACAGGTCAGCATCGTGGAAATGTTGGAGTCCCGAATGGACGGCCAGGCACGGTCAAACGCCGCCTCCATCGCCGCCCGGAGCGTCTTGCCGCTACGTAGCTCCTCTTTCAACCGCTCAAAGGTGAGCACATTAGCGTCAACCGCCATACCGATGCTGAGGATGAAGCCGGCGGTGCCGGCCAGCGTCAGCGTCACAGGGATCCACTTGAAGATGGCGAAAACGAGCAAGGCGTAGATCAGCAGAGCCACGTCGGCCAGGAGGCCGGGCAGCTTGTAGTAGAGCAGCATGAAGGCCATGACGATGGCCAGGCCGATGATGCCGGCGATGATGCTGCGATTTATGGAGTCCTGCCCCAACGTCGGTCCGACCTGTTGCTGCTGCACGATGACCATCGGCACCGGCAAGGCGCCGTACTTGATCTGCAAGACGATGCGCTGGGCATCGGCCAGCAACATGTGGCCGCCGCTGATCTGGAAGTTCGCCCCGAACTGTTGCTGGATGATGGCGCTTTCCACCACGATGCGATCCATGGTGATGGTGAGATACTTCTGGACGTTCTGCGTCGTGTAGGTGCTCATCTTGTCGCCGCCCTGCGACTTGAGGGTGACGTTCACCACCGGCTGCCCGAGATTGTCGTACCCCACGGAGGCCGTCTGCACGTCCGGACCGCCCACGACCACCTGGGGGATGCCCAGTTGTTGCGGCGTCGGGCAGCCCGGCGGCGGCGACGCGACGGAGGGCAGATGGCCGTCGGGAAAGGGGATGGGGCAGCCGACCGGCACGGCGATGGTATTCGTGGCCAGAAATTCTAGTTGACCGGTTGAGCCGAAGAGCTTGATCGCCTCATCCGGATTCTTCAGCCCCGGTAACTCCACGATGATACGGTTGCCGCCGGCGAGCTGGATCACCGGCTCCGACACGCCCAGGCCATTGATACGGTTCTCAATCACGCCCATGGCCGCTTGCATCGTGTCCGCCGGCACCGTTTGGCCGGCCGCCGGTTGCGCTTGCAAGAGCACGGAGAGGCCGCCCTGCAAGTCCAGCCCTTCCTTGACGGTGATGGGCTTATCGATATTGATGCCCCCGCCTTGAATGTGAAAGCCCGGGTTACCCGGCCAATCGATCCAAATGGCGACAGCCGCCAGCACGACGATCAAAAAGAGACGGATACCAGTGGAGCGCGCCATCGCCTCAGCTTTCTCCCGGTGAGCGAGTAATCAGGGTACGCACTGAGTATAACGGGAGCATGGCGTCCACTGCGGGGGCCGGGCCCTCTCTTCTAACCTCTCCCCCAATTCTGGGGGAGAGGAACCTGCCCCAATGCTGGCTCGTTCCCCGAACCGCCGTGGTGAGGCAATGGTCGAGGTTGACGACCAAACGCTCGACCAGGGTTCTATCTCAGCGCCAACCAATCGCTCGATTATGGCTCTCCCCCAGAATTGGGGGAGAGAGGCCGAAGGCAGAGAGAGGGCCCCGCCCCGACACCGCACTACACCGGCACCGTCATCGCCTCCATGCCCACCTGAAATGGCGTCAACACCTCCGCACCCGCCGCGCGCACTGTGACGACATCGCAGTGGCGGAGGCCACCGTAGCCTTTGATATAGATGGCCGGCTCAATGTTGAAGGTCATCCCAATCGCCAGGTGGTCAGGGGAGGCTGGATGCAAGCGGGGTGGGTATTCGGCGCTGATGGCGGAGAAGCCGACATTATGCCCGACGCCGTGCGTAAACTCGTTGCCAAACCCGCGCTCCGTGAGGACGGCCCGCGCCGCCCTATCCACGTCCGCCGCCGCAGCGCCCGGCCGGATGGCGTCCAGGGCGGCGGTGCGCGCTGCCAATATCGCTGCATACATGGCCCGCTGACGCTGGTCCGGCTCGCCCAGGCAGTAGGTCCGTGTGATATCGGTCCAGTAGCCATTGACGTACGAGTTGCAGTGGACGAGGACGAAGTCGCCCGATCGTAGCTCCCGGTCGCGACTGCGGGCATAAGCGCCGCCGGCCAAGGCGGCGTTGGGACCGAACATTGCAAAGACGAAGCCCCCGGCCCGTTCGACACCGGGCCGCGATAGTCCCGCCACGCTGAGCGGCGTCGCGTAGGTAGCGGCAACGGCGGCCTCCGTCGCACCCGGTCGGAGCGACCGTAGCCCGCCGGCGAAGGCCGCCTCGGCAATCGAACAGGCAAGGCGTACCTGGTCCAGTTCCTCTCCGGTCAGGGTCGAACGCAGCTGGGCGATTGCCGCGCCGGCGGCGGTTCGCGTCGCCTTCGGGGCGGCGGCAGCCAGCACGCCCGTGAAGGCGCCCTGAAAGAAATACATCGCGGCGTAGGACGACTGCTCGTAGGTGTCGGTGTCCACATAGCCGATGCGCCCCTCGATCACCCCAAGCGCCTGTAAGAGCGCCGCTAGCGGCTCCCGGACCGCCGCCGCCGGACTGGTAAGCTGGGTGAGCGACCCTGGCTGATAGGTTCGTACCTCCGTCGCCCAGCCATGCAAGGCCAGTTCCTGCTCGTCGTCCGGCGCCAGGACCGCGATGCGACCGTCACGGGTCGCGACGGCCACGGCCGTCCCAACCACCGGCCAGTAGCCGGAGAGTAATAAGACATTGGTCGGCAGGGTGCAGACCAGCGCATCCAGCTCCGCATCCTGGAGCGCGCCGATGATGCGCTCGATACGTTCCGCTCCTCTAACCACCGGCGTTCTCTCCCTTACATGCCTGTGACGCCTGGTATCGATGGACGACGCCCGACCATCGCGGCGATCCCCATTGTGTCCCTTGCCGATTATAAGGAGGCGACGCCTGCGGCTATCGGCTAGCCGCCGCCGTGCAGCGTGATCGCCTGATCGTGGTCCAGATGGACGGGGAAGAGTGGTGTCGGCAAAGGTCGAAACTCCCCGTTCTGGGCTAGCAGACCACCCACGTTGTAGTCACCGCGTTGCAACACAAAGACGAAAGTCTGCCGGTCGCCGGAGAGTTGATTGACGATGCGACAGCAACCGGTGTAGATCTGCACTCCTTCGCCGACGAAGGGCGGTTGAATGTTGACGGTGAGCGTGTACTGCTGATGGTGATCAACGTCGACCACTACGGCAGCGATCAGGGCGACTGCTACCAACGCCAGGGCGATCCGCGCCAGCAGGCCCTGGTGGCGCCGAATACGGAACACGAGGATGCGCCAGTGCATGCGCTCCTCCAGCGGGCTGCCCTCGTCGAGATCGACGCGGCGAAGCGTCAGCTAGGATCATTCTACCGACGCACGAGCCACGTCGGTAACAGCTTGTCGGGGTCAGCAGCACACGACCAACGGCCTGATGGCGTGGCGCAAGGCGGATAACTGGACTGCCTTCACCAACGGCTATTGGCCATGGATCAACGGTCCCAGCGGCTTGGCGAAGCGGTTGAATGTCCAGCGGTTTTCCTGGGAAGCGAACCCGGACGGCTTGCCCATCGCTGGGGCGACGACCGCGGCGACGCCCGCTCTACCGGCGGCAATAGCAAGACCCTCTACCCCACCGGAAAGTTTCTGGTGATCTACTTCAGCCTTCGGAGCAACGAGAAGAGTAGCGATTCCATCAACTCCACCGGTATTACATTGACGGACGCCCAGGGGAGGAGCTACACGTCAGACTATCAGGTCCGGCAAGTTGCGCCGGATAGTTCTTCGGCGCCATTTGACGACTCGAGTATTTCCCCTGGGGCGACGGTGGCCTTGAGGACCTCGAACGGGTAGCCCTTCACCTGGCTGGTGATCGGACAGAGGAGCGCTAACCCAACCCCCCCGTTATACGCCAGCGCAGAGAGCACCACCGCCGGTCGCCGGCCCGCTTGTTCGTGACCGGCTTGGGGATTGAGGGTGATCCAAACGACGTCGCCACGATCCGGTACCGGCTCGCCGGAACCTACCTCGCTTCTTCCCCGACCGCCGGTCCGCTGTCGACTGCAGCGTGGACATTCTGGTCTGTCACGCCCGCCAGCAGGGTATCCAGCGAGTAAGTGGTGATCGGAATTGGTACGATGAGCAATGTCCCGTTGACCAGCGACAACGCGACCCGAGTGTTGTCGCCGAGTCCTGCCTCCAGGGCAAAAGCTTTCGGGATGCGCACCGCCAGGCTGTTACCCCAGCGCTGAACCCGTGTTTCCATCGCCTTAGGCCTCTCCATCTCTGTGGCTACAAAGAAGATGCCAGGGCGTGCCCGCTTGCGCAAGGTGCTGTGTCGTTGATACCGCATTCTTCGTGATCGGCCCAGCCGACGCCGATGACCGTACGGATACACCTCGTAGCGCGCTTTAGCGTGCTTGGTAACATTAGCCCCGCCATTCACGGCTGGGCGTCCGGCGGCGCGATACGTCCTGAGTGCGCCAACAACGTCACTCATGGTCGGGTGAACCCGTATGCTACGCTTCGCCCCAGGTCGGTAGGCCCGCTGTTCGTCACACGGAGTCCCCGGTGCCCGAGAGCTACACCCCCGAGCAGCGCAAGCCCCAGCTCAACTGGCAAGGCCGCAGCGAAGTCCGCACCGCCGAGCCGCTGCCGGCGCAGGTCGTCGAGGTGGTGCGCTCCAACCAGGAGTCGATCACCGAGGTTGCCGGCGACCTCGTCCAGAGCCGCCTCTCCCTCCTTGGCCAGCCGAACCAGGCCCGCCTCGGCTTCGGTGCTGCTCCCGCGCCGCTACCACCCAACCGCCTGATCTGGACCAACGACAACCTGGTTGCCCTGACCTCCCTGCTCAAAGGTGATGCCCAGCACCCATCCCTGGAAGGCAAGGTTGATCTCGTCTACATCGACCCGCCCTTCGCCGTCCAGAACGACTTCACCATCAACATCGAGATCGAGAACGGGGCCACCGATGAGAAGGAGCCGACGCTGATCGAGGAGCTTGCCTACCGCGACACCTGGAAGAACGGCCTGGACAGCCACCTCTCGATGATGCGCGACCGCCTGGACCTGCTGAAACGCCTCCTCGCTCCCACCGGCAGCATCTACGTCCACTGCGACTGGCACGCCGGGCACTACCTCAAGGTGCTGATGGACGAGGTGTTTGGGTACGAAAGATTTCAGAACCAGATTGTCTGGCAGCGGACAACGGCACATGCAGACGCTCACGGCTACGGGCCGATTCAGGATCTTCTCCTGTACTACACGACTTCCGAACAGGCGGCTTTCAATCCTGTCTATCGTCCCTACGACGACTCATACATTGCTTCGCATGTATCACTTCAATAAAGCGGTGAGCAGGGTGGCGAAGGCCAATCGGCTGGGTGAGGGTTGGTTTGTGCCTGGGTGTCGTGATGGTTTAGACTGTGGGCATGCTGCCTGGCCTTGACGTTGACCTTGAGCGCATCGCGGACCCGTCGATTCGGGCGGTGGTGGTGCGGTTGCTGAATGTCGTGGAGACGCTCACGGCCGAGGTGCGGCGCCTG
>JBPCLN010000222.1:0-5510 GCA_051003235.1 Chloroflexota bacterium | reverse complement strand
CTGGTCCGACGTTGGCGAGGCTAAGGGGACGGGCCTTGTCCATACCGCGCCAAGCTGCGGGAAGGAAGATTTCCGTTTGTGGCGGGACCCCACCCCCGACCCCTCTCCTAGACGGAGAGGGGTCGGGGGTGAGGTCCCGCCACAAATGGAAGTCTTCCTTACCGCAGCTTGGCGCGATATGGACAATGCCCGTACCCTCAGCCTCGCCGACGTCGGACCAGGCCAGCACGCGGTGCTCCAGACCCTGCGCCACAGGCAGGTTGTCGAAGGGGCCGCTATACCGCAGGCCAACCAGCGACGCCCCCGGTAGCTCTTCCAGGATGCGGAATGGCCCGTGCAGGGCCGTCTTCAGCGTTCCTTTGGAGAGATAGTAGTTGGAGTCGCCCTGTTGTACCTTCACGTAGGTCAACTGAGGATTGACGGCGGCGGCGACGTTGGCGGTG
Organism: Chloroflexota bacterium; assembly: GCA_051003235.1. Taxonomy (GTDB): domain Bacteria; phylum Chloroflexota; class UBA4733; order UBA4733; family UBA4733; genus UBA4733. The sequence goes on along the minus strand of JBPCLN010000222.1, from coordinate 5,067 downwards.
AGTGTCCAGGGCGTCGTGGTCCAGACCAGCAGGTACTCGCCGGGACGCTCCAGCAGTGGGAAGCGCACATAGACGCTGCGGTGGGTGACATCCCGGTAGCCCTCGGTAGCGATCTCGTGCTCAGAGATGGCAGTGCCACAACGCGCACACCAGGGCATCACGTCGTGCCCCTGGTAGATCCAGCCGCGCTCGTGGCAGCGCTTCAGGAAGGTCCAGATCATGTAGTTGTTCTCGTCGGACATGGTGTAGTAGGAATGGTCCCAGTCCATAAAGTTGCCGAGGCGCACCGTCTGTTCCGTGATGCGCTGGGCGAAGCGGCGCACCCGCGCTTTGCATTGCTCTACGAAGTTGGCGACGCCGAAGGCTTCAATGTCGCGCTTGCTCTTGAAGCCGAGGTCCTTCTCCACCTCGACTTCCACCCACAGCCCCTGGCCGTCGAAGCCGTTTTGATAGCGCTGACGGAAACCCTGCATCGTCTTGTAGCGCTGCACCAGGTCCTTATAGGTGCGGCCCCAGGCGTGGTGGATACCCATGGGATTATTGGCGGTGATTGGACCATCTATGAAGCTGAAGCGCTTGCCGGCGCTCTCGTTGCGCGCCAGATACTTCGCCTGAATGCCGTGTTGTGCCCACCACTCCAGACAGCGCCGCTCCAGCTCAGGCAAATCAAGCGTCGTTGCTACCGGTTCGAACATCCCATCACCCTCTTCCGACCGCATAATAGGCACAAAAAAAACTCGCCTCCTCAGTGGACTGAGGGGACGAGAGGCGATGCTCCCGCGGTACCACCCCGATTGACTGTACGCCTCGCCGCGCCGTTTCCAGCCGCGATTCCGCGAACAACCCGCTCCTTCGGCACGTGCTCATGCCTGGCCGCGCTAACAAGCAGCCATCTCGGTCACACCTACTGGGGCCGTCGCGGGCCAACCCGTTCGGGTGACGGCTCGGGAGTGATTCTCGGCCCGGCGACCCCACCTGCTCGCACCAGCCGCAGGCTCTCTGTATGGGCCATCCGCGCCGACGCTCTCCGTCGTCGCTTCTGTTACGCAGTATCCGGCATTGACACAAAGGCGTCAACCGCACCCGCCCGTTCACGGGCGGGTGCTGGGACTGACCAACAGTCGACAGTAATGTCCGAAAACCGCCAGCGTCGCAGCGAGAAACCGCCGATACTGTGGCTATGGAATTGAATTTCGACCACTGCTACAAGTCGATCCAGAGCCGCGATGCCCGCTTCGATGGGCACTTCTTTACCGCTGTGACCTCGACCGGCATTTACTGCCGGCCGGTGTGCCCCGCCCAGACACCGCAGCCGCAAAATGTGCGCTTTTATGCCTCGGCTACGGCGGCGGAGGCGGGGGGATTCCGAGCCTGCCGGCGTTGCCGGCCCGAGAGCGCACCGGGATCGCCGGATTGGAACGTGCGCGCCGACCTGGTAGGTCGGGCGCTGCGACTGATCGCCGAGGGCGTCGTCGATCACGACGGCATCGACGGCCTGGCGCAGCGCCTGGCAGTGAGCACCCGCCATCTGCACCGCGAACTCGTCGCAGCGGTGGGCGCCGGGCCTCTCGCCCTCGCTCGCACGCGCCGCGCCCAGACCGCCCGCCTGCTCATTGACCAGACCGCACTGGCCTTGACCGAGATTGCCTTCGCGTCCGGCTTCAGCAGCATCCGGCAGTTCAACGAGACGATGCAGATGATCTTTGGTTGCCCGCCGGGCGAGTTACGGCGGCGCGAGCGGGCGGCGGATGCCGGTCGGGGTAGCGTCGTGCTGCGCCTCCGCTACCGGCCACCGCTGGCGGCGGAAGCATTGCTGGCCCATTTTGCCCACCGCGCCTTGCCGGCCATCGAGGCTGTTGCCGGGGGCGTGTACCGTCGTACGATGGCGCTCGGTCGCGCTGTGGGAAGCGTCGAAATCGAACCGGTGACGAAGACGAACGACGTCCTCGTCCGCCTCCGACTCGACGACCTTCGCGATCTGGGCATGATCGTGCAGCGCTGCCGGCAACTGTTCGACCTGGACGTCGATCCGACGCCGGTAGCCGAGGTACTCGGCACCGACCCTGCCATGGCAACGCTGATACGTGCCCGGCCGGGGCTGCGCGTTCCCGGCGCCATCGACGGCTGGGAACTGGCGGCCCGCGCCATTCTCGGCCAGCAAGTGTCGCTGGTCGGCGCTCAAACACTCGGCAACCGCCTCGTTCGGGCATTGGGGGCGCCGCTCGAGGCGCCGGTTGGCGGCCTGACCCACCTGTTCCCGACCCCGGCGGCGGTTGCGGAGGCGGACCTGGCGGGGTTGGGGATCCTGCCGGCGCGCCAGGAGGCGCTCGGTGCGCTCGCGCAGGCGGTGGCGAACGGTACGCTCATCCTGGACCGGGGAGTGGAGCGCGAGGAAACCGTCCGCCGGCTCGAGGCCCTGCCGGGAGTGGGGCCATGGACGGCGGCCTATGTAGCGATGCGCGCCCTGGGCGATCCTGATGCCTTTCCGGTGACCGACCTCGCGCTGCGTCGGGCCGCCGGACGCCTCGGCCTTGGCACTGATAATCGCGCCCTGCTGGCGCGTGCCGAATCCTGGCGCCCCTGGCGAGCATACGCTGCCATGTACCTTTGGAGCAGTCTGACGGATAGCCTACGTTTGGAGGAATCATGTACGCCATCGCTGGGTCAGAGGAAGCCGCACAGTGCAACGAAGCGGTAATCCTGGGTCAACTGAAGACATCACTGGGCGTCTTTGGCGCTGCCCTCACGCCGGCAGGGGTCGGGTGTCTGACCTTTCCGGCAGAGCCGTTTGCGCGCTGTGAAGCGTGGGCCCGGCGCTGGGCGCCGCAAGCGGCACTGCGTCAGGAGCCGGCGGCACTCCGCGCGCTGGCTGACCAGTTGAACAGCTATCTGGACGGCGATTTGCGGACGTTCAGCATACCGGTGGATCTGCGCGGCACGCCGTTCCAGGTAGCCGTCTGGCAGGCGCTCCAGCAGATCGGCTACGGCGAGGTACAGAGCTATGCTGCCATCGCCACTGCCATCGGGCGACCGACGGCGGTGCGGGCGGTCGGCGCCGCCAACGGCGTCAATCCGGTTCCAATCATCGTGCCGTGTCACCGCGTCATCGGCAGCAACGGGACGCTGACGGGCTACGGCGGTGGAATGGAGTTGAAAGCCTGGCTGCTGCGACGCGAAGGAAACCACAGTGTATCCTGGTGAAGCTGGCTGAAATGACCGGCCGGCGCGACGGTGGAGTGCGAAGCGGAGGCGCGGGATGCCTGAGGAGCGCAGGGGCGAGGCCTTTGAGGGGACGGAACGGCTGACGGTGCTGGGCCGGCGTTTGGGCCCCGGAGATGACGCGCCCGACTTCACTTTAGACACTTTGGATGCGGCCGACGGCGCTATCCACCCTGTCCGGCTCGCCGACTCGAACGGGATGGCGCGCCTCCTTACCGTCGTGAATTCGCTGGACACGCCGGTATGCCACATCGAGACGCGCCGTTGGGAGACGTTGGGCGGGCGCTTACCGGCCGACATTCGCCTCTACACCGTGAGCATGGACCTCCCCTATGCTCAGGCGCGCTGGCGTCGAGCGGAAGCAGTCGCCCATCAGGCGCTCTCGGCGCACCGCGAGGAGCGCTTTGGTATCGACTACGGGGTACTCCTCAAGGAATGGCGCCTGCTGCAACGAGCGGTGTTCGTGATCGACCGGCTCGACAAGATCGCCTACGCTGAGTACGTGGCGGACCAGTTGCGCGAGCCTGACTACGCTGCCGCGCTGGAGGCAGCGCGGCAGGCGGCGGTCGCAGGTGGTTAGTCCTTGCACCTTCCTGAGTAGTGCCAGATCAATGACGACAGGCGAAGCTCAGGCCGCAGCCGTACCACGCGGCGCTGATCGCGCTCCCGATCGGGAGAAGAACGCCAGGAGACCCAATGTCAAGAACATAACCCAAGCGACAACCTGCAAGGCCGTCGGGGCGGCCGCGTAGCCGATCAGGCCGTGCAAAATATCTCCCAGCGTGCTCTGATCGGGCAGCACGAAGTTGACGTCCCACAGGGCGTGGTCGCCGCCCGGCAGTACCTGCAACTCCTGCAGGTTGCGGACGGCGTTTGCCAACAGGCCGGCCGCGACTACCATGAGGGCAGCGCCGACGATGGTGAAGAAGCGCTTGAAGTTAATCCGCATGCCGATCCGGTAGATCGCGAAGCTGAGCGCCAGGGAGACGGCCAGCCCAATAACCGCCCCGACAATCAGAGATGGTACAGAACTCTGCAAGGCGATCGCCAGCAAGAAGATGACCGTTTCGATAGCTTCCCGACCCACTGTCACGAAAGCGAGCAGTGCTAGCGGCAGACCCGAGTTCCCGGCAACCGCAGCACTAACGTGGCCACCAAGGACCGAACGCATGCTGCGACTGTTGCGCTTCATCCAAAAGGTCATGTAGGTGAGGACGACGACCGCCAGGAGGAAAACCAGTGTTTCGAACCAGGTCTGGGCGGTCGAATTGATAAAGGCGCTGCGAGACAGCGCAAAGAGGGCTACACCACCGGCGGTGGCCAGCAGCAGCGCGGCGCCAACGCCGGCAAAGACCCAGCGGAACAAATCGCGCCGTCCGCTGGCGGCCAGCAAGGCACACATGATCGTGATAATCATGCTGCCTTCGATGCCCTCGCGCAGGAAGATCAGAAAACTGCCCAGCACCAGCGTCCCCTTCAGCCTGTTCGGCCCGCGCCATCGCGCTTGGGCCCTCGCATTGTCGAACAGGAGTTAGGGTACCCTTACTTTCTCGTGCCGTCAATACACGAGGCGTTTGGTCGGGATTCAGGACAGTGGTTCAGCAACCGCTGGCAGGCCAGGGACCGAGGAAATGCCGCTACGGTGCAACGTGCCGGAAACCGCCGCCGAACGGCACAGCGAGACAGGAATATGGCGGCGCGATCAGACGATCGGGGCAGGCCGCTTAGTACACGTCCACAGAACAGCGGTACGGAAGTCAAGCGGCCTCCAAGCGATCTGGGGCGTCGTCGGCGGGGCAGGAGGCCATGACTTTGGCGACGGACTTGGTGGACCAGTTGAAGGGATGA
>JBPCLN010000221.1:0-19929 GCA_051003235.1 Chloroflexota bacterium | reverse complement strand
GGCGAGTACTGGGCAGCAATCGATCACTTTGGCGCACTGTTGGCCACGATGCAGGCCACGCCGCAGGGAAGAGGATAGTGGGGTGTCGTCGTGAATGAGACGGTAACGAGTCTGATGAAGGCGCCCGGTATTCGACTGGCTGCCGTTGTGGGTGCAGACGGCACAGTAGTGGCGGTATCGCACGAGGAGCCGATGGGCGAAGCGCTTGCAGCGCTGTCATCGGCGATTTTTGGCGCGATCGCCGGAGCGCTGGCGAAAGGCGGCATCGCGCCGCTCGAATCCTGCCTTTTTGAGGCGGGAGCAACATCAGTGCAGATGCAGAGCGCTGGCGAGCGCATTCTCGTCGCCGTGGCGGCGAACGACGCAAACGTGGGCCGCATTAAACTGGCGCTCCGCCGCGCCGCAGAGCGCGAAGGCGTCTAACAAAGTACAATTGCCCCGGTACTTGCCGCAGGCAAGCAGCGCATGAAAAACAATTCGGGTTGCGAGTAGGTAGGCACGATGAACACCGGCTCAGGTACGGTTCTGGCGCGGCTTCTTCCTGTGGTGAGCATGCTCGTGCTCCTGAGTGCCATGGCGCCACCGGCGCAGGCGGATATAGCGCCTACCGCCGCCGTGTCCGCCCTGGATTACGACCTGCCAGATGGGCACTTCTTCACCCAGGCGAATGGTTCGCCATTGGGCAAAACCACCACGGGCTTTCTGGTCGCGGATGACGGCGGAATCGGCTTCTGGAAGGGGTATCAGCAGCTCGGCGGCGTCGCGCTCCTGGGCTACCCTATATCGGGGCGCTTTATGCAGGCCGGTTTCATCGCGCAAGCGACGCAGCGTGGCATCTTGCAGTGGCAACCGACAAGCAGCAGCGTGACCCTGGTGAACGTTTTTGACCAGCTCCATGACGCCGGCAAGGATGCCTGGCTGCAGGGCGCCTACCAGGTGCCACCGCCGGCGCCGCTCAACGAAAAGGGTCAGACGTTTGCCCAGATTACGCAGCACCGTTTGGCCCTGCTGGACGGCAATCCGGCGATCAAGGCGCGCTATCTGGCGACTCCGGACGCAGAGCAGCTGTTCGGCCTGCCCACCTCGGCGCCGGTAGACTTCGGCCCCATGGTCGCGGTGCGCATGCAGCGGGTCGTCTTTCAGTACTGGAAGGTACCTGAGCCCTGGGCCAAGGTGGGCGACGTTACGCTGGTCAATGGCGGTGACGTGGCGAAGGCGGCGGGTCTCGTTCCGGCCAACGCCATTGCCGCCGAGGCGCCTCCGGTTGTCGACGGCCAGGCCGCGACGATACCGTGGTCCGGCTGGTGGTGGCCGGCCTCCCTCCAGCCCTATACGCCGCCGTACCTTTTCCAGACCAACGGCGCGCTGGCGAAATATGACGCCTACGTCCAGGCCGGTGGGGCGCCGTCGCCCGACACTCAGGGCTGGGAACGCCAGCACATAGTGTTTAACGACCCTTCCCTCTTTTGGGCCGGGCATTGCAACGGCTGGGCGGCGTCCGCCCTCCTGGAACCGCAGCCTACCGCCCCGCTGGTCGCCCGCGGGACTTCCTTCAGCGTGGCCGATCAGAAGGGGCTGCTCGCCGATTATCACTTCTCCGATTCGCCCCTTTGGGAATATGGCAGCACCCAGGAGGCGCTGCTCCCGGCGGATTTGCAAAGGATGGTGCTCGCCTGGGTCGGCGGGCAGCACAAGGGCTTCGTCATCGACGACTTCACCACGAGCGATCAGATCGAGAGTTACCCCGTTTACCGCTTCCATATCGTGTATCTTCCTGATCCGCTCGACGCGAATAAGACCCACGTGCAGTTGACGTTGTGGATGGCCAGCTACCATGTCGATGCCAACATCGTCGGCACGACACTCTATCCTGGTCCAGATGGCCAGCGTTTCGACTATTTCATCTACGGTCCCAAGGAACACCCAACGGGTGGCGATTGGGAGGGCGCCAGCCTGATCGGTAAGCAAGGCCACCCTCGCTTCATCTGGTATCCCGACCCGAATGTGCGCAATGTTGGTCGCACGTTGACGTCGCCATCCTTGAGTTATTCCACTATCCTGGAAATCCTCGGTCGCCCCCAGCCGAAACCGGCGACATTTGGCCCCGAGGTGAGACACCCCGCTGTCCAGGCCGGGACGCACCAAGTACCCTGGCCGGGACGGTGAGCGGCGCTACCAAACGCGTCCCCGACGTTCCCGCTGCCACGTTGTGCGCTATGCTTGGTACGACACTGGTCGGCGGCGAGGAACGGCAGTCAGGATCGTAACTGAGGCAGCACTGGGTGGGGGGCGGCAATGACGGCGCGGATCGTGGTCGCTGACGACGAGGCGGACATACGTCGCCTGGTGGCGTTCACCCTTCGCCGGCGGGGCTACTTCGTGATTGAGGCGGCGGCCGGCGACGAGGCCCTGGCGCTGATCCAACAGGAACAGCCGGACCTGGCGGTGCTTGACGTGCTGATGCCTGGCCTGACCGGCATCGAAGTGGCTGAAGCGCTGGGGCAGGATCCGCAAACGATGGCCATCCCGATCATCTTGCTCTCCGCGCTGGGTCAGGTGACGGATATCAGTTCCGGCTTGCAGAGCGGCGCGCGCGTCTACCTGACCAAGCCGTTCGCGCCCCCCGATCTGGTAGAGAGCGTCGCCAACGTCCTGGACGCTCGCAATGGGACGGGAGAGAGTACCTGAAGTCAGCGTACCGTGCCAAACGCCTGGTTAGGTGATGGTGCGAAGAATGCCCTGTCGCCTGATATACTGATGCGGACACACTTTTTCACTGGTTCAATGGAGTAGCTGTATTGCCAATTTACGAATACGAATGTACGGCGTGTAAGCATCGTTTCGACCGTTATCAAACTTTCAGTGAAGCTGCCGTCACCTCCTGTCCGGATTGTGGCAGTCCGGTTCGGAAAGTGTTGCAACCGGTGGGCATCCTCTTTAAGGGCTCCGGCTGGTATAAGACTGACTCCCGCAATTCTACCGCCGCCGGTAAGGCCGACGCCGCGAAAGACTCAGCATCCGGCGCCTCTGCGGAGGCGAAAGCATCAGGTGAGACGAAGTCCGATTGGGCCGGTAAGGCGGAGAGCTCGGCCAGGTCCGAAAGTAACGGCAAGGCCGATAGCAGCAAGTCCGATGCCGGCGGTTCGTCCGAGCGCAGCAAATCAGAGAGCAGCACGGCAAATAGCGGCGCCAAGCCCGCCCCAGCGCCGGCCACGAGTAACAGCGCGACCTAGGCCGGTCGGGCTCCGACCGCGGCCGCGCCACTATACTTCACCATCTGATCGCGTCGCAACACTTCGATCGCGCCGAGCAGCAGCCAGAAGGTGAGCGCGAGGTCGCCGGTGAAGTACCCCTCGTCCACCATACCGTGGACCACAAACTCGGTCAGTGCGGCGACGAGCGCGAGCGCCCATGCCCGTTGGACGGGGCTTACCGCCCCGCGAGCAAGACGAAACGCTGTCCACAGGCCGGCGAGCACCAGGGCGACACTGACGATCGCCCCCAACAAGCCAAGTTGGAGCCAGGCGTCCAGGAGCACATTGTGGGGGTGGGAGACCACCAGGAAGCGCACTTCCGGGATGCCGAACCGAGTCGGGTCCTGCGCCAAGAACTGATCGAGGCCGATCCCCGAAATTGGATGGCTGGCGGCCATCAGCAGCGCCCCGTGCCAGATTTGCAGACGAGCGCCGTTGCTGCTGCTGTGGAGCGAAAAAAGCCCTTGCAGGCGCTCAATGTGCGACGTCGCCAGCACGGCAAGCACCACCACCCCGACCGTGACGATACCGGCGAGGGCCCGCCATCGCTCGCGCACGGCGGCAGCACCAGCGCCGCCGACGCCGACCGCGATCCAGGCGCCCCGCGTAAAGCTAACCAGCAGTCCGGCCCCGCCGGGGAGCGCTAACAACAGGTAGCCAAGACGGGCCCGGCGGTCGGGGTGAAACAGGGCTAGGGTCAAGGCCAGCACCGCGCCGCGCCCGAGTTCGATGCCGAGCGCCGTGGCGCTTGGCTCTACCCCCAGGGCGCGCGCCACGCCGCCGCTGCTCCAGGTATCGGAGCCGGTCAGGAACTGCGCCGCGGCCAGCCAGCCAACACCCGCCAGCACGATAATGAAGGCGTCGAGCGTCCGGCGCAGCCCGTTGCCGCCCGCCAGCAGGCGGGTGATCAGCAGATACCAGACCAGCGGCTCAAGAATTACTACGCGGTAGGAACGTAGCGCGACATGTAAGTAGGCCCGATCGGGCACCAGCAAGGACAGCGTACCGGCGAGCAAGAAGAGGAGGGCAAGCACGTCGATAGGGCTCAGACGGAATGCGTCGCGCCGCCGAAAATCGCGGCGGCCGGCGAGGAGACGCAGGGCGAGGGCCAGGATAGTGAGGACCAACGTGATCTCCGCCGGCGGAAAGTGGAGGTGGCCGATGGCGCGCGGATGAAAAAAGAAGGGAATTGACGCGGCGATGCCGGCAACCGCCGCCGCCGGCGAGAGGACGGCAACGACCAGGAAACCGACCGCTGCCAGCAAAGCCGGAATCGCCGGGCCCGCCAGATAGAGCCCAAACATGAGGCCCACGGCGAGTGCCGGCAGAGCCAGCGGGCTGGCCGCGACAGCGGCCACCGTCGGGGATGGTTGCCGGACGACAATACCAGCGCCGGCTACCAGGATCAGCAGCAGCACCACGGTGATGGCTCGCCCCAGGGCCAGGCGGTTGCCGTGGGCCGAGGCGTCGGGGGAGGCGGCGATGCCTTCCACCTGAGTGCTGTATGTTTCCAGGAGGCGTTGATACTGGGGCAGATATCCGGCGATAGTGATCGTGGTCTGGCCGGCAAGGCGCAACTGCGTCAAGTCCATCGCCGCCTGAGCGGTTGCGCTCCCCGCCGCCACCGTGGCGGCGTCACTTCGTAGGCGGGCCAATTGTTCAACCATTGCCGCCGGCGACACCGGGTGCAAAGTGGTATCCAGCCCCAGGGGAGGCGGGAAGCGCTTGACAAACTCGACGAAAGGCCAGGTGGCCGAACGCAGTTGTTCGCTCCTGGCGCCCAGCCCGCGCGAGCGGGCCATCAGCGCGTCGTCATAGCCCTGCAAGGCTGTCTGATAGGTCGCGGCCGCTGCCGCCAACTGCACGAGGGTATTGCCAAAGGTAGTGGCGCGTTGTAGGGCGGCCACGGCGCCTGGTCCGCCGGCCATCACCGCCGCCACGTCTTCCGGTGAGGTGGAGGCGCCGGCAGCCGTCCCGGTGGCTAATTGCTGCTCCGCCGCGCCGTAGCCCTTCTGCGCGGTGAGCACCGTCGCGTGCGCCTGCTGCACCGTTGCGAGCGTATCCTCTTCGCCACTCAGTATTGGTGGCAAGGCGATCCCCGGCCGGCTGTGGGGCCAGGCGCCCCCGGCGACCACCGCCAATACGAGCAAGGCAGCGGCAAGGAGCGTCCACCGCGTCTGATCGGTGGCCCGCCGTTGGCCGGTAAACGCCGTCAAGGTCCCTCCCCTGCGCCCAAGCGCACGTCGCCTTTTTACCCATTGCGCCGGCTGGAGGTAGTGTAGCGGAAGACGTACGCCAGGTCGCCAATTTCGCCATCAACGTCGCCCCAGCGCCGAGCGGCTATGCTGAGGCACGGCTGGTCATCGTGTCATAGCCGGAGTTCGGCTTGACGCGACGGACCTCAGTATCTCAAGAGCGGGAGCAGTGTGACATGGCAGGGCCACAGGTAGCGGTCTCGATCCTCAATGCCGATCTTAGCAGACTGGCGGATACAGTCCAGGAGATTGCCGCCGCCGGGGCGGATTCGATCCAAGTCGACGTGATGGACGGTCATTTCGTGCCGAACCTTGCCCTCGGTCCGCAAGTTTGCACGGCTGTCGCGGCGCATACAACACTGCCCGTGGAGGTCCACCTGATGGTAGAGCGCCCGCAGCAGTTTCTGGGGGCATTTGCCGAGGCCGGCGCAACCTACCTGATCGGTCACATTGAGGCCATTGACGATCCCACGGAATTCGCGGAAGCAGTGAGGAAGCTAGGGAAGCGTCCGGGTTTCGCCATCAACCCGGAGACGCCGCCGGATCGCCTGATCCCGCATCTGGCCCAGGCCGATCTGGTTGTCGTCATGGGCATTCATCCCGGCGCCGGTGGCCAAACCTTCATGCCGAGTACGCTCGCCACGTTGCGTCGGCTACGGGCGGCTCGTAGCGGTCCTCGACCGGCGCTGCAACTGGATGGCGGCGTCAATGACGGCACGGTGCAGCAGATTGTCGAGGCCGGCGCCGGGGCGGTGATCGGCGGTTCATTCGTCTTTCGGCATCGCCAGGGCGTTGCCGCGGCGATCGCAGAGTTGAAGCGGGCTTGAGACAACAGTATCGTAGTGGTCGTGACAGACGATAGCGAAAGGGTGGACCTCGTGGCGGAAGAGAAACTGGGCGTCGCGGTGATCGGCGTAGGCGTCGGGCGTGGCCATATTCGCGACTATCTGGACTGCCCGCAGGCCGAATTACTGGCGATTTGCGACCAGGACCCGGTGCGACTGGCGGAGGCTGCCGCCCGCTACGGGGTGGCCACGACCTATACGGACTACCACGAGCTATTGCTCCGTCCCGATCTGCAGGCAGTGTCCATCGCCCTGCCGAACTTCCTGCACGCCCCGGTGGCGATTGACGCCCTGAAGGCGGGAAAGCATGTTCTTTGTGAAAAGCCGCTGGCGCTGAACGCCCAGGAGGCGGAGGAGATGGTGCGGCTCGCCCGGAGCAAGGGATTGACCCTGATGGTCAACTTCAACTATCGCTTTGGCGAAGCAGCCTGGATGATCCACAACGCCATCGCGGCCGGCCTGCTCGGGGACGTGTATTACGCCCGCACTACCTGGCTGCGCAACCGCGGCATCCCCGGCATTGGCGGCTGGTTCACTACCAAGAAGCTCTCCGGCGGCGGCGGGCTGATCGACCTGGGCGTACATCGCCTGGACCTGGCTCTCTGGTATATGGGGTACCCGGAGCCCGTATCGGTCACCGGCGCGACCTACGGCGGGTTCGGCAAGGCCTTGGCGGAGCGCCAGGGCAAGAGTTTCGATGTCGACGATCTTGCGGCCGGCTTTATTCGCTTTGCCAACGGGGCGTCGCTGTCGATCGAGGCCTCCTGGGCCGGCAACAGTGAGAAGCGCGAAGAAATGTCCACCCGGGTCTGGGGGAACAAGGGCGGCGCGGAGATGCGCAACGTCGGGGAAGGCTACGACTTTGAGGCGCGCCTTTTTCTCGAGGTCGCCGGCACACTGCAGGAAGCCCGGCCACTGGCCCGGCCGGAAGGCATGGAATCGGTGCGGGGGCACTTCGTGCGCTGCATCCTGGCCGGTGAGGAAGTCGTTGCCCCGGGGGAACACGGCTTGACCGTCATGCGCATCCTCGACGGCATCTACACCGCCGCGGCGAGCGGTCGGGAAGTACGGTTCGATGCAGCGGGATGAGATATAGGGGTCCGGCTCGCCGGGCGACGCCTCAGGACCCCGCCAGCATCCGTTGCACCGTGGCCCGGTCCAGCGGCTCCGGCACTGCCACGCCCTCACCACCGAGAGTGCGGAGAGGCTGGCCGTTCACTTCCAGCACCACGCGTTGGACGTCCGGGAACTGCGTGAGCGTCGTGACCACTTGCCCCAGGAAGAGAGGGATGGCCGGACTGCCCTCCAGGTTTTGAATCTGATTGGAAAAGCTCACCGTCGCCGTGCCGCCGGCGAGGTTGATGCTCAACAGGCGCGTGCCGGCCGGCACCTGGGAGAAGTGACCGGCGCTGGTTGGGCCGGCCAGGAGTGCGTCGATGCTCCCGCGGGCCGGTGCTGCCGTCGGCACCTGGCGCGCTTCGCTCACCAGACGGTTGCCGGCTGTGAAGTACACCGCCGTCGTCATATCGCCGGACGCCGCCTTCGCGGCACTACCTGCTGCGCTGCTCTTCGCGGCGGAGGTGGATGGAGCGGCGGTCGCGAGACCAATGGACCGTGGTGCACCCGCGGTGCTCCGGCTGGAGGTGACCGGTGGGGAAGTGTTAGCCGTCGCGGAGGAATCAGCCGCGCTACTAGAGACGGCAGTACTCGCGCTCTGCGCCAGCAGTGCTGGGCCGCAAGCGGTCAGCGTGAAGATCATCGCACTGAGCAGGATGGGAACGGTGCGCACACGTCGCGCCACTATTGTGCTCCCTGGGGAGCGCCGGCGGGGCCGACTGCGGCGGCATCGACGAAGGCCAAGCCACCGGTGGCATAGACGCGCACCGGGTAACGGCCGGACGTGGCCGGCGCCAAGACCTGCATCGCCGTAAACTGGGCCGCCAGGCCAAATTGGGTAGCAGCGTGGTCGACACCGGACCAGAGCGGCGTCGTGGTGAAGTTCTCTACCCAAAACGGCTGAAAGGCCGGTACGTTGCCGGGAATATGCAGGGTGGTACCGGCGACGAGCGCGTTGAGGTTGGTGAGATGGTTACTCTGGACGAGCACCGCCAGGTCGACGTGAAAATGGTGAGCGATGGCGGAGAGCGTGTCGCCTGGCTTGACCACGTAGGCCGTGGTCGAGGACGGAGAGGGCGGCGGCGTACTTAGGGGCGACCCATTGGCCTGATCGCTAGCGGCGGTAGTGTTGGACGCCGTCGGTGTTGTCGCGGCGCTCGGCGGCCCACTCGGACCCACGGCAGTGGCATCGACATAGGCAACGCCACCGCTGGCAGGGTTGCGCACGTACAGGCGGGAACCGTTTTGCGGCGCCATGACCTGCAGCGACGACCACTGTGGCAGGATACTAAAGGTCACGGAGGGGTCCGCCGGACCCGAGCGCAGGGCCGTCTGCTGAATTGACTCGACCCAGAATGGTTTGAAGGGAGGCGCGACGCTTGGTGGCCGGTAGTCGGGCGGCGGCGGGCCGGACGCCCCGATGACCTCGCCGTGGATGTAGCCCTGCTTCATTGACGCCGGTTCGGTTACCGCATAGCGCCCCTGAACCGCTGGGCCGGTCACTTGGAGATACGACCACTGCGCCAGCGGGACCAGGGCATCTGCATGTGGATCGGCATCGCTCCAGAGTGTCGTCGCCTGGGTGGTTTCCACCCAGAAGGGAGTGAATGGCGCGGCGGGCACCGTGATTTCCGCCCAGAGGGGGTCGCCGAACACATGGCCATCGGCGGCGGTGAGCCGCCACGTGGCGGAGTAATCGCCGGGCCCGCTGGGGGCGGTGACCGTGGCGGTCACGGATGCGGTATTCCCTGGGGAGACGGTTGGCAGCACCACACTGGCGGTGCCAGGAAGATTGCCACCAGCTTGGCGGACGAGATGATAGCTGCTATCCCATGTCGTCGTGCCGGTATCGGCAATTTTCCAGGTCTTGGTTGCAGTCTGACCGGGCTGCACCGTGGTGTGGTCGGGCAAACTCAGGTCCTGTACAAAACGCCCGGCATTAGCGTCCAGGTCCTGCTTGACCGTGGTCCCCACGCTGCCAAAGAACTGGGTGACGCCGGACGCCACACCCTGGGCGATGCGCTCTTGATAGGATGGCGTGGCAAGGTGTTGCGCTTCCGTCGGGTTAGTGAGAAAGCCCGTTTCGATCAGGATTGAAGGCATCGCCGTATTGCCGAGGACGTAGAAATCCGCCGACTGGACGCCGTGATCAATCTCTTGCGTCTGCTGTTGCACCGCCTGCTGGACATTGCGGGCCAGCAAGCGGCTCTGGTCGACGACGCTGGGGGTGCGGGTGACGCCATCGATATATCCACCGGAGGCGCCGTAGAAGGTAATGAGGCCGGCATAGCCGGGATCGTTGAGCGAGTTCGCGTGGATGGAGATGAACACATCAGCATGGCTATCGTTGGCGATACTTGCTCGTGCCGCCAGTCCGGCGGTCGTATTGTCGGTAGAACCCACGGTAACGTCGCCCATCCGGGTATAGATGACGTGCGCCCCCTCCTGGGTCAACAAAGCGCCGACATCAACGCCGATCGGCAAGGTCAGATTCTTCTCGTACAGGCCGTTGGCGATGGCGCCGGTATCGATCCCGCCGTGCCCCGGATCAATGACGATGATGCGGCCGTCGAGCGGACCACCGGCTGCCGTGGCGACGGTCGGCGCGGCCAGGGCGAGCCAGAGGCTGGAAGCGGCCAATCGAAGCGCACGTCCCAGGTGCTGCTTGGGTGTCGAGCGCTGCATCCTGCTCCCCACTTCACTACAATCCTCTGTGACCATAACGAACAGGGAGCCGGCTGGGGTGACGGCAATGGGAAAGAGGTCCGGTCTGGGATGATGGAAGGGGCGCCGTGAAAGCGTGGGCGTTGGTGTTCGCGGTGATCGGCGGGCTGGCGATCGGCACGCAGCCGTTGCTCAACGGGGCGTTAGGCCGCACCCGTGGCGTGTTCGAGGCCGTCTTTGTCTCCATCACCGTGTCGTATGCCGCCGTGGTGTTGCTCCTCGCCCTGAAGGCGGCCCGTGGCCTGCCGCTGGGGTTGCCACTCTCCGGCTGGGTCGCTGCCGTGGAAGCCGCCGCGCTCGTGCTGGCTGTGCTGGCACTGGCGATCGTCGGCCGGGACATTGCGCCGTGGTACTTCAGCGCCGGCCTGTTGGGGGTGATCGTCCTGGTCGCCGGGACCGTGGCGACACCAATTCTTGGTGTGGGCCTGACGACTGCCGCCCTCACGGCCGGCCAGCTCGGCATCGCTATCGTTTGGGATCAAGTGGGCGTGTTGGGCCTGCCGGAGACGGCCATCTCCCCACAGCGTATCGTCGGTATGCTACTCGTCGTCGCCGGCGTGGTCCTCATCCGAGGCTTGTAGCAACGGCCGAACATGCACGGCCAGTAAGCGCTCCCCTTGAAATTGGCAATAATACTCGCGTCGCACTTCCCCCCGCAGCATCGGCGGGAGAAAGACGGGAATATTCTCGATGATCGCCGGGTTTGCGCTGTCGCACACCCATTCCCAAGGTTGCCAACGGAGCGTGCCGTCAACAACCAGACGGTCGCCCGGCCACGTGATGGACTGGTCGCAGAAGTCGGCGACGTAGACATACATGCCCGAACCCTGGCCATTCACCGGGTCCTCGGGTGGCCAGGTCACGATGCCACCGAATTGCAAGCGATCCGCCCGGCCCAGATCGATCCCTGTTTCCTCCGCCACTTCCCGGACGATGCCGGCGCGGGGCGATTCGCCCGCCTCGATCTTGCCACCGACGCCGTTCCACTGGCCGGCGTGCGGTGGCTTCCAGCGCAGCAGCATCAGCAGGTGATCGGCGCAGCGGCAGAAGCAGAGGGTGTATCTGAGACTCACCGGCGCCGCCTTTCTCGCTGGCCTGCACGGTAGCATAGGCAGCCGAAAAGAGCACCCGTGTCGATGTTTCGCTACTGTCCGGCCTGTGGTCAGCCGTTACCGGCGGCGGCCCAGGCGCCGGCGCGCGTCGTTCAGCAGGACTGTCCTGCCTGTGGCGCCGTGCATTACCGTAACGCCAAACCAACGGCCGGGGCGATCCTCGTCCGCGACGGCAAAGTCCTGCTGGGTCGCCGCGGCGTCGAGCCCTTCCTGGGCTGGTGGGATATTCCCGGCGGCTTCTTGGAGCCGTGGGAGCACCCGGCGGAAGGGGTCGTCCGCGAGTTACTTGAGGAAACCGGGCTGGCGATCGACGTTGGCGAACTGCTGGACGTCAGCGTCGACACCTATGGCGAGCAAGGCGACTATACCCTCAACTTCTACTACCTGGCGACGGCGCCAACCGGCGAGCCATACGCGGCCGACGACGTGACGGAGTTAGCCTGGTTTGCTCCCGACGCCTTGCCGGACCAGGTCGCTTTCGCGGCGGGCCGTGCGGTATTGGCGCGCTGGCGGGAACGAGAAGGCGTTGGGCGCAAGTCCTGAAGGCCGCGCAGGAATGTCGCCTCAATAGAAGGGCCAAGCCCGCGCAGAGTGGGGAAACCCGCGGCTACCGAGGGCCGCAAACGGCAGGCTGCGCTGTTGCGTTCCGTCCAACCCGAGATAGGCGGCGAGGGCCCGGTGGGCGATGTCTGAGGTGGACGCGCCGAGTGCCCACACACGAATGGCGTGCTATCCTGGAGCGTCACCGTCACTCGCCTGGCCGGGTGGTGACGGCGGTAGGGGGATCAGGGAGAAGGTGGGGCCGGAGCGATGGTCACGACCAAGCAGCGCTACACGTTCGAGGACTGGTTGGAGTTGCCCGACGACGGCCGGCGCTACGAACTACTGAACGGGGATCTTGTCGAGATGGCGCCGCCGACCGCCAATCACGCCTTGCTGGTGAGCGCGCTGGACCGCTGGCTCGGTCGGGCCGAGGCTGCCGGCCATGGCAGTGGCATTGTGGGGCCGGTGGCGGTGCTCCTGGACGCGGCGATGCGACGGGAGAATGCGCCGGAGCCGGATGTCTTGTTCGTGCGGCGGGGGCGCGAGCAGATCATCACGGCCGAAGCCGTGGAGGGCGTCCCCGATCTGGTGATCGAGATCCTCTCACCAAGCAACAGAAAGGACGATCTGCCCGGCGGGGAGAAGTGGAAGTTGTATCGGCGCTTCGGCGTGCCATCCTACTGGACGGTGGACCCGGCGACGCGGACGATCACCCAGTACGAGCGGCACGCCGGACAGTTGGTCGAGACAGGGCGGCTGGGTCTTGGAGAGGAGTTGGTCTCCCCGCTGTTCCCAGGCATCACCTTGCCGGTGGCAGAGCTGTTCCAGAGCCTGCGAGAGCCGAGGCGCTAGCCCGGAACTTGAGGGCGCCCAACGATCGCTACCGATATCGCTGGTGACGGCAAGCATGCCCGATGTGGCCCAGTGGTACAACGAGACATGTCGTTGGGGCTAGAGGTCCGGTGGGTAGGTAGAAGGTATGACCGGGGGCAGCGCGCTACCACTCCGAGCGTCGTGGCCCGAGCGTCGTCATCCCCCGCGATCCTTACTGTCCGTACCGCACGCCAAGGATACCGCTTGCCGCGATCGGTTCGAACGGACTGCGGCGAGTTCCCAGAGGCCGCCGGCCGCGGGAGCGATATCCTCCGGATGCTCCAGTGTCGCCCGTCACGCCACTTCCAGTAGCAGGGCAACCAACTAGCGCGGCATCGTCACCATCACGTCATGACCTGTGGCCAACTCACGGTAGCGCCAGCCTAAGTGCCAGCTCATTGGTACCCCTGCCGGCGCCGAGAGATTGGTGCACTTGATGACGGTGCGCGGCAGTGTCGTGGCCTCAGGGTTGTTGCTCCGCACTGCCTGAGTCCACGTTTTCACGGGATGTGCCGTGAGCTTGCTTTGCACCCACCGAGCGTCCTCGGGGTCGGTGACACCGAATGGCTGTTCCTCACGTGTCGGCGGCGACCGCCAGCCATCCCCTTCATCTCGGGCCTGTGCCAGCATCATATCTCTCACTGCTGCAGGCAAGAGATCGAAGAGACTCTGCCCGTCATCCGGGATGAACGCGTCGAGGTAGACCAGGTGGGCTATCCGCTCTGGTACTCGGTCGGCGACCCCGGTAATGACCATCCCGCTGGAACTGTGTCCGACCAGGATCACGTTTTTGAGGTCCTCATAGTCGAGGAGGCCCAGCACGTCCTGAGTATGCGTGTCGAGGTCGACCGCAAGAGAAAGCAAGTGCGCGCGTTCCCCCAGGCCGGTCAAGGTCGGTGTCCAGACCTCATGGCCGGCACCACGCAAGAGGGGGATGACTTTCTTCCAGCACCAGGCTCCGTGCCATCCGCCATGCACAAGGATGAATGTTGCCACCGCTTCCCTACTGTCGCCCGCGTTGCTGCCACCTTGTCGGCGGCGCTCTCCTTGAGAACAAGATACCCATCTTCGCCCGCCTGACCAGCCGAGCAGGCCTCCCCTACGCGCGCACCCCCCCGATCACGCTCGCCCCGGCCTGCGTCGGGACGGCGCTCGTGAGCCGGAAGCCCGCCGACGCGAAGAGCAAGCGGTATTCGTCTGCGGTGCGCTCGCGGCCACCCGCCATGACCAGCATATGGAGGTCGAGCAGCTTGCCGAAGAACTGGTCATTCCCTGGCGGAAGCACCAGTTCGACGACCAGCAGTTTGGCTTGCTCCGTCATGGCGCGATGGCATTGCTTGAGGATCGCCATGCACCGCGCATCGTCCCAGTCGTGCAGGATCTGGGCGAGGACGTAGGCGTCACCGCCGCTCGGCACCGCCTCGAAGAAGTCCCCACCGACCGTCTCGCAGCGGTCGGCAATGCCGGCGGCCTCCAGGCGTTCTTTCGCGCCGCCAACCACGTGCGGGAGGTCGAAGAGGACGCCCCGCATGGCCGGCTGGGCCTGCAAAATGGCCGCGATGATCGTGCCGTGCCCGCCGCCGACGTCCACGATGCGGCTGATCCCCGAAAAGTCAGAGGCGGCGACCACCGCGGCCGCGACCTGAGTTGACCAGCTCGTCATCGCGTCGTTAAAGACGGCGCTGCTCCGGGGATGCTGGGCAACGTACTCGAAAAATCCCGTCCCAAAGGCGTGGTTGAAGGCCGTCTCGCCGGTCTGGACGCTGTGGAGCAGGTCGCCCCAGGCCCGGTACTGCTCCTCGCAGTACGTGATTGCCAGCGCGCGCATCGAGCCGGGTAGGTCGATCCGCAGCAACGTAGCCAGCGGGGTGAGCGCGAAGCGACCATCGCCGATATCGGTGAAGACGCCGACGCCGGCCAGCCCCCGCAGGAGGCGGTATAGCGAAGGCGCGTGCGCACCGGTAGACTGCGCGAGTTCCTCGCTCGTCTTCGCGCCGTCCGCCACCAGGTCGGCGATGCCCAGCTTCGCCGCCACGTAGACGGACTGCGACACCCAGTAACCGGTCATCATCTGCAGCAACGTCACCGGCGCTGGCGTGTCGTGTTCCATCATCCTAATCTTTCCTTTTGTCGTAGGATCGCCGTTGCGGCGCAGAGTCCAGGCTTAGCTGAAATACGGTTCACTTAAGCCTGGGACCGGGCCGCGACTGCGGACCCGTTCAATTTCCAACCACGGCTTCCATCCCTTATCTGAACCGTATTGGGCGTTACTGCCAGGCGCCGCGCCAGCGCCTGGCAGCTACTCATGGCTGGCCGGGAAGCTGCGCGACTGACGGTAGGTTCCGTGGCGTTGCCACCACGACGGCGCCGGTCATGTGGTCATGGATGCGGCACTGGTAGGCGAAAGTGCCGGCATTCGGGAAATTGAAGCTAAAGCTGTTCGGGAACGGGGCCGGCGGGTTGGACAAGGCGCCTGAGGAGCCCACGGTGGTGGGGCTCGTGATGGCGGTGGCTCCCTGTGGCTGCGGGTCGTAGTGGAGCTCCTGGGCGCTGGGACTGCTGCATGGTGGTGAGCTGTCGGTCGAGCCGGACGCCTCACAAACGGCCTGCAAGGGATCGACCGCATTCGACCCCGACCCTTGGGGGAAGGTGACGGTATGGACGTCCTTGATGGTCTTGGTCACCCACTTGACGGTATCACCGGGCCGAATCTGGACCGTGTGCGGCAGCATCTCGGCGACCTCCACGAAGTCGGTCGCGGTGCCAGCGGTCATGGTCACTGTGCGGGTCCCGTCCGGGTTGCTCGTGACAGCGCGCTGCTCCGCTTGCGCCTCAGCCTGCCGTGCGCCCACCGTGTCCATCCGGAACTGGCGGGCCGCCGCGGCCTGGACTTCCTGCGGCGTCGAGGCAGCTTGAGAATCAGGCACCACCGTGACCGAGCCCCGCATGCCGGGGTGGACCAGGCACTCATAGGTGACCGTCACCGGGCCCCGGCCGGCTTTGACGTTGACGGCGACGAAGAAGTCGAAGCCGGGGACGGTGGGCTGGGCGCCCGAGCTGAGCAGCGACGAGCCGTCGTATGGGCACGGCTTGCCGGCTGACCCGCAGGTCGGGTCTGTAGGCGCAAAGGCCGCCGGGTTGATCTGTGCCTGACTCGCGTCGTCATCCCCATCCGGGACGAACAACTCGGGCGGCGTCGCGCCAAGTGGGACGAGCGTGGCGGTGTGCAGCGCATCGACCGATCCGGTGTTCCACTTCAGGTCCAGCACGTCCCCCTGGTGGACCTTGACCGCGCTCCGGGGGAAGAAGTCCATATACAGCCAGTCGTGCCCGGCCGGCGCGGCGTTGTCCACGCCGATCTGATAGGTGGTTGGCTCGATCGCCATAGCGCTGGGTACGGTGCCGCCAAGGACCAGCGCCACGGCGGCGCCAGTCGCGCACCATCGTCGAATGAAACGCAAGGGTCTACCCTCCTGTCTGTTTCCAGGCAGCCCCGGCGTTCTGGCGTCGCCTGGCTCAGGACCATACGACCGCGCCGCTGCTCGCGGGCATGCCAAGCAGCACGCCCGCGACCGCCGCACGGGTGGCGCGGCACACGGTACCGCGCGATGCCCTGCCTCCACGATGGGCTATACTCGGGTTCCGAGCCACGACCAGCCCGCCAAGTTTGCCGCCAAGTTCGCAATAGGCGTGTTAGGCGTGGTGACGATGGCCCCGATGCCGTGGCGTCCCCGCTGGTAGAAGCCTGCCAGCCTGGGTGCGGTGGCGCTGGTATCGAGCCTTGGCCGTTTTTTCCCGCCACCCGGCAAGGAAGGCGCCCATGGATGGGTCAACTGGCGCCCCAGCCTTCGGCGACGTCTTGCAGCGCTACCGGAGCGCCGCCGGGTTGACGCAGGAAGCGCTGGCCGAGCGCGCCGGCTTGAGCGTGCGAGGCATCCAGCACCTGGAGCGCGGCGACACGGCGCCGTACCGCGAAACGCTGAGACGCCTCGCGGCCGCGCTGCGGCTCTCCCCAAGCGAGATGACCGCGTTCGAGGTCGCTGGACGGTCTGGTCCTCGACGACACGGCGACCGTGCCGCACCGTCGCCCGACGAGGCGCCGCGCCACAACCTGCCGGCGCCCCTCACGAGCTTCGTCGGGCAAGAGCAGACGATCGGGGAGGTGGCGGCCGAGCTCGCCACGGCCCGGCTCGTGACCCTCGTCGGCGTCGGCGGCGTCGGCAAGACTCGCCTTGCCCTGGAAGTGGCGGTGGGGGTGCTCGGTCGCTACCCGGACGGGGTCTGGCTCGTCGAGCTCGCCCCGATCGGGGACCCGATGCTCGTGCCGGCCACCGTCGCACTTGCCGTCGGCGTCCGCGAGCAACCGGGTAAGGCGATCGCGGAGACGCTGCGCCAGGCGCTACGGACCAGATCCTTGCTACTGGTGCTGGACAATTGTGAGCACCTGCTCGACGCCTGCGCGCGGCTGGCCGATGCGCTGCTGCGCGGCTGCCCGGGCCTCCGCATCCTGGCCACCAGCCGGGAGGCCCTGGGCATCAGCGGAGAGTTCAGCCGTGTCGTCCCTTCTCTGGCGGCGCCGGACCCGGATCACGTGCCGCCCGTCTCCGCTCTGGTGAACTACTCCGCCGTCCGTCTCTTCTCCGAGCGGGCGCTGGCCGTCCAGTCTGCGTTTGTCCTCTCGGAGCGCAATGCCAGCGCCGTGGTGCAGGTGTGCTCCCGGCTGGATGGCATCCCCCTCGCCATCGAACTCGCCGCAGCGCGCGTCCGGTCCCTGCCGGTGGAGCAATTGCTTGGCCGGCTGGAGGACCGCTTCCGGCTTCTGATGGGCGGCAACAGGGCGGCGCTGCCCCGCCACCAGACGCTCCTGGCGGCGACGGCCTGGAGTTACGACCTGCTTACCGAGCCGGAGCGGCGCCTGTTCGACCGGCTCTCGGTGTTCGCCGGTGGTTTCACTCTGAAGGCGGCTGAGGCGGTCTGCGCTCGGGACGGGATCGAGATGGGCGACGTGCTTGACCTCGTCACCCGGCTGGTAGACCAGTCGCTCGTCGTGGCCGACGATGGCGATGACAGCGGCCGCTATCGTTTATTGGAGACCCTCCGGCACTATGCACAGGCGTGCCTGGCGGCGAGCGGCGGGGTCGCGGCCGTCCACCACCGTCATGCCGGCTACTATCTCGGGCTTGCCGAGAACGCCGAACGCCGCCTGTTCCAACTCGCCTCGCTGGAACGCCTGGGCGCCGAAATCCACAACATGCGCGCGGCGCTGCAGTGGTCACTCGATCAAGGGGCGGTCGACGACGGCCTCCGCCTGGCCGCCGCGCTGGGGGAGCTCTGGACGCACCTCGGGCGCCTCAGCGAGGGGTATGCCTGGCTGCAGCGGTTGCTGGACCTCCCCACCGAAGCGACCACCGGCAGGACCCGCGCCAAGGCCCAGTGCTGGGCCGGCGCGCTGGCGCTGATGCTCGGCGACGCCACCGCCGGCCAGGCGCTCCTGGAAGACAGCCTCACCTACGCCCGAACGGTCCAGGATGACGCGATCATTGGGGAGGCGGCAACAAGGTTGGGGTTGCTGACCTTGAGTCGCGGTGACTATGTGACAGCACGCCGGTTGTTCGAGGAAAGCTTGGCGACTCGGCGGCGTTCCGGCAGCCGCGAGGAGGTCGTCAGGACTATTTTTTATCTCGCGCTCACGATCATCTTTCAGGGTGACGATGCTGCTGCCCAGGCGTTCTTTGCAGAAGGGTACGCCGTCGCGCGTGCTATCGGGTACCAGCACTGGGCGGCAGCAACCCTTGGGGGGCTTGGCCTGGTCGCGATGTTCCAAGGCGACGACGGTTTGGCGCGGAGACGATAGGAGGAGAGTCTTCTGCTTTTCGGGGACTCAATGGACTGGGTCGAGGTCAGCTCGGTGCAGAACAACCTCGCCCGACTGGATTGTCGCGAGGGCGCCTTTGCGGCTGCTCGCGCCGGCTTCGCCGCGAGCCTCGCGCTCACGCGGCCGGCGCGATTCATCTTCCGCATCGCCCAGTCGCTTGACGGCCTGGCCATCCTTGCCGTCCGGCAGAGTCAGTTTGAGCGAGCGCTGCGGCTCGCCGGTGCCAGCGCCGCCTTACGGGATACCGCCGGCTACCAGGCGCCGCCGTTCGAGGGTGAAGAACTGGAACTGGCCCTCACAGGAGCACGCCAGGCTTTAGGAGACGTCGCTGCCGCCGCTGCATGGGCCGCCGGACAGGCGATGAGCCTGGACCAGGCGGTGGACGAGGCGTTGGAACCGTCTCCTCTTCCTACGTAAACCGCCCATCGGCAGGGCCCTGTTCACTGACGGCAAGGGCGGCACCCGGCCAACGGATCAGTGCAGATGTGATTGCAGGGGCATGCAGTATGGAGGAGAACGGAATCTGGCGACCGGTGACAGCCCTTGAGGCGAACGCGCATCACCGGGCGCCATACTATGGAGGGGTGCCAAGAACAGCTGCGACGACGAAGCGTTGGTGCTCGGCGCCGCTGTCACCGAGCAAGCGAAACCCAACGGGCAGGCGGGTACCGCTGTGGTGTCGCTAAGACTCGGGCGACAGGAATATGCGGAGATCGAAGCCATCAGTGTGGCACAGGAAAAGTCGCTGTCCGATGTTGTTCGTGAGGCCATTCGTTATCGGGAGAAATCCGTACGCTCGAGATCTGCAGCGCGTATAGGAGAGGTGATCGTGCCGGTCGAAACGTCGTCTGATGTCATCTTCCCTTCTGGGGCTCGAGTTGGATCACCGTTTCGCCGTGATTGTCGCTCTGGCGCGTGTGCCCGAGCTCGTCGAGCGTCCGCAGCCAACCTTCCGCCTCGGCCTGGAAGGCCTCGGCCTGCGCTTTGTCCTCCCAGACAGCGATTGCCGTGTTGATCCCGTTTTCCTCGTCGGTGACCAGGTAGAACCCGACAAACCCGGGCGCACGCTGCAGCTTGGGGAAGAATTCGCTCTGCGCGCGCTGGACGGTCTCTTGGATACGTGCGCGATTAATCGTCCGACGTTCGACCATGGAATACATGGAGCACCCCTTTCTCGTCGAGCAAGATGCCGACTCGTGGCCGGCTCGCTCCATTAGACCACAGGGCCGTGAGGAATGCTACGTCGCCTTGGTGAAAGTCTTACGATTCGTCAGCCATGCCCTGTGCGCGACGGCTGGACGGCATCCCCCACACGCTGGAGCTGGCCGCGGC
>JBPCLN010000220.1:0-42942 GCA_051003235.1 Chloroflexota bacterium | reverse complement strand
GCGTGCGGCGGATTATTGATGATCGGCGCGGTCGCGGCGATGGCGAAGAGGTGGTTCGGATAGGAGATGGAGGCGACATCGGTGAAGTAGTGATCGCACAGCGGGAACTCCCGCGCGTAGGACCAGTAGGCGGCTGGCGCCGCTGAGCGCGAGTGGCGGGAGGCGTCGCTGCTACCTGGTCAGGTTTGTCCGCTGGCGTATATCGCCCGTTACGCAGAGGTCGGACCGGCCGCTGGAATGTTTAGGGCTTCCCGAACGCGCTGGGCCACGCGGCCCGCCGCGACTTGGCTGGGTTCCGCCAGTGTCTTCGTGAAGCCTACCGCCAGTCCGTACTCCGGGTCGGCGAACCCGATCGAGCCGCCGAAGCCCCCGTGACCGAAGGCGGTCCGCCGCTCGCCCATCACGTCACCTGGTCCGCCGATCCAGTACCCGAGGGCCTTGCCGGCCGGAAAGCCCAGGACTGCATCGACGGCTGCGGTCTGTAGTGCGGTAGCGATGGCCATCCGCTCCGGCGACAGCAACCGGATGCCATCCACTCCCTGGCCGATCAGCGCCGCGTAGTGGCGCGCTATGGCCCGAGCGGACATAATGCCACCGGGAGCGGGGATGGCGGCGCGACGCACCTCCAGCCGTGAATTGACACTCCGCATCGTCCCGGCCGGCGCATTTGCTCGCTACTCGCCGATCGCCTTAGCTGCGACGTGTGGCGAAGCAGATTCCGCCCAGTCCGACTATGAGGAGGCCGAGCAAAGTGAGCGCGTTCCATACCCCGGCGCCAATGCCTCCTGCGCCGGTGCTGGGCATCCGGACGGGGATCTGCGCCGGCGATTGGGTTACGCTTGGTGTCGCTACTACCGTGATCGTTGCCCTCATCCCAATGTCGTCGTGCACCAGGCACTGGTAGGCGTAGACGCCCGGAGTGTTGAACGTCAGGGTATAGGCTTTGCCTGGATTCAGGACGCCGGAGTTGAAGAAGCCGGTTCCCGCATAGACACTTCCCCCAGCCGGCCGCCGCGCCGCCGGATCGGTCTCGAAATCCACGTCCTTGCCATTATCCAGGAAGGTAACGGTGTGGACCTCAGCGGGATCGTTCTGCGTCCAAACGACGCTGTCGCCGGCTCGCACGGTGATGTGGCTGGCGCCAAAACGCATCAATCCGAAGGACTTACCGTCGCCAAACCCAACGTTGAGGGCGTAGCGCGATGTGCGATCAGCGCCGGCTGCCTTGGCAACCGTCTGAGCGGCCAGGGCCGCCTGTCCAGCTGCCAGGGTAGGAGCAAGGCGGGGGGCCGCGATGGGAGTGTAGCTACTCTGAGTCGCCGGATACGGCAATCCTGCCGGCTGGACTACGACGGTTGCCTTCATCACCGGCTGGTGGAGCCGGCACAGATAGTTGAAGGTCCCGACCTTTGGAAACGTGAGTGTGTAGGACTTGCCGGGCGGCAATGTCCCAGAACTGACGAAGCCGGCGCCGTCGAAGCTCGCCCCAGAGACCGGTGCGGGCGGCGGCAATGTGGCGGGCGCCGTGCCGAAGCTAACAGTATGGACGAGACCCGAGCCGAGCGTCCACGTCACGCTGTCGCCCACATTGACGATGAGCGCATCTGGATAGAACTGGAACGCTTGCACGGCGTTGTCGGCCGAGCCACTTCCGGCCTGGATCGTGAAGTTCGTCGCAGCTTGTGCCGGGGAGGCCGGAGCGGCCGGAACGAGTGTAAAGGAGAGGACGGTTGCCACGAGTGTACGGACGAGACTACGCATGACTTTCTCCTTCAATCGGTTGTCTTGAATCAGCGCGTCGTGATTTGCCGTTCGGACCCGGGTCATCCCAGGTTTCCTCGGGCGCTTTTGGTCGCCCATCTGGCAATACGCCGCCGGCGCCAGATTCGTTTCGCAAGAAGAGCGAAAACGGCAATGAGGCGTCGTCGCGTTGGCGTCTGGCCGCGTACTTGCTGGACGACTCTGGCGTGCTCGGCCGCCCGCAGTAGATCGTCCAGTTCGTACTGGTACAGCTCCGCTCGGCAGTGCAGATCGAAGTCCATCCTATCCCTCCTCTTATGCAGCCTTCCTCACTGTCCGGACGTAGGAGCGAGTGCCGCCACATCCCCCCGGCTCTGGTGAATGCGGGCGGCGATGGCCTGGCACACATGCGTGGCGCGGGCGAGCAGTGTCCACACGGACCATGGAGCGGGCCGCAATAGCCGAAGCTGCGCGTCCTTGGCCGCCCGCGCCACGCGCTCCTGCGGAATATCGTGACTGGCACGTTCGAGGTCGTAGAGTGAGTGCATGACCGTGTCCACCTTCCACGTGGGATTGCCGGTCCGCCCGGTATTCCCGATGCCGCACTTTCCGGCATCACCGTCCCACTTACCACCACGCGCAGTCACCGTTCACTCACCGTTTCGCCGTCACCGCAGCCTCACCGTGGTGCCGTTTGCCTGCTATGCTTGGGTCGTCTCGATCCAACCCTTGCCACCAGCGCCCCCCGTGGAACGAGGTAGGAGGCGGCATGGCCACGGCAGATCTTCCCTTCGCGGCACTACTCAAGCGTCACCGTCTGGCGGCCGGGCTGACGCAAGAGACACTGGCGGAGCGGTCAGGTCTCTCGGCGCGGGCGGTGAGCGACCTCGAGCGCGATAACAGCCGCACGCCCCGCCTGGAGACGGTGGAGCTTCTGGCGGCAGCGCTCGCCCTCTCGCCGGAGCACCGCGCCGGACTCTTTGCCGCCGCCCGACCGGTCGTTGGGCCAACCGTCTTTAGCCCGACGATCACACACCCGCCTGATCCATTGCCGGCGCCGCCCACCCCACTGCTCGGGAGGGAGCGAGAGGTGATGGCGGTGCGGATGCTGTTAGGCAGCGAGGAGACGCGCATGGTCACCCTCACCGGTCCCGGCGGCGTCGGGAAGACGCGACTGGCCCTGCAGGTTGCCACCGAGCTGGGGGAAGCGTTCCCCGATGGCGTCTTTTGGGTGGAGCTGGCGGCGCTCAGCGACCCCGCTCTCGTCCTGCCGACCGCCGCCCGGGCACTTGGCGTGCAGGAGGCAGCCGGCCCGTCGCTCGCGGCGCGCCTCGCGCACGTCTTGCGGGAGCGGCGCCTCCTCCTTGTTCTCGACAATTTTGAGCAGGTGCTGGCGGCGGCCCCGGCCGTGGCCGAAGTGTTGACGGCGTGCTCCAAACTGACCATACTGGCGACCAGCCGGGCGCCCTTACGCCTGCGAAGCGAGCGGGAGTTCCCCGTGCCTCCCCTTGGACTGCCCACCGCCGACCGGCAGCCGTCGCTGGACGAGGCATCCTGTTCCGGCGCTGTGTGCCTCTTCGCCGAGCGTGCCCGGGCGGCGCGACCCGACTTCCTCTTGGACGCGAGCAACGCCCCGGCCGTAACGGCCATCTGCCGGCGCCTCGACGGCTTGCCGCTTGCCATCGAGCTGGCCGCCGCCCGCATCCGGACCCTTCCGCCATCGGCCCTGCTTGCCCGCCTTGACCGTCGACTCATGCTGCTAGGCGACGGGCCACAAGACCTGCCCGCCCGCCAGCGCACCGTCCGGGCCACTATCGACTGGAGCCACGACCTGCTGGGCATGGACGAGCGCACACTTTTTGCCCGGCTCGCCGTCTTCGCGGGCGGTTGGACCCTATCGGCGGCGGAGGCCGTGTGTGGCGGGGCGGGCGGCGCACGCGAGGAGGCGGGCGTCCTCGTTCTACTGAGCAGGCTGGTTGAACAGTCGCTCCTGGTGGCGGAAGAGGCGACCGGCGATATCCGCTACCGCATGCTGGAGACCCTGGGCGACTACGCGAGCGAGCATCTCGACGCGAGCGGTGAGGCCGGGGACATACGGCGGCGACACGGCGAGTATTTTCTCGCGTTGGCGGAGGAAGCACGAGAACTGCTGACCGGGTCGGATCAGGGCGTGTGGCTGAAGGCGCTGGAAGCGGAGCATGCAAATCTGCGGGCGGCCCTGGAATGGTTCGGCAGTCACGGACACGACGAGGCGGCACTGCGCCTGGTCGGCGCGCTGGGCCTCCCCTGGTTCACTCGCGGCCGCGCTGCCGAGGGACGGGCGCTCGCCGGGCCGTTGCTAGCGGCAACCGCGGCCACCGGCCCCACGGTGGCCAGAGCCAAGGCACTGAGCGCGGCGGCCTTCTGGTCCTACGCGCTGGCCGGCCCGGCGGAGATGGGGGAGGCCCGCGCCCTCTATAAGGAGGCCCTGGCAGTCTGGCGCGAACTGGGCGACGAGCACGCGGTCGCCAGGACGCTCAACCACCTCGCCGTCGCCGAATTCTATGCCAACGACAACGAAACGGCCCGCGTCCTGATCGAGGCGAGTCTGCCGGTGCTGCGCCGGGACGGGGACGGGTTCCTCGTAGCGTCGTCGCTCCGCATTCTCGGAAGTATCGCCTGGAGGGAGGGCCGGGACCCTGAGGCCGAGGCCTATTTCAACGAGTCCATTGCGATCGCGCGGCGGCGGCACGACCTGGCGGGGCTCGCGGATACGCTCTATAGCTCCGGTGAACTCTTGCACGAGCGCGGCGAACTCGGCGCCGCGCGCTCCCGCTACCAGGAGGCACTTGCCATCATGCGCGAGTTGGACGAGCGGAATGGCCTCACCTATGTTCTGGATGCGCTCGGCGGCGTCGCGCTCGCGCAAGGCGAGTATGCGTCGGCACGTGCGGCCTTTGATGAGGTGCTGCGTCTGCTCACCGAACTAGACTACACGGTGAATTTGAGCCGGATGCTGGAATCGTATGCCTGCCTGGCCGTGGCGGAAGAACAGCCGGCGCGCGCGCTCCGGCTCGCCGGGGCGGCAGTGACGCTCAGCGAGACCTTTGGAACGACGCGCCAGGAACGGTGGCATGACGACCTACCGCGGCAGGTTGACGCCGCCCGGCAGACGCTGGGCTCGGCCGCCGCCACGGCCTGGGCGGAGGGACGGGCGATGTCGCCGGAGCAGGCCGTCTCGTACGCGCTGACACCCGAGGAGTTGGCGTAATATGACGCATTCATTCATTGGTCATCCACCGAATGCCGGTTTTCACTTGCCGTACAAGTTGGCCCAAACGTAGGCGCCGAAGCACCGCCTGCGCCGGCTCGCCGCCGGGCGACCGCAGATTGGGCCGGAGTTCGAGCAGTGGCGCAAGGACGAACGCCCGTTCCCAGAGGCGTGGGTGGGGTAACTCCAGGTCTGGGTCGAAAGAGACGAGATTGTCATAAAAGAGTATGTCAATGTCAAGGGTGCGTGGTCCCCAACGCAACGTGCGGTCACGGCCATGGGCGGCTTCGATTTCCTGGCAACGGCGAAGCGCGTCGCGGGCGGATAGGTCTGTCTCCAGCCGCGCCACGCAGTTGAGGAATTCCGGCTGGTCGGTGACCCCCTGCGGCGCCGTGGCAAAGAGGGAGGAAATGGCGCCGATGGTCATGTCGCTTGCCGCTAGTTCGTGCAGGGCAGTGCGGATGGTCCCCTCGCGATCACCGAGATTGCTGCCCAAGCTAAGCCAGAGATCATGCACCGGCAGTGTCAACGCTACGCACGACGAGATCGGTGAAGGCGGCAAGCCGCCGGGCGGCGGTAACGTCGTGGACACGCAAAAGGTCCGCGCCATTGGCGATGGCCAAGGCATGTGCCGCCGCCGTACCCCACTGACGCTCCTCAACCGGCAGGCTTTCGGGCTGCCCGGTGAACCCTTTCCGCGAAACACCGGCCAGGAGCGGGTAGCCCAGGTCGCGCAGCTCAGCGAGCCGGCGCAATAACTGGATGCTGTTCGCAGCGACCAGGCCGAAGCCGAAACCAGGGTCGAGCACAATAGCGTCCGGCGGCACGCCGGCGGCGCGGGCGCGCTCCACGCTTGCGGTAAGGTCACGCCGCACTTCCGCCATGAGGTCGCCCTCGTCCTCGCGACGGGGGCGTGGGCGGTTGAAGGGGAAGCCGGGGAAGCGCATCAGCACGATGCCGGCTCCGGCGGCGGCCACCTCGCGGGCAAGGGCGTCGCCGCGGGCTAGCCCGCTCACGTCGTTGACTACGCGAGCGCCCGCCGACAGCGCCGCCGCGGCGACCGCCGGTTTGGACGTGTCGACCGAGATGGGGATAGCGATCTCGCCTACCAGTTTCCGAATGACCGGAATGACCCGTGCCAGTTCTTCCTCCTCCGAAACCGGCTGATTGCGGGGTCGGGTACTTTCGCCGCCGATGTCGAGCAGATCAGCGCCCTTGGCCGCCGCCAGCAGGCCGGCGGCAACGGCGGCGTCAACGTCGTGATCCAGTCCGTCGCCGGAGAAGGAGTCCGGGGTGACGTTGACGATGGCCATGAGTAGCGTCCGCCGGCCGATGGGCAGGGATAGATCGCCACAGCGCCAGGAGCGGGTGTCCGCGTCGGTCACGGGAGCCGGCTGCTTTTCGCGCGCAGGCGTTCCAGCACTGTCGCCAGGTCCGGCGGTAGCGCGGAGTTAAAGGACAATGGCTGGCCGGTGGTGGGCTGGCGCAAGGCCAGGTGGTTGGCGTGCAAGAACTGGCGGCGCAGCCCTTGGGCGTGGCGCTGCTCGCCGTAGACCTGGTCGCCAACGATCGGGTGCCCGCTTGCGCGGAGGTGAACGCGAATCTGGTGGGTCCGCCCGGTTTCCAGGCGGACGGCCAGCAGTGTATAACCGGCCAAAGCTCCCTGCACGCGCCAGCGGGTGCGCGCCGGCCGGCCGGCGGGAACGATAGCCATGCGCTGGCGGTTCTTCGGGTCGCGCCCGAGGGGTAAGTCGATGACGCCGGCCTCGTCTTTGGGCCGGCCGGCGACGAGGGCGAGATAGGCTTTCGTCACCACCCCTCGCTTAAACTGCGTCTGGATATCGGCCAGGGCGACGGGCGTCTTGGCGACGACCAGCAGCCCGGAGGTGTCCTTATCTAGGCGATGGACGATGCCGGGACGGAAAGCAAGGCCGCCGTCGGGCAGGCTGCCGGCGTGGGCCAGCAAACCGTTGACCAGCGTGCCGGCAGTGTGGCCGTGGGCGGGATGCACGACGAGTCCCGCCGGCTTGTCTACGATCAAGAGATCAGCATCTTCATAGGGGATCGTCAGGGACATTGCCTCCGGTTGCACCGTCGGCGGCTCGGGCGGCGGAAGCAACAACTCCACCCGTTCACCGTCGTATACACGGTGGCTGCGAGTGGTGATGCGGCTCCCGGAGCGGACGTGCCCTTCCTGAATCAGACGGCTGGCTTGACTGCGCGTGACGTCCGGCGCATAGAAGGCGATCGCCTGATCCAGCCGCAAGCCAACGCCGCGCGCGTCCACGGCGAACGCAATGTCCCGACCGGGCAGGTGGGCAACAGTGGCGGCCTCAAACTCGTCATCGCCGTCGTCGTCAGGAGCAAGTGCGGACCGCCTGGCAGCGCTTGTTAGCGGCGCCTCATTGCGCGGCGCCGGAAGCTCCCGCTTGCTGCTTCTTGCCGTTTGGATACGTTGCCTCCTCGATCAGCATGCAGGGGATACCATCCTGGATCGGATAATGGGCATCGCAGGCACTGCAGATAATCCAGTCGCCATCCATGCGAACGGGCTGTTTGTCGATCGGGCATGCCAGAATCTCTACCAGTTCCTTCAGGTCCATGCGCAGCTTTTCCTCTTCACCGTGACATATCGCTCCCAGGCGAGTATACCGGGCGGAGCGATCGCGATCGCTAGGTCTCGGCGCGGAAGACGAGATACCAGGCCAGGAGGGCGACGCCAACGACGATGCAACTATCGGCGACGTTGAAGAGCGGCCACACGTGCTCCCCGGCGTGCGCTTCGATGAAATCCACGACGTAGCCCTGGCGCAAGCGGTCGATCAGGTTGCTGAGCGCGCCGCCAAGGATCAGCCCCATGCTGAAGCGCAGCAGGAGCACGTTCGGCGGCAAATAGCGCACAAAAGTAATCACGACGCCGATGATAACGACCGGGACGAGCAGGGCAAGGACGCCCTGCTGGCTGAACAGGCTGAACGCCACGCCGGTATTTCGCACATAGACAAAAGCGAGAAAGGGCGTGAAGACCTTGATGACCGTGTCCGGCTGGTTGCCGGCCGCCTGGACCACCAGGCTCTTCGTCACTTGATCGGCCACGAACGCCAGGAGCCCGATCAGCCAGGGAACCGTGGCCAGACCTAGCGAATGCTTTGACGGGAGGCGAGGGTCGCCCGATGCTGCGCGATCGCTTGCTCCTCTTTGGCTTTGTCTTCGAGGCATAGCGTCGAGAAGGGGCGGGCTTCCAGTCTCGGGAGAGGGATCGGCTTGCCGCATCGTTCACACTTTCCGTATGTTCCGTTCGCGATGCGCTCCAGGGCATGGTCAATCTCCTGCACCATGCTCCGCAGACTATTGTCGATGGCGAGCTCCTCCTCCTGGAAAAAGAGCTCGGTGGCGTCGTCGGCCAGGTGATTGCTGGAGCCGCCGCTCGCCTCCCATTGCGCATGATCAGATGATGCCATGCCGGGCGTCGCCACGTCGGTGCTGACATCGTCCTGCACTTCCGTTTGCAAGCGTTCGCGCTCGACCAGCAAGCGCTGCCGGAATTGCGCCAGCTTCTCCTGATCCATACGATTATCCCTCTCCCTCTTGGTGCTGCTGGCGGGAGCGCAAGAAACGCTCCAACTCCGCCACCAGGTCGGCGCCGCTCGGGAGCGGAGATTCTTCGGCTGCCGGCAAGGCCGGTATCTCTTGTTGATCTTCCTGCTCCTCCAGGGCGCGAACCATGGCTGCAACCTGAGGATTAGCGCGGAGCGCTCCATTCACCTTTTCTTCAAAGGTGCGGGCGTCCTGCTCCAGCGCAGCGAGATCGAGCGGGAGGTCCAGCACCTTCGCCAGCGCCTGCAAGACGGCATGCATCATGCGGGGGTTGGGATGGGCCGAGATGTAGTGCGGCACGGCGCCCCAGATGCTGGCCGAGGTGCCGCCTCGTTGCCGGCAGAAGTCTTGCAAAACGCTGATGATGCTGGTCGGCCCCTGGTAGCCGGAGGCGGGAACGCCCGCCGCCAGCAGGCGTGCGCGCATACGCCGGTCGTTGGCGCTGCCGCTCAGCTTGGGGGGGCGCGTGTGGGGCACGTCTTGCAGAAAAGACCCCAGGCCGACTACAGTGGTGACGCCGACCTGCTCGGCGAGGTCGAGGAGCAATGTCGTATAGCGGCGCCAACGCAGTTGCGGTTCGGCGCCCATAAAAAGCACCAGCGGACGGTCAACCGGGGCGCCGGTGAGCACAAACCACTCGTTCGACGGCCAGGCCAGACGCCGTATGCCCCGACTATCCAGTGTCACCTCCGGCCGCGTGCTGGTGAAGTCGTAATACTCTTCCGGGTCCAGCGTGGCAAACCGCCGCGAGCTCCACTGGCTGAGAAGCCAGCGGGCGGCCGAGGTGGCGACAGCGCCGGCATCACTCCAGCCGCTAAAGGCAGCGACGAGGATGGCGTTCTGCAGTTGGGGCGGGTCTTCGAGCGTTAGCTCGTCCATCTCGGATGCCATAACGGTAGCCTACCACGTTGCTTGTAGCGGGGCCGCAGTCGCCGCCCTGCTCCCGTAGTCCCGCCTAGCCACCTAATGCCGCATTATCAATCAGGCGCGTGACGCCGATGCGGCAGGCGACGAGTGCCAGAGTACCGGCACGCAGCTGCTCCGCCGGTTGGAAAGTGTCGGGATCGGCCAGGTCGGCATAGTCAAGGGCCGCCAGCGGCTCGGCGGCGAACTCCGCCTGCATCCGGCCCAGGATGGCTCCAGGATCACGCTCACCGGCGGCAAAGCGCTCCTGCGCCGTGCGGAGGGCGCGGGAGAGCACGGTGGCGGCTTGGCGTTCTTCCGGCGAGAGGTAGACGTTCCGGCTGCTGAGCGCCAGACCATCCGGCTCGCGGACCGTGGCTACGGCGATCACTTCGACAGGGATATTGAGGTCGGTCACTATGCGGCGAACGACGGCCAGTTGCTGGGCGTCTTTCCGGCCGAAGTAGGCGGCGTCCGGTCCCACTTGCAGCACCAGCTTGGCGACAATGGTGGCAACGCCGCGGAAGTGACCGGGCCGGCGTTCCGCCTCCAGGCGTTCCGCCGGAGGTCCCTCGACGGTGACCCAACTGGCGAAGCGGGGAGGATACATTTCCGCAGTTTCCGGGACGAAAACGAGGTCGACGCCGGCGGATTCCAGGTGCGCCAGATCGTCCGCCAGAGGCCGTGGATAGCGCGACAGGTCCTCGCGCGGCCCGAACTGGCTAGGGTTGACGAAGATGCTCACGACGGTCGCCCGATTGGCGGAGGTACTGGCCGTCACCAGCGCCAGGTGGCCGGCGTGGAGCGCCCCCATGGTCGGTATCAGTCCCACCGGCCGTGGCAACGTAGCCACCGCTGCGCGTACTTCCGTGATTGCATGACAGACCTGCATGTGGCATCGCCCCCTCTGCACCATTGCTCCCGCCGGATTGTGTATGATCCCTGCAACTATACGGTCGCCTGGTAGGCGGCACGGTGATCGTCGGGGCGAGAGACAGAGGAGCAGGCATGGCGCGGAGCGGCAGTGATCACCCAAACGTGATCGTCTTCTTTACCGATCAGCAACGCTGGGACACCACCGGCGTCCACGGCAATCCGCTGGGCCTGACGCCAAATTTCGACCGTGTGGCGCAGTGGGGCACCCACGCCTACTACTCCTGCACCTGTCAGCCCGTCTGCGCTCCGGCGCGCGCCGCCTTGCAAACGGGTTTGTACCAGACGCGAACCGGATGCTTTCGGAACGGCATTACCTTGCCCGACGACGCCCGCACCCTGGCCCACTATTTCCGCGACGGCGGCTACGAAACCGGCTATATCGGCAAGTGGCACCTGGGCGGCGAGGAGCCGGTGACGGAGGCGCATCGGGGCGGCTACCAGTACTGGCTCGGCGCAAACGCCCTGGAGATGACCTCCGACTCCTACGCCACGCTGATGTATGACAATGGCAACCAACCGGTGAAGCTGCCCGGTTATCGAGTGGACGCCCTGACCGATGCCGCCATTCGTTTCATCGACCGCCATCAGGAGCACCCCTTCTTCCTCTTCATGTCCCACATTGAGCCGCACCATCAGAACCACATCGACGACTACCCGCCACCGGATGGCTACCGTGAACCATACGCCGGCCGCTGGACGCCGCCGGACTTAGCAGCCCTTGGCGGCACAACGCAGCGTCATCTAGGCGGCTACTTCGGTCAAGTCAAGCGGCTGGATGAGGCCTATGGCCGCCTGCTCGACGCCCTGAAGAGTCTTGATCTCCGCGACAACACCATTGTGCTGTTCACTTCCGATCACGGCTCACATTTTCGGACCCGCAATGCGGAGTACAAGCGGTCCTGCCACGAGTCTTCCATTCGCGTGCCCACGGCGCTAACGGGACCAGGATTCGATGGCGGTGGACGGTTGAGCCAGTTGGTCAGCTTGATCGACCTGCCGCCGACGCTGCTGGATGCGGCCGGCTTGCCGGTCCCAGGCAACATGGATGGGCGCAGCATCCTGCCGCTCACGCGGGGCGCGACGGCCGGCTGGCCTGACGATCTGTTTATCCAGATCAGTGAGGCCCAGGTGGGTCGGGCCATCCGTACCCATCGCTGGAAATACTCCGTCAAGGCGCCGGAGGGGGCGGGCAACCGCCAAATCGGCTCCGACGTGTATGTAGACGACTGCCTGTACGATCTCCTGGCCGATCCATACGAGTTGACGAATCTCACCGGCGTGCAGTCTCATGCAGAGGTCACGCTGGTCATGCGGGAGCGGCTGCTCCGGCGTATGGCGGCGGCCGGCGAGGCGGCGCCGACCATAGAATCAGCGCCTACCCGCCCCGGCGGACAGCGTCGCGTGACGGCGGCGGAGGCGCAAGCATAGGGGCATGGCAGGCGAACGGCAGCGCCTAGGCGACGCGAGGACGTGAGGAAGGTGTGGAGATGCCCGCTGTCACGCCGACGTTGGATAGGATGGCGATCACGGCGCAAGAAGGCGCCTCCGCCCGCTTGCCGTGCGCCGATCAGGCGCGTGCCGCTTTCAGTTTCGGCTGGGCGCTGGAAGAGTTGGTCATTCGCTACCGCTTTCCCGCCGCTAGCGCCGCCGCGGCGCCGGGTCTGGCCCCCGTCTTCCCGCCTGACTTAACCCATACTCGCAGTCCGGAGGCGCAACTACAAAGCATTCGTCGCCGGCTTTTCACCCTTGCGCCGAAGGTGACAGCCGGGGTTGATGCCGGCGCCGACGCCCTACAACCAACGGCGCCGCCCTTGCCCGACGTCATCGCCCAGGAGATCACCACCCTGGCTGAGGCCTTCCGCGCTGATCCGACCCGGCAACCGGACTGTGCGCCCCTCGACGCGCTGGTCGCCCAGTGGGATTCCGCCATCGTCGACGCCATCATCGACCTCGATCCGGCGATCTTGACGGCGTACGAGGTCGGTAAGGCGCTCAACCTGACCTATTGCCGCCTGTGGCTGGCGACCGCCCAGAGCGTGGCCGACGCCGACCCCAACGCTCTCAAGGCCGCCTGGGAGCGATGGTTCGGTACGGAGCGCCTGGCCAAGATCAATCAGCACCTGCTGACCCTGGACGGTGTTTTTGATCCACGCTCGGTGGTCATCGTGGCGAAGAGTCTCGGATACTGGTCAGGAGCGGTTGCCCAGCCCGGTAACGTCCCCTCCGTCCTGGCGGACGGGTCCGCCGCCACTGACTCGGCGGCACGGCTGGGCGCGCTTCTGGCCGCCCTGGATGAACAGCGCACCTATTGGTACGACATCCTGACCGAACGGCGAAGGTTAGAAAGCTTCCCCGTCGCCGCGATCATCGCCTCCGCCACCATGGACCTGGGCCTCAGTTGGCTCTCTGGGGCGCGCCGGTTGGCCCCGGTCATCGCCGGAGTCGCCGTTACTATCACCGTCGTTGGTGTCATCATCGGCGTCCTCACCGTCTTGGTTGCGCACTCCACGGATAATAACGCCGCCGCCACCGGCTTGACCGGCCTTGGCGCCCTCATCAGCGGCGCAATTAGCGTGGCGATTGCGCGCGGGACCGTGTTGTTCACTGCCGGCGCTCACGCCATCAGCCAGATTCAGGGGCGCCTCACTGACCTGGAGGCGGAAGCGAACGGCACGGCGCCGCCCGGCGCCGCCCCATCGGGCGCCGGCAGCCCCATTTCCTGGACGTTGATCTCGCAGGAGACGCTCGCCAACGTGGTTGCCCAGATCCAACTGGAGGAATTTGCCCTGGCGGTCAGTGAGCCGCTCGTGACGTTTGCCCTTGGTCCAACCAGCCCGATCACCGTCACGGAAGATCCGTGGCGCCGGCTGAAGCGGTTCCTTCAGCTTATCGGCGCCACCGGCAACCTCAGTCGCCTGAACGGGGCCCTCCGGCGGTTGTATAACGCGCCGGGGACGTTGTAGGCGGGTGGCAAGCAAGGCCCTACCGACCAGACGCATTTCCGTGAGCCCGCGTGCCGTTG
This sequence comes from Chloroflexota bacterium, assembly GCA_051003235.1. Lineage (GTDB taxonomy): Bacteria > Chloroflexota > UBA4733 > UBA4733 > UBA4733 > UBA4733. The sequence continues at coordinate 29,494 of JBPCLN010000220.1, read as the reverse complement.
ACACCGGCTGCTCCATCCTTATACTGGTACTCGTTGATCGGAGCGCCGGGCGGCCACTCCACCAATGCCTCCCAGCGCAGCGTCTACGGAAAGGGAATTGGTGATGCAGACCACGCGCCTCACGCGACTCTTCATGCGCCTGACCGAGGCGGTCGACAAAGGCATTGGCTGGGATAAGCTCCCCCTGCCGCTGCAACTCGCCACGCTGGCGGGCATCCGCATGCGCATGCGGGAGAAGAACCTCTACGACACGGGCACCGCGCCCTCGAATGGTCAACCGACCCCTGCCCCTTCCGACGACCGGCACCTCGTCGCCCGGTCGGCGGACGGCAGTTACAATGATCTGGAGCAGCCGGCGATGGGGATGGCCGGCTCGCGTTTCGGGCGTAACGTGCCTATCGCGCTGACCTATCCCGAGCCGGAACTGGCGATCCTCACCCCTAACCCCCGCACAGTGAGTTTAGAATTGCTCACCCGCCGCGAATTCCAGCCGGCCACGACGCTCAATACCCTGGCTGCCGCCTGGTTGCAGTTCATGGTCCGTGACTGGTTCAGCCACGGGAAGAGTCAGACCGACAATCCCTGGAAGATCCCACTGGCGCAGGACGATCCCTGGCCGGAACACCCCATGACCGTCCTGCGTACCGGCGCGGACCCCACCCGTCCGCCGGGCGCTGACGGGTTCCCGCCTACCTTCGCTAACACCGAGACGCACTGGTGGGATGGTTCCCAGCTCTACGGTAGCGATAAAGGCTTCCAAAAGTGGGTGCGCAGCGGCACGGACGGCAAGCTGGTCATCGATCCGGACGGGCTGATCGCGCTGCACCCCGATGCCCCGGTCCAGCCGTCCAACGTCGCCGGCTGGTGGCTGGGCCTTGCCATCCTCCAAACCTTGTTCACGTTGGAGCACAACGCCATCTGCGACCACCTCAAGGCCGCCTATCCGGCCTGGTCGGACGATGACCTCTTCGACCACGCCCGGCTCGTCACCTCCGCGCTGCTGGCAAAAATCCATACTGTGGAATGGACGCCGGCCATCCTCGGCAGCCCCGCCCTCCATATCGCCATGCGCGCCAACTGGTGGGGGCTCCAGGAGGAACGCCTGTGGAACCTGTTCGGCCGCTTCAGTAACAGTGAGGTCATCAGCGGCATCCCCGGCTCACCGAAGGACCACTTCGGGGTGCCCTACTCGCTGACCGAAGAGTTCGTTGCCGTCTACCGTATGCACCCGCTCGTCCCCGATGATTGGAGCTTGCGCGCCGCCGCGAATAACGCTTCGTTAGCCGACAAGGCCTTCCCCGATCTTGCCGGCGCGCATGCCATGGAGGTGCTGACCCAGTACGGTATGCGCGACCTCCTCTACTCGTTCGGCACGTCCTACCCCGGGGCGATTGTCTTGCATAACTATCCGCGCCACTTACAGCACTTCCAACGGCCGGACGGCTTCCTGCAGGACCTGGCCGCCACCGATATCCTGCGCACGCGGGAACGCGGTGTGCCGCGCTACAACGCCTTCCGCAAGCTGCTCCATCGCCGTCCGGTCACTCGCTTCGAGGATTTGACCGACAATCGGGACTGGGCGGAGGAGATCCGGCGCGTCTACGACAACGACATTGACCGCGTCGACCTCGTGATCGGGCTCTACGGCGAGCCCGTGCCGCAAGGCTTCGGCTTCAGCGACACCGCCTTCCGCATCTTCACCGTTATGGCGTCGCGCCGGTTGAATAGCGACCGCTTCTTCACGACGGACTTCACGCCCCAGGTCTATTCCGAGGCAGGGATGGCGTGGCTTGAGCAAAACAGCATGCTGACGGTGCTACAACGCCATTACCCGGGCCTGCTGCCCACATTGCGGGGCGTCACGAACGCCTTCGCCCCCTGGAATCGCACGACGCCCTGATTTCAGGCCGTGAGTTGCCGGCACAATTGATCGAGGTCGGCCTTTATGTCGGCACGGCTGAGAAAGGCCCCGGTCAGATTGGCTAACTGCCGCAGATTGCCGGCATCGGTGTTATCCATCTGTTCGGTGGGCTGCGTCAACTCCAGTTGAAAGCGGTAGTAACCGCGTTGTGCGCCGGCGCCGGGTAGAAGCTGCTGCAGTTGATAGTTGACCGTGGCGTTGGAGGCTTGGAGCACGATATTAATGATCGGCTGCGCCCACTCCAGTTGGCCCCAGTTGCAGGCTTGATCGTACATGATGGGATGCTGGAGTTCTCCCGTCCCCAGAGACACCATGAGGACGCCACCGGCGTCCACTTTCCCCATATTCACGGCCTCGGCGTAGGCGCACATGGCCGGGTTGCCGGCAACGACCCCGCCGTCGACCAGCGAAAAGTAGTTGAGCGGGTCGCTCGTGTCGATCTTAGCGGGCGGGAAGTAGGTGGGCGCTGCCGAGGTCGCCCGCGCCACGTCGCGCATGCGAAAGTCGTAGTCCTCATGGGCCCTGGCGTTCTCGCTCTTGAAGAAGATGGGGATCTGCTTTTCGAGGTCGTAGCTGGGGACCAGGACCGGCTTGAGCGCCTCCTTCAGGCGCGTTTCACCAAAGTATTTGATCAGCGTTTGGTCAATGCCCGACGCGGGGTACTTCGCGCCGCGGATCAGCCCGATTTCCCGGCCCAAGATCGAGGGCGGCGGAAAGATGGTGCGTCCCTCCGCCTCGTACAGGCCGATGAGCGACTGGGCGGAGTGTTCGATCTTCCCATCTGCACCCGGTTTCGTCAGGCCAAGGGCGAGGATGCCCCCGGTGGACGTGCCCGCGATCAAATCGAAGAGCTCGCAGATGGGACGCTTGGTCTGATCCTCAATCGTGGCCAGCATGAGCGCAGGGATGATGCCTCGTATCCCGCCGCCGTCGATCGCCAGTATCCTAAAGGTCATGCTTTCCCCCTTTCCAACCTACCGGCCTATGGTATCTTACAGACGGCAAGAAAGGCCAGGATCCATGTCAACCTCGCCCGTAAACCGGAGAAGCGGCGTCGGATTGCCCCGCGCCGACACTGGCGTCGGTGTGCTCAATTGGATCAGTAACACCTCGGTGTGGCTCTTCCATCTGGAGCGCCGCGTTGACCCATTCTTCCGGCCGGCGTTTGATGCGCTCTTTCGTGAGCGGCTCAGCCTGTTGACCACGGCCCTGATCAACAAGGGGCGCAAGGACGAGGGCCTCCAACTCGCCGAGGAACGAGTGCAGCCGGACGAAGAGGCCCATCTGCAGGACATCATCACGACCATGGGTGCCCAGATGCGCCGGCTCTGGCAGGTCGGCTACTATGAACGGGGCGGCAACACCAAGACCCATGGCATCGTCCGCGCCGAATTCATTATCCGCGACGATCTGCCGCCGCATATGCGCCAGGGCATCTACGCGCAGCCCGGCGTCTATCGGGCCTGGGTGCGGTTCTCGGGACCGGGTCCCTACATTACGACGGACATCGACGACGCCGGCTTCATGAGCATGAGCATCAAGCTGATGGGCGTACCCGGCCCCAAGTTGTGGGACGACGAAAAATTCACTCAGGACCTGTTTGGTGTCAGCCCACCGACATTTGTCACGCCGGACACCAAAGCGAACGCCGAACTTCAGCACTGGAGCCTGAAAAACGCCCAACTCTTTTACCTGATCCGGCACCGGTTAGATGCGATCATGCAGTTGCTGTGGACGAAGACCCAGACCAGTCCGCTCGAGAGTGACTATTTCAGTTGTGTGCCGTATTTGCTGGGCGAAGGGCAGGCCATGCAGTACTCGATGCGGCCGAGACTGAAAACGAGAACGCCGGTACCGCGCTTGCCGGCCCGCCCGCCGGACAACTACCTGCGGGAGGCGATGGTTGCCACGTTGGCACAGCAAGACGTCGAGTTTGACATCCTGCTCCAGGTGCAAACGGATCCCTTTCTGATGCCCATTGAGAACAACGGCGTGCTGTGGCCGGAGAAGCTGTCGCCGCGTGTGCCGGCTGCGGTACTGCGAATTCCCCGCCAGACGTTCGACTCTCCCGAGCAACTCGTCTTCGCGCGGGTGCTCTCCTTCAACCCGTGGCACAGCATTCCCGAGCACCGCCCCCTTGGCAACCAGAGCCGGGCTCGCCGACGAATGTACAACGAACTCTCCAAGTTGCGCCAGACGATGAACGCGGTCCAGCACTACGAGCCGACCGGGGACGAGGAGTTTCCCGGCTCCCCGCACTGACGCTGCCCACCGGTGCGCGGTACGGTGCGCACCAAGGTGGGTATTGCATGCGAGCAGCCGTCCTGTTATAGTACGGGCACTCTAGTCAACCATCCTGCGTGTCGAGCACACTGAACGGTGACGGGGGACCCAATGCAAGTAAAAATTCCAGAGGCGGATATCCAGCGGGCGGACCTCACCGCCATTTCCGTCGGACATGTCGCCATCGGGCCGATCACCGTTGGTGAGTTGGTGCTGAACAACACCAAATTCACGATGACCGGGTTCGCGGGCGTGCTGCAGAACATGCACGTCACCGTGACACTGCACATTGCGGTCGAATGGCATGTGCATGTGGGATTACCCGATGGGATTCCGGACATTGACATCGGAGACACCTACAATCTCGGCTCGTTCAGCTTCTCAATGCCGGTCGGTGACGTGATGCTGAAGAATGTGAGCAACATCGACCTCGTTATCCCGACGCTCACTGCCCAGAGCATGTCCGTCGCGGCTGATCCACTGACGAATCTGCAGCTCGCCCATGCCAGTGCCGAGCAGATTAAGGCGCAGAACATCGCCTTACCAACAGCAGGCTTCACTCTCGCGGGCCTGACTCTCAACTCGGTCCAGGGCAGCGCGATCAGCGTTCCGGCTGCGAAAGTGGACCAGGCGACGATCGGCCACGTGCATGGCGACCCGGTAACAATTCCCGCCTTCACGCTGCGCAGTCTGAATTTGCCCGCCCTCCAGATCCCGGCTATCGCCAGCACCTCGCCGTTCGACATTCAGGTCGATTTGCAAGGGCTATCGCCGGGTTTCGATGCCGGCATCTTACGCCTGGTATTGCACATCACACCATCGGTGCTTTCGCATATTGAGCGTCTCGAAATATCCGGCGCGAAAGCCGTCGCCTCGGTCGGCCAGGTCGTGCTGACCAACGTCGTCCTGCCGTACGATGTGCTGAATCTCACGCTGTCGCAGGTCGGGATCAACACGATCGGGATCCCGGCCTTTTCCGTCTCCTGAAGGAGGGTGCGAATGTCGACCGAGAGTACTCCGCAAGTCACGATGGTGCCGGTCAAACGGTATGACGTCAATTTGACGCTTGACGACATCCTCACCCCGCTCACGGCGAAGGAGGGTACGTCGTCTCAGGCTGGTCCGGGCGCCGCGGCGAACCCGGAACTCGCCCAGCATTTGCAGGCACTCAGCGCGCTCGCCGGCCAACTCAAGGACGTGGTCAGCAAGATTAATCAGATCGACCCGACGATGCTGGCGCCAACGCCGGGTCAGCCGCCCAAGGCCTGAGCGGCCGCGGCGGGAGCCACCCAGCCGTGCCGCTGCCAAAGGGCGGGAGTGGCGATGTAGCAGCAATGGGGGTGTTTCATGCTCACCACGATCCCGCAAGCGGATATCCAGCGATCGGGCGTCGGCACGGTCAGCATCGGGCAGGTGGGAATCGGTCCGATCAAGATCGGCCAGCTTGTGCTGACGGACTTTGCGCTCAACACCGCCGGCGATGGCGCTTTCCTCCGCAACTTCGTCGTCACCGTGACCTACACCATGAGCCTCGACTGGCATTTGCACATCGATTTTCCAGGCCACCCGATCGATGAAACGGGGACGGAAGACCTAGATAGTCCGAGCTTCACCGTAGGATTCGGCGACATCAGGGTGCCGGGCATTGAGAACCTCAAGATTGACATTGCCAGTCTGAGCGTCGACAACATCGCCGCGACGGCCAATCCGGTCGTCAATCTGCAGTTGGGCGCAGCCGTGGCCGAACAGATTCAGGCACGTAATCTCAAGCTACCGACTCAGGGATTCTCGATTGCCGGGCAGGGGATCGGCGCGTTGAATGTTGGCGGCTTCGGTGCCCCCGCCGCGACCCTCGATTCGGTGACGATCGGGCGCGTCCACGGCGATGCCTTCCCGCTTGGCCAAATGGCGCTCTCCAATTTGGCGCTGCCCAGTGCCTCCATTGCCGATATTGTGAGCCAGGGCGTCGATGTGACGGCAACGCCAAAGCCCAAGGCCTTTCACCTGGACCTTGGTTGCCTGGACCTGACCTTGAAGGTCAACCCCGTGGCGGAAGCGAAGATTGATCAGTTGGTGATCCGTAACGTCACGGCGAGCACCTCCATTGGCAAGATCGAATTGCATAACGTTGTTGCCCCCTACGAACTGTTGAACCTCACCCTGGGGCAGATCGGGATCGACACGATCTCCGTCCCCACTGTGGCGATTGCCTGAAGGAGCAGACGGATGGCCGGTCAGACAAGCGATCTGGACTACGAGTTCATTGAGGTGAAGGTCTCCCGAAAGCTCGATATAAAGTTGTCCCTTGATGATTTACTCAATGCGGTGCAGCAGGAGACCAACACCCTGACCAGCAGCGCCCAACAGGTCCCGCCCGAGGTTGCCGCGAAGCTGAACCAGCTCAATCAACTGGCGAACCAGTTGAAGGGTCAGATCGGGCTGCCGAAACTGCCGGGGACCTAAGCCTAGAGACGGCGGGAGGGCGCAATGAGCGACGATCACGACGCGCCTTCGATCATCGACCGGGAGATCACTGATTTCCGCGGCGGCGTGACGCTGCGCTACAGCAACCTCACCGCCTGCGAGAAACGCGACTATCTTTTCGAAGCAGGCATTCGCGCCACGGCCTACGCCAACGACCAGAGGTCATCCCTTCTTGACATCCACTACGGTCTCCTGCAGTTCGCCGAATCGGACGGCTACTCGCTTGCCCTGTTTTTCCAGCACAGCGACGTGTTTCTGCGCCAGGACGTCGAGTCGAGTGGCCGTGAATGACTGGTCCGTCCCGGCCAGTAGAGTCTAGCAGCCGAGCAACCTCGCCAACGGGACGATGTTAGACTGTCCGGAGGCAAGGGAAGGCCACCACAGCAAAGAAAGGCGCCGTTGTCATGGCCACGCTCGTTGGGAGCCGGTTGACCTATGTCGAGTTCCACGATCTTCCCGATGACGGCATTCTCTATGAACTCCTTGACGGCGCGGTTGTGACGCGTGCTGCCCCCACCGAGCCCCATCAGGCGGTCGCGCTAGAGCTGGCCACGCGCCTGAAGGCCCATGTCGACGAGGGCAGCCTGGGGATTGTGTGCATCGGCCCGCTTGATGTCGTCCTCGACGAGTACAACGCCACGCTACCCGATCTCCTGTTCATCCGCACTGAGCGCGCTGGTATCCTGGGGCACACCGGTTGCTTCGGCCCGCCCGATCTCGTGGTCGAGGCGCTCTCCCCTACTTCCGTCAAGCGCGACCTCACCGACAAACTCGGCATCTACGAGCGGGGCGGCGTCCAGCACTACTGGGTCATCGACGTCGCCGGCGAGCGACTGCGCCGCTTCGTACTTTCCGCCGGCCGCTACGTGGAACAGCCGGTACTCAGCCGCGAGGATACGCTCAACAGTTCTCTCTTTCCCGGCCTGGAGCTTCCGCTCCGGCCGATCTTCGATGCGGCCCATTGGGCGCAGGAACTGGCCCAACGACCGCAGGCCCCGGATGTCGATCTGAACCGCGTTCGCTTCCTGGAGCAGCTTCATCGCCAGCGCCGGCAGCAGCGAGAACGGGACTAGGATTCGGAAGACGAGTCCTGACCGTGCCGCCCGGTTAGACTTTCAACCACGACTCCCATCCCTTATCTGAACCGTATTGCCTTTAGCTTAGCCCACGACGCTCGCCAGGTAGCGGAGCGCGCGGAGGCCAGGCAGGAAGAAGTAGGCGCCGCCGCGGACGGAGATGAAACGGGGTAGGTCGGTAAGCCGTTGGCGCACAGGCTCCGCGGGGATGGTGAAGCTACCACCGGAGGGAGCGTGGGCGGCCAGCAACGGGTCGGCGTCGTCGTAGAGGCCGGCGAACTTGGGATTGTTCACCCAGGTGTGCTGGATGAACTCGAACTGCCTGCTGATGTTGGCGTTGACCGCTATGAAATGTAGACCGCGCTCCGCGTCGGCGACGCCAGGCGGTGCGGTGTCGGCCTGATCGTCCGCCGGGAGCGCCGGCCCGTATTCGCGACCTCGTCGGATGAGGCGGTGGCGCTTGTCGACGGCGACGGACTGATCGCTGCCGGGGTTCGGGTCCAGGGAGTCGCGGGGATGGGAGCGCCGGATATGGGCGCCAATGGGACAGCACAGGCCGTCAGGATCCTCCTTGGCATAGGCGAAGTCATTGTCGGCGGCTAGCGATGGGTCGTCGTGCTCCGGCGCTTTGACCAGTGGCGCTCCGCTCGGCCAGCGCCCCACCAGCTTCGCCGCCAGGCGCAGCCTGGCGGCGGTGTCGGCGCCGGTCGAAGTGGCACTGGTCTGCTCCAGGAACTGGCGGAAGCCGCGCACGTCCTGCTCTAAGGTTCGAAAGACCAGGTAGGTCCCATTGCGGCCGAGGTCGGCAGCGCCGGAGCCGGCGGGGTCACGGGGGAGGCCGCCGCCGACCCCGGCGGCGGCCGGCAGGAGCGGGCGGTCGGTGTACAGCCCGTACTCGTTGACATAGCCAAGCAGGAACTCCCCGGCCTTGATGACGTTGGCGGGAGGCGCCGGCTTGGGGATACCCTCAACGATTGGCTGAGAGATGCCGTCGCGGAAGCCGAAGTGCTCGACGTCACCGAGATCGACGGTATCCAGCTTCTTGGTGAGCCGCAAGCCGGCGCCCTGGAAGGCTGCGGCCTGCGCGTCGTAGAGCGTGGCGAGGCCGGCCTCATCACGAGCGTAGAGCATCAATACCAGGTCCACCGGCCCGCCGGATGGGCCGCCCCAGGTCCAATGCTCCGGCGCGTTGGCATCCAGATCGCCCAGCAGCCGCCCGCGGTGTGTGCTGGCCATGCCATCCAGGAACTCGGCGGAGAACAAGGCCAGCACGTCCGGCGTGAGCCCCAGTTTACGCAGGCCGGAGGGAGTGAAGGCGATGTTTCGGGCGCCGTCGTCAGGGTCCGTCTCGCAGGAGGTGATCGTGCCCGCCAGCGCGCTCAGCCAGGCGCGGGCGAGCGCGATGTCGCTGATTTCCAACAGGGCATAGGTGGCGGCGCGCAATTTGCCGTAGCCGCGGGTGACGATGCCCTGAATGTCGGCGAAGTCGAGCGTTTCCGCCATTGCCGTTCCCCCTTCGCTGCTTACAGCCGGTGCAGCCACTGCTGGGCGGCGACGGCATCCATCTCCCCGGAGAGGCCCTGGCGGATTTCGGCGTTGTTCTCCAGATTGCGCGCGGTGAGTTGGGGGTGGGCGGCGTACCATACCTGTGTGGGAACCTGATGGACGCGTAAAAAGTCCTTGAAGGCCTGCTCGTCACGAGAGCCGCCAAAGAGCAGCCAGCGCGTCTTTGGGTAGCCGGCCCCATTGCTGAAGACCGCGTTCAGGCTCCAGTACACCTTGTCGATGAAATCGTCCATGTAGCTTTCCAGGCTGCCGTCGTAGTTGCTGGCGAAGATCACGCGCCGCCGCTCGTTGAGCACCACCCAGCGCGCGAAATGGATCGTCTTGACGCCGGCCAGGTTGCCCCGGCTAAAGAGGTGACGAGCGCCGAAACTGACCAGCCGCAGCACCGCAAAGGTGGTGATAAGACGGAACCAGCCTGGCTTGATGAACCCAACCGCACTAAATTGATTCATCGGCCCCCAGTCTTCCAGGTCGGCCAGCGCCCGCTCATGCGCCGGGTCGGGGGCGACGTGCGGCGCGGGATCGGTCTGCTCATGGCGACGCAGCAGCCAGAGCCAGATTGGGAACGCCGGCAGCAGCACCGGCGAGAGGGTGAGCACCAGCAACGGCAAACCAGCGAAGTCCAGTGCCTGCTTGATGCGCCAGCCGAACGGCGGCGGCGCGGCGGCGCGGCGTGCCCAGCGCAGCGCGGGGTCGCCGTCGACGAAGGTACGGATGGCGTCGCGCACCTTTGCGGCGTCCCAGCCGGACCACTCCCCCCGCGCCCGGTCCAGGAAATCATCGAGGGTGTCGTGCAGCCGGCTTTCCGCGCCGACCTGCGCCACGGTGCGGCCGATGGTGTTCACATAGACTGCCTGATTCGGGATCGTGTGCGCCTGCAGAAAGGCTCGCCGGCGCTGGCGGTCGCGCATTCCTGGCGCCGGGTAGCCGTCGCACTGGCCAAAGACCAGGTCCAATCCATCGCCGCCGACGTCCAGCAACTGTTCAAGATGCCGGTCGAGCGGGGCGTCAGCATCGCTCATCCAGATCAGGTTGGGCGGAATAGTGACGCCCCGTTGGTCGCGCGTCTCTTCCAGTAGCAGCAGCCGCGCGAAGTGGACCGCACTCAGCTTGCCAAAGGGGATGATGGCGTTGCCGGCGGGATCCTTCCCCATGCTGGCCAGCACCGGGCGGAGGGCGTCCACGGCGTCCGGCTTGACCGGGGCAAGGATCGTCAACGCCACCTGATCGGTCATAGTGCTACGTGGGGGAGGCGGCCGGAGTGGCCAGCGTGAAGTCGAGGATCCGCTCTCGCTCCCAGAAAACGAGGCCGAGATAGAGGCCGGGGGAGACCAGGCGGATTTCGTCGCGGATCCAGTGCGCCACCAGGGACGTCCGGGAATAGTCGAGGACGATACATTCCTTGCCGTCGAACCAGCTCGGGGCGCGGTAGACCTGGGCAACGACGGCCTGTTCGCTGTCTGGCAGGATCTTGTTGCGCAGCGTGCTGCTGGCGGCATCGAAGACCTTGCCTTGCCAGGCGATGAGGTGGACCAGCCGGGCGGCCGTATCGCTGATCTCGGTACCGGGGGCGATGAGGACGGTGCCATCAACGTCACCCTCGGGGATGGGGCCGGCCGGGCTGGCGCGGAAAAGGTCATCCAACTGGGCCTGCGTCATGTGCAAGAGCTGTTCTACATTGACCATCGCCGGGGTTTCCTTCCGCTGCATTGGCGCTGCGCCGATACAGCCTCGCGGACAGCGAAGCTGGCGGTAGTATAGGCAGCCCTTCGGGCGGCAAGGGGCCGGCATAGGAGTAATGGGGGGTTGTCCTGCTCACCCGAAAATGCTACCTTGCTACAACCAACCGGTGAGGGAGCGTGGGCTGATGGACCAGGCGACGTTCGAGGGGCTGCTGGGCGCTTTCCAGGGGACCATGCGAGCCGATCACGGACTGGCGGATCTCACCGCCACGGCCGGGCGCTATGACGCGCCGGTGGTTGTGCTGATACACGGCATTGGCGGAATTGCCCAACACTGGACCGATCCGGTGGGCATGGATATCAACGACACCTGGCTCTTCGATCTTGCCGCCCCGCCGCCCGCCGGGACGACGGGACTTGGCATGTCTCCGCCCTATCAGGCGGGTAGCGTGACGCCATGGTCCCGGCTGCTGGGCGGCCAGGGGATGAGCACGATCACCTGGAGCCAGGCGCGTCCCAATGACGTACTGCAGTACGCCGCTGCGGAGGCGGTGGCGCTCCTGACCGGCCTGGAGGCGCAGGTGTTCGCACCGTACGCACGTGATCTCGCCGCCACCGGCGGCGGTCCTCCGCCATTAATCCTCCTCTGCCACAGCCGGGGTGGGCTGGTGGCGCGGGCGGCGCTGAAGGCGCTCGGCAGTGCCGGTGTGCCGCACTTGCAGGCCGTTATGACGCTCTCCACACCGCATGCCGGCAGTTATATGCCGCAGTTGGCCGACGACTACAACCGCGGCCTCAGCCAGAATTGCGATTTTCACGGCCTGACGGCGTCGCTGCCCGGTTTCCTCTCGGCGCGGGTCCAGTCGCTATTGGACGAGATCGCCGATCAGGTACGCCAGGGGCTGCTTCACCGCTTCGGCTCCCTGGCGGCCGGACCGGGGTATGACGAGCTGCTGCCGGGCAGTGACGCCCTGACAGCGATAGGTCAAGGCGAGGGGCCGCTACCAGGTGTGCGCTACCACAGCTTCGGTGGATCGGACCCTTCGTTCGTTCGCTTCTATCTCTGCGAGGCCGGGCAGCGTCTCCCTCTACCGGAGGTGAGTCCCTACCTGGTCGCGGAACTCTCGCGCCAGCCGGATATCGCCGCGCGCTACGGTGGATTGGCGGAACTTGACCGGGGCGATTCGTCGGTGGCGCTCAGCAGCAGCCCCTGGCCGGCGGCGTACAATGCCGTCAATCAACACCATGTCAGTTTTTACGATCACATGCAGGCGCTGGTCGATCCGGCGCTGCAAGCGGCGGTTCTGGCGCTGCTGCAAGTGTGATCGCCCCGCGGCGCGGGCGGAGCGGCGAGGAAGGACAAGGCTATGCCCGGGGCACCCGACACCCTGGCCGTCACCTACAACCGGGCGGCGATCGATAGTACGCGGACAGCGACGAATGCTTCCGGGGCCACCGCTAGCGATCCGCAGCAGAGCCAGGCCGTGGCGGCAGTGCGCCTCGGCTGGGCGCTGGAGGAACTGGTCGCCCGTGCCCGGATGGTCCAGGCGCAACTCGGAACTGCACCGGGCCTCGAATTCCCGCCTGATCTGACGCACCAGCTCACCCCAGCCGGGCAAATTCGCGCTCTCGCCAAGCTCCTCGCACGGCAGGAGAAGCTGCTGCTTTCGCCTGACGCCGCACCTGCGAACGATCCTCTCCCATCCGCCGCCCTGGAAACGGCGGCGGCACTCAAAGCGTTCCCGACGGCCGCCGTGGACGGCAGACCGACCATCGGTTTGCTCAAACAACTCGAAGCGCTCATCGGCCAGTGGGACGAGTTGATCATTGAGTTCCTGCTCGACCCCGATTGGCCGAGCGCGGCGTCCAGCGCTGCGCTGGTGAGCGCCTACGAGGTGGGGAAGGCGCTCAGCCGGACCCGCTGGTATATCTGGGCGGAGGTGCATGCAGCATCGCTACCGGGCGCGCCGCCACCGGCGGCCGTGATCGGCACGGCGACGAGCGCCGCCTGGGCCTTGATGTTCGATGGCCCACGAATCGGCCAGATCCGCCGCCAGCTCGACAGCCTGGGAGACTTCCTGGGCGGTCAGACCGTGGCGACCGTTTCCAGTAGCCTGGAGTATTGGCATAACGCCCTCCACAACTTGGACCGCATCCTCCAGGCAGGCGCGCCCGCTCCCCTCACTCCGCAGGGTGACGGGCAAGGCTCAGTGGCAGCGGGGCAGGGGGCGCGGCAGCGCAGCTATGCATCATGGCCGCGGGGAATGGCGGCCGGCAGCGCTCCCGCCGCCATCCGCGTGACCGGTGACGAGAGTCCCCTACTCCTGGCGGCACTCGAGGAGCAGATGGACAATTGGTATGATCTGCTCACCGGGCGGCGACCACCCGGAGCCTTCCCGATCACGGGCATCATCACCCGCTTGCTGGATGAACTCGGCCGAGAGGTGCTGAATCAGGCGGAGAGTCTGGGAACGCGCTTACTTCGAGGGATGCTGCTCCCTCTGGCTCCTGTAGTGGGGATCATTCTCGTGCTCGTCGCGGTGGTGACGCTTATTCTGATTGTCCTCGGCGGACCCGGCAACGCCGACCCCGTGGCCCGCGGCGCCGCCGGAGTCGGCGCGGGCCTGACCGGGTTGGTGGCGCTGGTCGCGGCGCGCGGTTCGACCCTTTTCACCCAGGGCCAGACTGCACTGGGCGATCTCCAGCAACGGATCGCCCGGGTCGAGGGTCAGGTGCAGGAACGGCTAGCCGCGCTGGAAGCGGCGGCCCCCGCCCCGGTCAAGCAGGTGGCGACGACCGTCGCCGCGGCGGCGCCTTCGTTCTCATGGCAGAAGGTATGGCAGAACGCCATGGCCGACGTGTTGGATCAGCTCAAGCTTGAGGAACTGAATCTCGCCGTCAGCGAGCCGCTCGTGCGGTACGTTCTGACCCCGCAAGGGGACCAGATTGGCGATGACCCGATGCTGGCCATCCGGCGCTTCCTGGAGCTTGTCTACGACAGCACGTCCAACGTCGAGCGCCTGGAGGCGGTGTTCACGGACCTGTACAAACAGACCATCACCGGTACGGCGACCGGTCAGCCTTGAGCGGTAGCTTCGTCGAGGTTAGCCCTCCCTCGGGCGGGCGACGACGGCCAGGATGGTATTGACGGCGGAGATAGCAACGATCGTCACACCGGAGCGCTTGTCCAGGCCGCCTAATAAGGCCAACACGGCAGCCGTGGTGTCGGAGGCATGGATGAAGGGAGCAGCGCGCAGCGCCTTCTCGCGCGGCGGCCCCGCCCGTAAGAGATCAAGCCCTATCAAGACGGTACGGATGCCGAACATGCGGAAGACGTAGAGGAGCGCGGGCGACGTTTTCGAGTTTACACCGAGTCGTCGCACCAGGAATGCCGGCGCTACGAGCGCAAGGCCGCCGTTAATCAGGCGTGTACTGGCGAGCGCCAGACGCGCATAGTCAGGCGTTCGGGATAACTGTAGGATCTTCATGCCACCTTCTCTCGGTTGTCCAGGCGTCACGTCTGCGCCACCATACGGCAATGGGGCAGCACTGTCAAGGTCGCTTGCTCAGCGGGGTATCGTGTCGGGCCGGTGTTGGGGATGGCACTCTCGTCTGGACAAATGCTTCAAGTCCGGTCGAAGCCGCCGTCGACGGACGCGGCAGGCAGCGGTCAGGCGCCGGCAGAGAGTGGGGTGAGGAGGCCGCGACCGGCAAAGCCGGTCAGGTTGTCGAGGGCGTTCAGGAATCCATCCGCCAGACTTGGCGCCGATCGTTGGAGTGACCAGAGCACCTCGGCGTTGGCCCAGGCGGTTTCACGCGCTTTGACGAGGTCCCAATTGACTACGATATCCGCCGCCCCGGAGAGGGACTGATCAATGTGGAGCAACGCTTCGCTTTCAAACGAGCGGCGCACCTCCTGCTCCGCTCCGGCCAGCACGGCGTTGACGCGTTCGTAATCGGCATGGTGGCCGTCTGGCGTCGTAGCGAGGTCGGTACAAGCCGTCACCACGGCGATTGGTAGGTCGTGATTGATATGCGCGTTCATCCCGGCCAGGGCGAACTGTAATGGAGTGATCCGGGAGTCGGTCCGGCGGTCGAGTAGCGCCGCCCAGCACCGCGCGACCTGATCCGGCTGGGTGACGGAAGCATTGACGGCCGCAAGGTAGAGATTGCCAAACACGATATCGAGACGGTCCATATAGGCCTGGTCGGTAAAATAGCCGGCGCCGATCCGGCCGAGCACCAGGGTCGTAATCTGCCGGTACATCCGGTTGAAGCAGGCCAACCCGTCGGCGGGCGGCAATGCCGCCTGAATGGCCGACAGGCGGTCCAGGAACGCTGGACTGGTTGTCACCACCGGGCCGGTCAGCGCAGTGTCAGATGCGGCGCGACCCGTTGAGGCGTCTGTCATGAGCCCGGCTGACTAGCTTCGCGCATTGGTTTCATGGTTGGCCCTTCATTCAACCTCGACCAGCGTACGGCAACTGTTGTCCTGCGTCAAGAATTCTTTGACCTGCGTATTTGCCCCGCTTACGGCATACGAAGATTCGCTTATAGCCTCTTCTGCATAGTCGAATTAGTGACACGGTAACCGGAGGTCGCGTAGAGGTGCTGGGCGACCGGGTTGTCGCCGAATACGTTCAGGGCGACCACGCGCACGCCCTGCTCCGTCAGCCAGGCATCGAGCGCCGCCAGGGTCTGGCGGCCGAACCCCTTGCCGCGGTGCGGCTCATCAATGGCGATGTAGTAGATAAAGGCGCGCTCCCGATCGGCGAGGAGGAACACCCAGAGCTGGCCGATAGCCTCACCTGGCGCGGCGAGCACCATCCAGAAGTGATGGCCGCTCGTCGCCCGTCCCTGGGGCAACAGGTCGGCGAACTGGCGCTCCGCCTGTTCTCGCTCTCGCTCCACTGGGGAACTGAAGTTCCGGGCTCGCTCGGCCGGGTAGTTTTGGCGTTGACGGGCCATGAACGTGTCGAACTCCTCCTGCTCCATGGGGCGTAGGGTCACCATCCGGGCCTCCAATATCTTCGGCGTGCGAGCCGCCGCGACACCCCAACGTCTGCCGTTCATGCTACGGTTTTCCGACGACCAAGCCCCAAGGAGGGCGTGCGCTGTGGCAATTGCGCTGACGCGGGTCCGTTTTACTGCGGATGATTATCACCGGCTGGCGGACGCCGGCATCCTGGGCGAGGACGACCGCGTGGAGTTGATTGATGGCGAGATCGTTCGGATGAGCCCGGTCGGAGCGCAGCACGCCGGAACGACGAAGAAACTGAACCGGCTGTTCAACCGGACTCTTGGTGATGCCGTCGTGATTGGCGTACAAGACCCGGTGCGACTGGGGGACGATACGGAACCGGAACCGGACATCTCTGTTTTGCGAACGCGCGCCGATTTCTATACAGCATCCCTCCCCGTGCCGGCGGAAATCTTGTTGCTTATCAGGGTGGCCGATACCTCGCTGCTGGCCGACCGTCTGGTCAAGATTCCGCGCTACGCCCGCGCCGGCATCCCGGAAGTCTGGCTGGTGGACCTCGACCACAAACGCATCGAACGGCATGCCGGTCCGGCGGCCGAGGGGTACACCGACGTAACGGTCATTGCCGAGGGGCAGTCGTTGCCATCGTCCGTTGTTCAATCTGTCATCATCCGGGCAAACGAGCTGCCGGGCTGAATTAAGCTCCGCCACCGAGAGTCGCGTTAGATCGGACGGCGCGAACCCTGCGAACGAGGCGAGGTGTTAATGCAGTGAAGACGACAGGCTACCAGGGCCGTAGATCGCGGAAGAGGTCAGCTACAGGCAGCGTAATCTCAGGGGCGAGCGGGAAAGCCAGGATATCACCTGCCGGAACAGCAGGGGGGCGCCATACTGTTCGCCTTCGTCCATGTACTGCGTGACCGTCCGAGGCTCCTAATCGACGAGCCAGCAGTGTGGTACAGCGAAGCGCTCGTGGAGGTCCCACTTTGCGCCGCCTGGGAGGTCCTCTCGCCGGTTGCGCGGAGAGAGGATAGCGATCCCGAGATCCGGCACTCCCTCCACGGCGCTGGCACGGATGATGTGCTCCTGGTCGTGCCGAATGCAGAAGACATCCGACTCCGGGGCGTTCTGCCGGCGGATCGCGGCATCCAGGACCACCGCTACCGGCGCCGTTAGCGTGATGCAATAGCCGGCCGTGTCAGCCCGACCAAGCCAGCGCAGGAGGACACGCACGATCAGGGCGTGGTTGGCAGTTGGCGGTGGCATCTCGACGAGTGCTCCGTTCAGCAACTCGTAGCGCTTGCCGTCATCAGGGAAGGCCAGCCAGTCCTCGAAGGTGTAGCGCTGAGCCGTCAGAGCCACGCGCTTCGTCACCCCCTTCCCAGCGGCTGAACCTTGCTATATTGCCGATCACCCGTCATAGCAGCGGGGTCTGTTAGACGCTACCATCTCTGGCTAGCGGCACACCGTGGCCTGGTCCCCCGCTACACTACCGTCCCCAACGTCTGCCGCTAGGCGAGGGTGTCCGTGAAGATGCTGGCGACCAGGTAGGAAAAGCCTGGGAGCACGTCCGCACCGTCGAGGAGAGCGCTTGCCGGGAGTGTGGCTGCCGGCCCAACAGTGCGACCCGCGTGCCAGACGTCGACCAGTTGCTGGTCCGGCCACACAATCCAGACCAGGCGCGTTCCCCCGTCGAGATAGGTGCGGGCTTTGGCGGCCATCGCGTTCCGAGTCTGGTCAGGTGACGCCACCTCAACGGCCAGGTCGGGCGCGAAGGGGATGGGTTTACGGCGGTCGCTGATCAAGGCGACCTTGGCAGCATCCAGGAACCCCACGTCGGGAAGCAGGCCGGTCTCTGCGCCCGGAAACGCGTAGACGCCATCAGCGCCGGTCACGCGACCGAGGCGGCGCGGTCGAACATAACTGTGCAACGCAGCAACCAGTTCAACGGCAATCGTCGTTGCATCAAACCCGCTCCCAGCCATGCGGACCAAGACTCCTTCGACGACTTCGTACTGGTAGCCGTCGTCCGGCAATGTCAGCAAAATGTCTACAGTGACCCTCCCATAGCCCGGGACGATGGCGGCCCAGGGTGCGAACGGTGCTGTCTGGAGGTCAGGCGCGATGCTCATGGCTGCATTGTCCGTGGTTCACGCTAGCTTTGCAACCGAAGAAAGGCCCTAACCGGCGTCGATGAAGGGCCGTTTCGTCGTAGCGGCGTCTCACTTGCCCACCGCGAGATACTGACGCCTCTCGCCAGATGAAGCCCTGGTCACCAGCCCGTCGTTCCGTAGCACAACTCCTGACTTCTCAAGGCCGGCGATGGCTTCCTTGAGGCGCGCTGTGACCAGCACGCCGGTGCGGTCGTAGCCGAGGAGGCGAGCGGTCTGGATGACCAACGTCTCCTCGGGCAGAGAGAAGCACTCGTCGAGCGTCAGTAACAGCGCGTTGGCCAGCTCTTCCAGGGCGATATAGTCGACGGCCCGTGGCCTGCCGCCGGGACCGGACGTGCGGACAGGCGCCTCCGTCGCTGAGAGACTCGGCGGCCACAGGAATTCTCCGCGCCGGACGGCCTTCTTCTGGCGCACGGCGGTATCGATGCTTCGGTTGATCTGGTCGGCGACCCGCTCTCCGGTGCGCTGAAAGCCGTATGCGCGGGCTATCAGTTCCATAACCCGGCTGATATGGACTGGCCCTTCTGCTTGCACGCTCCGAACGATGAGTTGAGGAATAACCGACGCGGCCGAGGACGGCTCGTAGAAGCGGTCGGAGTGCGCCTGGGCCAGAAGACGTGCCTCCGTGTACGGCTTGAGATGAGCGACAGCACGTCGAGACGCCTGCTCCAACACCGGCAAGGTTAGGAGTGATGGTGGCGAGGGGCGCGCTTCAGTGGGCTGAACGCCCGAAGCGAAGGGGGCTTCGTCTGCAACCGTCGTGCTAGAGGGCGGCACGACGGGCATTGTGGCGTCGTCCGCTCGATAGGCGCCCTCCAGGGCGTCGAGGGTTCGCTGAACTTCGCGCGCCCGGTCGCGCACCCAATCGGCCGACCAGATCCGGTGGATGCGCCAGCCGAGGCCTTCCAGCACCTCCTGGCGTAGGCGGTCGCGGTCACGTGCCGTCTTTGACGAGTGGTAGGTCGCGCCGTCGCATTCAATGCCAAGAACATAGCGTCCGGGCTGGTCGCGATGGACCACGCCCAAATCGATGCGAAATCCGGCGCAACCGATTTGCGGATGGACGACGAGGCCGCGCTTGCTGATCTCAGCCAATACCGACTCCTCGAAGGGCGATTCAGTTGACCCGGCGCTCGTGGCAAGGCCCGCGTCCAGGGCGGACGGCCCGCGAAGGGCGAACTCCATGTAGCTCCGGAGCAGACGCACGCCCTCGCTTCGCGTGCTGCTGACGTCGATGTCCTCAGGTTGGATTGAGCTGACGAATTGTACTTGCTCCCGCGCGCGGGTCACGGCGACGTTGAGTCTGCGTTCGCCACCAGCGCGGTTCAGCGGCCCGAAGGCGGCGCTCATCTTGCCGGCGCGGTCGTCTCCTTGTACGGTTTCCAGATTCTTGACAAAGAACGGCTCCGGTCCATCCTCGCGGAAGAACCGTTCGAGGTCAGGCCGTTGCCGTCGGCGCAATTCTAGTTCGTCCAGAATCGCGAGCATTTGGGCCTGGCTGAAGGCGACAACCCCGAGCGACGTATCCGGTCGGGTCTCCGCATGCGCCACGACGAGGTCGGCGATGCGGCGCGCCTCGATCCGGTTCGTCCTACTGCCGCCACGGTCATAGACGCCGTCAGGCGTGGCGACAAAGCGCACCCCGCTATCTGCATCCCCGGCGGACGGACTCGGAAAAGTTATCAAGCCCCCGGCATAAAAGTGGTGATTGGAAGGCGATCAGCCGCTCGTCACGGCTGCGATAGTGCTAGCGCAACATTGCGGTCCGCATGCCGGCCGCGTTGCACTGATCGAGGATGCTTTCATAGATCTCCGGCGCGTCGTCATCCTCGGCATCCTCCGAAGCATCGGCGAAGCCGGTCTGGAAGAACTGGCTGGGCGGCTTGTGCCTTGCCCGCTTGCTGATCTCTCGGTAAAGGATCGCCGGCTCCGACGTAGCCACTGCCGCGGGGCGGATTGGCGGACGCTGTCCCAGGACGTTGTGCAATACCCGTCGAGGGGCGATGCTGAGTGACGCTCGGTCAAGCCTCCGAAACTCGGCGATCAAGTCCTGATGGCGCGCCCCGCGGAAGTGACCGAGGGCCGGGATCTGGCGATACTGCTCATCCAACCATAATTGATAGAATCGCTTGAGGAAGGCATCGCGCCAGTCACTTGGCGGGTAGCGATCGTGATCGAGGTCAGCCAGGAATGCAGCGAGTCCCGCCTGCTCCAACTGCGCGCGCGCGTGGCGATAGTCGAGCCACTCTTCCAGACCGCTGAGATGGTCAAGGCGCACCTGCAGCCATGCCTCGAAAGCAGTGAATGCTGATTGGTCGGCGCGTTGGCCGGCGGGTCGAAAGGCCTCGGGCTCGAAAATTGTGGAGACGTAGTCGATGCCAGCCGCGATGTCGACCAGCAACACGTCAAGGAGCTGCTGCTCTTGGTCGGCGACCGGCGGCGGCTGGCTGAGACGGGCGACGAAGGCGTCCGGCGGGGCGGTAGTGCCGAAGTGGCTCTTCAGGCGTTGCGTCCAATCCAGCGCCTGGAGAACGGCATCCCAATCGGTCTCCTGACCGGCAAAGAGGTTCCCGAACTGCTGCCGCAGGTGCCCGCTATCGCTCAGGAGCCGCCGGATCATGGTGTTGAGCGCATCGACTTCGGTGAAGTCGTCAACCAGTTCGTCCACGCTGCGCGTCGCGTCGATGCGACGCAGATCACGGCTAGCAGCTTCGGCTGCCCAGAAGGCGCGAAGCTGGGTGCGCCAGGCGGCAAGATTGTCGTGCGTCAGTCGCAATGCGCAACCCGCGGGGATGAGGTCAGCGAGATCCGCATGCTGTTGCCGGCCGTCTAAGGCGCGCGTAAACGTCGTCCACTCGATCTCCAAGCGTTTGAAGACCGCAGAGAACTCCGTGATCGTTGCTCCTCCGCGCGCCATTATGTCCTTGAGAGCTGAAGGCACGCCACGTTCGCCAAACGCGTCGATGATGAGTCGCGTCGTCTCTGTTGCGTCCACCAGCGCTTGCCACTCGGTTTTGGCGCCCACGTAGGCCGGATGGTGGGCGAAATGCGCCGTCACCTCTGTATTGTTCTCAGCAAACCATGAGTGCGCTTTCCCGACTCGCAACGCGTGATTGAGGGAGGTGAGGGCAGTCGCGTAATCGGGCGCCTGCCCGTCCCTTGCTAGACTGCGGAGCAAGCGCCGGTCACGCCGGTAGCCGAACTTGAGGAAGCGCAGCGCCTTCCCGTAGTGGTTGCTGTAACACTCTGCGAGCGCCGGCGCCACGTCGATGATGCCGGCGTCAAAGCGTGCCAACAGGTCTGCGCCCTCCTCGTCTCGAATCTTCGCCTGCTCGCATGCCTACTCGCCAATCGACTGTATGGTGAGCAACGTGCTGCGATTCAACCAGCCGGGGCTTGGACGTGGGTCCTTCAAGAGGAGTTCTGTCACCTGCAGCAGAAACTGCGCGTCACCGGCCGTGATGGGCACGGGCAGACCAAATCGGGGCGAGAGGGTGGAACCTACTGTCAGGAGCAGGTTCGTCGCGGAGATCGCCGCATCGAGTGCGGTGTTGAGGTGAAGCCGTGCCACGCTCGCTGCTGTGCGGCGCTCTGTTTCCGAGCCCGCGAACGGCCATAAGGCTTCCTCCGTGTCGATAGTCAGTACGTGACGTAGGTCGGCTGCCGGCAAGGCGAAGACGCTTTCGGCATAGCGTGCCAGGATGATCGCTCGTCGCCGGCGATAGTCCGTAGCTTCCTCGGCGTGCGCCCGAGCGGTCGCTAGGTAGGGAGTGAGCGGCCCCTCAGCAAACCAGGTAGCAGGCGGATTTGGGTTGCTTTCCAGCAAAACCAGCAACTGCTGAAGCCACCGCAGGCCGTCTACCGATGTTGGAGCGGGCAGCTTCCAGGCACCGGCGAATACCCCGCCGATGTGACGCGCCCGTCCAAGGGCGTCAAGTAGTCGCCTCAGCCGCGTTCCGATAACTCCCTGCGTGTCGAGTGATGCCTCTGGGACAGTGCTGTCGCGCCAGGGGTTGGAATCCTGATTGAGCAGCACATGGCCGACTGCCTTCAGTTGGGCAATCAACTCGAGTAATTCCGCTAGCTGTTCGTGCCTGAGGTCGGCGATGGCTGTTAGGCGGTAGGTGGCGTCGGGCGCTGTCGCCAAAGCAGCGGCCTGGGCTTGGGCAGTGAAAGGCGAGATGCCAAGGGGGTTATCATTCCCGTGCAGGGCGTCTACGTACTCGTTGAGGCGTTGTCGGTTCAGCGTCAATTGCTGCAAGTCCATTAAGCGGGTCGCGTCGGGCGGGCCAGGATCTACGGCAGCCAAGCCTCTGGCGAGTTGATCCAGCACGGCCCGCTTGTTCGCCTGATGGCTGTGCAGTTCTAAGCACAGCGTATCCAGCCCATGCGCCGCCAACCGGCGAAATACGACATCAAGCGCCGCCATCTTTTCGCTGACAAACAGCACCTTCTTATTCTGGGCCAGCGCTTCAGCGATGAGGTTGGCGATGGTCTGACTCTTACCGGTACCGGGCGGCCCCTGAATGATCAGGTCAGCGCCTCGCGACGCGGCAGTGAGCGCCTCAAGTTGGCTCGCGTCGGCGTCGAGAAAATGGTACGTCTCCTTGGGCGGAACTTTGACATCCAGCTCACGTTCAGTGGGCAAATCGGAGGGGCCCTGCGGTAGGGCGCTGGGAACTCCGGCCAGCGCCTAGATCACCGGGTGCTCGGCTAGTAGGCCAGAATTGGCTTCCAAATCATTGTACATGGCAAGTTTGAGGAAGGAGAAGTGGCCGAGGTAGGCGTCAGATGTCACTTTCCAGCGTGGCTGCTGCGCGACTGCTGCCTGGATGGCGTCCAGATAGTGAAGGATATTGACCTCTTCTTGCCGGTCCAGAGCGGGCAATTCTAAGGCGAATTCGCGCCGGAGTTTTTCTGCCAGCTTCGGGTTGGGGACAATTTCATCGTCGCGCAGCAGCGCAAGGCGGAACGGGTCAAGGGCGGTCTCTCGTTGCAGTGTGACCGGCACCAGGACAAGCGGTGACTGCACGATCTCCTGCGACGTGCCCGTTTCGGTCCACTCCAGCATTCCTGCTGCGAGATATAGTGTGTTAACGCCCTGTTCTTCTAGAGTGGAGCGCGCGCGCAGGCGCAAACGATAGAGCAGTGACTTCAGCCTTTTAGGATCGCCGTCTGCGCGCACCTCGTCCAGGCGAGGCGGCGGCGCAGACGACGATCCGGATATACCGCCTGCGTCATCACCGGCTGTGTCGTGGATGCTCACGCGCAGTTCAGGCGACGACCCGGCCTGAAACGGCCCTTCCTGTGGCTCAGTTGGTCCGCCAGCGCTTGACGCGAGGTCAGGCTGCTCTTCGTCCGGGAGGTAAAAGGTGAGGGTCTTTTCTTGGCTGACGAGGCCTTATATTAGGCGTGGCAACTCAGGATAGTTGAGCCTCACTACAGCGGTCTTGGACGGACGGAAGTTCAACATTGGATTGCGGCGACTGAGATCAAGCAGCCGTTCCCGCCATATCCCGATGCTCTTTTCGACGAGGGGATGAATTGTCGGGGATTCGAATGACACTATCGACGACTCTGCCACACTGCCCTCATTTGGAAGATAGCGCACTAGTCGGGGCATGGCGTTCGTCCTTTCTTTTAATATGATACGGGCTGCGCTGGGATGGTGGTGTCGACGGCCGGTCGGTCGAGCCACTGCCGGCGCATGGCGTCGGTGACAGAGCGCGTGCGGAGTTGGCGCAGGCGGTCCAGTTCTGCGGCATCCGCCCACACGATCCAGCGGTGGGGCGAAGCGAGCTGACGGTGAGCCCGCACCCACCCACAGTAAATCCGGTGGTCCAGCGTCCCTGTGGGCTGGCCCAGTTCCTGGGCCAGCTCGCGAGACCACCATTCGTCGGCGGCCAGGTCGTGTTGCGGCAAGCGGCGGGCGCGCCCGGCAGGCAGTCCCAGCCGCTGGCGCAACCCATTAATGGAGCCGGCCGAGAAGCCGCGCTGCCGTTTCGGCGGCCGGAGGCCTTCCTCGGTGAGCCGCTCGGCGATCACCGTGGCTGACCAGCCTTCCTGCGCCAAGGTGCGCAGGTGAGCGCAGAGCGCCGGATAGGCACTCAAGCGGTCGGTTCGGCCTACAGCCCGCCTGACTTCGCCCGCGGTGGGCTCGCCGCCGGCCCAGTGCAGCGTCACCCGCACCCACTCGGTGGCGCCCTGCGCGTCCACATCGATACGGTCGAGCACCTGGCGGAGAATTTCCTTGCGGTCGGCGTCGGTGGTGGTGGGTGCCGCCCACAGCGCCGGGATGTTCGCCGCCGCCCAGCGAATCGCCTCGCGTTCCGCCGCCGTGAACACCTTGGGCTGCTCGCGCTGGAAGCGGTGATATTCCTCTGCCAGTTGCTGCCGCGCCGCGAGCTCTTCTTCCCATGTTCGCTCCAACGTCCCGGCGACCAGCCGGTGCTCTGGGGCGACTGCGTGGTACTGCTTCGCCGCCCGCTCGGCGTCGTAGGCCGCCCGTTCTTGCCGCTGACAGACGTAGCTGTGCCAGGTGCTGTGACCGCCGTAGCGCACCAGCGTCCGGCTGCGGCAGCGGGCGCAGACGATCAAGCCCGCCAGCAGCGACGGGCCTTGCCGCACCGCTCCCTTGCTCGCCACGCGCGCCTGGTTCTCCCGCAGCCGGGCCAGGATCGCTTCGTATTGCTCCATGCTGATGTAGGCGGGGTACAGGTCCGGCAGGAAGGCGAGCCATTCTGCGGGTGCCATGACGACCCGACCGGTGCTGGACCGTCCCGGCTGCTGGTGGCGGGGATCGCTCTGCCGACAGCCATAGGCGTAGGCGCCGGCGAACAGCGGGTGCTTGAGCAGGTTTTGCAACGTCATCCGATTGGGGCGCCGCCAGACCAGTTCCCCCTTCCCCGGCCCTTCCCGCACCCGCACGCCGAGCTTGATATCCTGGTCCGCCAGGTAGCGCAGAAGACCGTGCAGCGTGCCCATCTCCGTGAACTTCTGGAAAAGCAGCCGAACGACGGCTTGGACTTGCTCATCGGGATCGAAGACGATCGCACCATTGCGCCAGACGTAGCCGACCGGCAGGGCAAAGCTGAGCTCGCCCCGGCGGACCTTGGAGAGCCGACCTTCATCCATGCGCTGCTTGAGGATGTGCAGTTCGGTTTCCGAAATGGTGCCTTTCAACCCCAGGAGTAAGCGGTCGTTGTACTGCGCCGGATCGTAGACGCCGTCCAGGTCGGCGATCAAGGTGCGGAACAGCGCGCCGATTCCTGATGTTTGGGCACCTGCTGGGGAAAAGACTGACGGACGTAGACGATGGCGAGACGCTCGCGCTGCCAAGATTGGATTTTGTCGGAGCGGAGGACCAGTCCCATCGCGCGATTACTCGTGGGCGTCGGCGTGCTCATCCTCGCCCTCCTCGCCGTTGGATCGACTGGCCTGGCACTGCCGTTCCGCCAACCGGCTTAGCAGCCATAGCAGGCGAGAACGGTTGGCCGCCGGCATCTGCGTCCAGCGGTTGGGCGGCGGATCCTCGGGTGGCGGGGGGGAACAGTCGGGATGGAAGATCGGCGCATGGCTGGTTGCCTCCTTCCTCCAGCGCTGGCGGCGCCGTGCAACGCCGCTCCGCCGCACGGACTAGGCCGAGCAACGCCGCGAGGTCGAGCCGGGGGAGCGCTGGAGTTAGACCAGAGTGTAGCGGTTCATGCGTAGTTTGGCTGGGTGGTCTCACGCAATTTCTGGCGGCGGCCGGCGACGTTTGCCGGCTGCCCGGCGCTCGTTGACTGCAGCTCTTCCATCAGGCTTGCAAAATCGGCAAAACGAGTAGGCCAATAGTCTACAACGTTGCCGCGTTCCAATACGTCTCCGGCAGCGAAAGTATCAGCTCCTCGACGTCGCCAGGAGCCCGTGGTGACAGGTCAGTTAGGCGCATGACGTAACCCTTGCTCCCGGCGGGCTCGACGCGGCACGCCCTGCGGCGTGTTGGAGCAGTCTACGGCCAAAGTTGCCGATCCGTTCGCCAATACCCGCGTTCCGTTGACGTGAGGTTCGCCTTGCGTTTGCCCGGCTACGGGGCTTGGCCAATACACGCCAGCTCCTTTCACTCGTAGCGTAGCGCCTCGATCGGGTTCAGGTGAGCCGCGCGATGAGCGGGGTAGAGGCCGAAGAGCAATCCGACAGCAAGGGAGACGCCCAGGGCAACGGCGATGGCGCCCGGCGCCGGCCAGGCCGGATAGTTCGCCAACGGCTTGGCGAGGTACGGGATGGCGGCGGAAGCGGCGAAGCCGGCCACGACGCCGAGCAGACCGCCAATGATCGTCAGCGTGGCCGCTTCGCTGAGGAACTGCAACAGCACGTCGCCCGGCTGCGCCCCCACCGCCATACGCACGCCGATCTCCGTCGTGGGGTCGGTCACCGCCATGAGCATGATGTTCATCAGTCCGAAGCCGCCGAGGGTCAGCGCGACAGCGGCGATGGCCGACATGATCATCGTGATTGCCGCCGCCTCCTGCCCGGCCGAGTCGACAAGTTGCTGGTAGTTCGTGACGCGGAAATCGTCAGGTCGTCCTGCTGCGATATGGCGGGTACTGCGAAGCACACGGTTAATGCCGGTGAGGACTCCCGGCAGGTGGCTGGTGCTGTCGACCTGCAAGAGCAGTCCGCCGACGCTGGCGTAACCGAAGAGCCGCTGCTGGCCAGTCGAAAAGGGGATCAGTACCACGTCGTCCAGATCCCGCTGGCCGTTATGGCCCTTGGCTGCCAGGACACCGACCACTCGAAAGTTGACGTTGCGTAGGCGAATGATCGCGCCCAGCGGGTTAGTCGCCGGAAAGACGTGGTCCGCAACGGTCTGACCGAGCACCGCCACCGGCTGGCCGGCGGCCTCGTCCTGAGCGGTGAAGAAGGCGCCTAGGCGCGTCACGTCATTCGCGATCACCTGATACTCCGGGTACACGCCCTGCACGGACGTACCCCAACTCAAGCGACCGTTCACCACCGGCGCCTGGCCGGAGACCCCGGGACTGATGGCGGCGACGTCCGGCACCTGCTCCCGGATGGCCTGCGCGTCGCGCACCGTCAGCGAGGGTAGACTGCCGGCGCCACCGGAGACGCCGCCGACGTTAGCAGCCGCCGACGCTACCGACACCAGATTGGAGCCGAGTTGCGCTAACTGCGCGGCCAGTGCAGCATTCTGCGACTGCCCGACAGCGTTGATCGTGAGCACGCCGCAGACGCCAAGGATGATGCCGATCATGGTCAGGCTGGAGCGAAACTTGTGCGCCAACAGCGAGCCGAGTGCGGTGCGCACGCTCTGCCCGGCGACGTGCTGCCGCGACGGCCGGGAGCGCACCCGACCATGCGGAGCAAGGCGCATTGTCGTCTCCCTAGCCATGCCGCAACGCCTCAACCGGGGTCAGCCGGGCGGCACGGCGGGCCGGTCAGATCGTCCACTGTGAGCGTCGGTCCTCGGGCATTGGCGACTTTGCCGTTGATGATCGGCGCCGTCGGCAGCACGGTCACGACGGTCGCGCCGAGTTGGGCATTCGCGGCCCGCGTCACGTTGGCGGCAAACTGCGCCAAGGCCGTGGTCAGCAGCACACCGCAGACGCCTACCGCGATGTCGAGCAGCAGCAGGGCCGAGCGCAACCGGTAGAGAAACAGTGCTGCCAGGGCAGAACGCACGCTCTGCCGGAAGGTCGTGCGCCAGGACAGCGATCCTCGGCACTTGAGCGGCAGCAAGGCGAACCGGTCAGATGCTGACCTTGAATACTGCACGCCGGCTACCTTTCCAATGTCGGTGGGGTTTGACACCTGCTTTACGCCTGGCGCAACGCGTCCACCGGGTCCAGTCCAGCCGCACGGCGGGCGGGGAAAGCGCCGAAGGTAATGCCGATGGGCAGGGAGCCCAGCAACGCTAAGGCGGAAGCCCCCGGCGATGGCAGCCAGGCCGTGCCCAGGGAGGAGTTAGGTGGCAGGTGCGCCGGCAGGATGGTATGCACGACCGTCACCGTCAGGACGAAACCAGCCAGCAGCCCGAGCAATCCACCGACGACGGAGAGGGTGGTCGCCTCGACCAGGAACTGCAAGAGCACGTCGTCGCGTTGCGCGCCAACGGCCATGCGCAGGCCGATCTCCCGCCGACGTTGCTGGACGGCGGAGAACATGACGTTGACAATGCCGACGCCGCCCATGAGCAGCCCGACGGCAACAATCAGCGTCATACCAGCCTCGATGGTCTGATTCGCCCGATTGCTCTGCGCCAGGAGTTGGTCGTAATCGGTCATCTCAAAGCCCTGCCGGCTGCCGGCGGTGAGATGGTGATCCTGCTCAACGACGTTGGCAGCGGCCGCGCCAACGCTGGAAACGTTGCTGGTGTGATCGACACGCAACGAGAACCGCCGGAGGGTCGCTGCCGGACCATAAAGTCGCTGAGCAGTGGTGAACGGCACATAGACGGTGTCGTGGAAGTTGACGCCGCCGTTATTCACTTCCCACTGCAACACGCCGGCAACACGGAAGTCGACGTTGCCCAGGCGCACCTGCTGCCCGATTGGGCTGCGGCCGCCGAAGAGTTGGGTCGCCATGCTGCGTCCGATGATGGCCACCGGTGCGCCGGACTGTTCATCTTGCGCCGTGAAGAAGGCGCCGGCGCTGGTGCTGAGGTTTAACACCGCCTGCATCTCCGGGTAGACGCCGGACACGGCGGTGTGCCAGGTCTGGTTGCCTGCGCCGGCCTGCTCCTCACCCATGCGCATTGGGCTGGCAGCGAGAACATGCGGGAGTTGACGGACGGCCTGCACGTCCTGCTCGGTCAGCGGCAGCGCCGGCGCGCCGGCCACGGGAGCGGCGGAGATGGTGACGAGGGTCGTGCCGAACTGGGCCAGCGATTCGGCGGCCAGGCCGCTGGCGACCTGACCAAAGGCGCTGATCGTGAGCACGCCACAGACGCCGATAATGACGCCCAGCATCGTTAATCCGGCGCGCAGCTTATAGGCGGCGATGCCGGCCAGCCCGGCGCGGATGGCGCGTGCCGCTGTCGCCCAGGCGCGACCACGGCCGCGCGGCGGCAGCGGCGGCAACTGGTAATTGCCCATGGTGAATTCGCTCGTGGCGGGATGTAGTACATGTCTGTGTACCACCTCACGCTGCCCCAACCGGCGCCAGTTCGGCCAACACGTCAGCGGCGAGGCGCGGGTTCGGTGTTGCCCGGTCCTCCACGACCTTGCCGTCCTGGAAGCTGACGACGCGCTCACAGAAGGCGGCCACGTCCGGCTCGTGGGTGACGATCAGGATGGTGATGCCGGCAGCGTGCAACTCTTGCAAGATGG
>JBPCLN010000219.1:0-11031 GCA_051003235.1 Chloroflexota bacterium | reverse complement strand
GATTTGGCGTGCCCGCAAATGTTTGGTTGAGCATGGTGGGGTGCCCATCCGGTAGCCCTGGACGCCGCCTGCAAAGAGAGGCACGTGACCGCTCCCTACCCCCAACAGCAAAAGTGCCGGAGAACCTCCGTCTGGATCAGGTCAAAGAGGAAGGGGCCACCCGGCGTCGGTCCTTGGGGTTGACCAGAGGCTGGCGCACCGCTCGTCGGCGGCGGTTCCTCCGCCGTACGGCCAAGGGCGCCCACCACTCCCGCCGTCACGGTGGGGCCGCCCGGCAGGGCCAGCGCATTGCCGATAGCGATCACCCATTGCCCAACTTGCAACTTGCTTGAGTCGCCGAGGGCCAGCGGCGGCAGGTTCGCCCCACTCACCTGGATAACCGCGAGGTCGCTCCGTGAATCACCGCCGACGAGCGTGGCCGGGTATTCCTTCGAGCCGTTGGCGAGGGTGACGAGGAGCTTCTGAGCGCCGCGTACGACGTGATCGTTGGTGAGGATGTGCCCCTGGCTGTCAATGACAATCCCCGTGCCAACGCCCGTCGGTACGGCACTGCTATTACCCATCGCGCCGAGCGGCACCTGCTCGTTGGTAATCTGGACGACACCGGGCGTGTCCTTCTTCGCGACCGTGATGATGGCATCAGTGCCCAAGGCATTCTGGCCTGTGGCGGCTTGGCCGCCCGGCGCACCGGTATTCGAGGCAATCAGCACCGGAGTGGGGATCCCTGCGACCGTGGCAGGGGAGACAGAGGTTGCGGTGCTGGTCGTGACCGAACCGGTTGTGGCGGCCTCGGACGTTGTCGTCACGCTGGCAGTGCCCGCCCGGCTACTCGACGATATCGTGGCGACCGAAGGGGTCGCGCCGCTGTTACTGGTCGTCGAAGCCGAACTTACAGTGACTGCGCCGCCACTGGAGGCCGTCGATGTCGCGGCGGTCGAGCCGGTCGCCGAACCAGTGCCAACGGCGGCGCTACCGGTGGCGTTACAGCCGGCCAGCAGGAGTAACGACGTGAGCGCTCCGACGCGAGCGAGACGATATGGACCCATACGGCGACTCCTCAGAATACGCATCACGTACGACGGTAGCGAATAGCGTTCCCACCTATGACGCAAAGAGCGGGCCACTGCGGGCCACGCGCTGATCGCCGGACGATGGGAAGGCGAAGGAGTGGTGGCGGCGCCTGGCACGGCCTTTGCCGTCCCGCTGGTGCGTTAGAGGGCGCGTCGCTCGTGCCGGTGCTATGGCCCCGGGAGATCCCGCTCAAAGCAGCGAACTGCCCAGGGGGTGAATTGAGCAGCGTCTGGGCTACCACGGTGGGGACCCCTAGATGAAGGGGCGGCTCGGCAGTGTCGTCTGCGTTGCAGGGAAACAGAGAGGGTTCGTTATGGGTCGCTTGGAGGGAAAAGTTGCCATCGTCACCGGATCGGATGAAGGCATTGGTCGGGAGATCGCTTTTCACCTGGCGCGGGAAGGCGCCGCCGTCACCGTCACCTACGCCACCAAAGCCGATAAAGCCCAGGTTGTCGTCCAGGATATCGAAAAGAGCGGCAGCCGGGCCATCGCCGTGCAGGCCGACGTGAGCAAACCGGACGCCGTCGCGCGACTGTTCCGAGAGACTATGGCGCATTTCGGCCGCCTCGATATTCTCGTCAACAATGCGGGGGTGGAGAGGGAGGCCAACTTCTGGGAGATGCCGTTGGATGTCTACCAGTGGATCATCGACGTCAGCTTGACCGGACCCTGGCTGTGCAGCCAGCATGCGGCGAGGCAGATGATCGACCAGGGCGACGGTGGCCGGATCATCAACATCTCCTCGGTGCATGAAGATATGCCCATGCCGACGAACGCCGCCTATTGCACCGCCAAGGGCGGACTGCGTATGCTCATGCGCACGATCGCCGTTGAACTGGCCCCCTATAAGATCACCGTCAACAATATCGCCCCCGGGGCCATCGACACGCCGCTGGACAAGCCGACCAAGGATGATCCAAAGAAGTACCAGCAGCTCCTCGCGGAGATTCCCTTGCACCGGATGGGGCAGCCGGAAGAAGTGGCGGAGCTGGCGATCTACCTCGCCTCGCCCGCCGCCGCCTACGTCACCGGCTCGACCTACGTCATCGATGGCGGCATGCTGCGGCAAGCGGGCAGTCTCTAGGACTACGACGTCCGCCCTGAGGAGAGAAAGAGGAAGCGCATATGAGTGTGAGCCAGGAAATCGGCCCGAGCGGCCGCGTTGCCATGTACCGCCTTCCGGATAGCGAGCTGGCCACGGGCAGTACGCTGGGCGGACCCAAGGTGGCCCTCACGCTCAAAGGCACCGGCGCCATTGACCACGTGTTTAGCATTGATAGGGGGGAAGACCTCTTTGGCACCCTCGCCGTTAACTACTGGGATCCTGCGTCTGGTGGGCGCCTCGAACCCCAGGCCGGTACGTTCACCATCCATCCTGAACACCAGGAGCATGAGTTCACGCTGGACATCGGCGTTCAGGTCCGCGAGGATGTGTATATCTTGAGCGCCCAGCCGGCCGGCGGCGACGAGGTCGATCCGCCCGCGGTGTATTACAGCGTGCATCTGCGCAATAGCGGCGCGGAGGCCCTCGCCATCGCCACCTACGCCTTTTGTCAGTTGGGCGGGCCCACCCCCCAGGACAGTGCCGGGCGGGATATGGTGACCGCCTACGACGCGGAGGTGGGGATACTCCTCGCCTGGGATCGGTCGCACGCCGAGGCAGTCCGTGTTTTTGGCTGTTCCATTCCTGCCGCGAGCGTCGAGACCACGAATTCTCAGAGCGTCGGTGAGGCCGCGGTCTATCACGGCCAGCTTTCGGGGAAGACCACGGCAGGGGGGGAAAATCCGCTCGGCGTGTTCCATCACCTGCACACGCTCACTCCAGGGCAGGAGACTGTGTGCTCCTACCTCTTGACCTTCTCGGCGGCCGGGCAGGACGGCGCCAAGAATACCTATCGGTCCTGTCCGACGGCCGAGCATGCGCTGGCCGCCACGCTGCGGCACTACCACGAGGTGCTCAGCCGCGCTGTGGTGCTCACGCCCAACCGGCAGGTGAACCACGGGGCGCTATGGGCCAAGGCCAATATGCTGCGGGTCGAGGCGAAGACGCCGGCGGGCTGGTCGTTCACCAACACTCCAACCCACTCCAACAAGGCCGTCGCGCGGGATGTCTCCTGGTTCGCCTTTGGCGCTGACTACATGACGCCGCGCTTCATGCGGGAAGCCCTCCTGGCCTTCGTGGAGCGGCAGAAACCAAATGGCATGATCATTGAGGACTACGATTTCCTCACCGGCGAAACCGAAGACGACGGCCTGAACATTAATGACGATACGCCTTTGCTGATCCTGGCGCTGCGGCATCACTACGAGGTGACGGGTGACGCCGACTTCTTGCGAGCGGTCTACCCGGCGGCCGCCAAGGCGGCCCGCTACATCGTTTCGCAGGAGAATGAGCAGGGGCTGGTCTGGTGTAGCGCGACCGGCCTGAGCGCCAAAGGCATCATCGGCTGGCGCAACGTCATCAAGAACGACCGCCTCTCCGGGGCCACCATCGAGGTGAACGCCGAGTGTTTCGGTGCCCTTGAAGCAGCGGCCCACATGGCCGGCGCGCTCGACAAGGCGGAGGAGCGCGCCGAGTTCCGTGCGGCGGCGGCGGCGCTCAAGGAAGCGATTAATCGCCACCTCCTGAATCCGCACAACGGTCTCTACTATCGCAACATCGATCTGGATGGCGCGCCGCGGGATGAAGTAATCTCCGATCTCGTCTTTCCGCTCATGTATGAGGTGGCCTCCGAAGAAACGGCTGTGCGGATCATTCAGCGCTTGAGCGCGCCGGACTTCTGGACGGAGGCGGGCATCCGTACGGCGCCACGCACCACGCCCAGTTACAGCCCCGACGCCGGCTATGGCCTGCTCGGCGGCGTCTGGGTCGGCGTGACCTACTGGTTCGCCTCCGTTGCCGCGCGCTACCTGCCCGCGCTCGTCGACCAGGCGTTGAGCGACAGCTTTCAGCATTACTCCCGCAATCCCCGCCAGA
This sequence comes from Chloroflexota bacterium, assembly GCA_051003235.1. Classification (GTDB taxonomy): domain Bacteria; phylum Chloroflexota; class UBA4733; order UBA4733; family UBA4733; genus UBA4733. The sequence goes on along the minus strand of JBPCLN010000219.1, from coordinate 6,983 downwards.
ACAACACCGTACCGGGCCAGTTTTCGGAATGGTTGCATGGTGAATCGCTGGTCAACCAGGGAATGATGCTCTCGCCCTGGTTCGCACCGCGTTACCTCTGGGCGGTCATCGAGAGCGTCGCCGGCCTGCAATTTGCCGCTGATGGCGCCGGCATGCGCTTGGAGCCCCACCTCGCCCCGGCCTGGCAATGGCTGGGCGTGGCCAACCTCCCGTATCGTGGCAAGGATCTCACGTGGGTGACGGTTCGCGCTCCCGATCTCCAGACGTATGGCAATTTCGATCTCCCCGATTGCCCGGCGCACCACCATTACCCGGATGACATCAGCAACAGCGTCCACGGGCGTGGCGACGAGGCCTGCGCCCTGGGCTGGCGGCGTCACAACGATTTGCTGCTCTTCGCCGGCAGCACCGCCGAGCAAAGCCTGCAGACGGTGCTGCAGGTGGAGGCGCCGCCGGCCGGGCAGTATCGCGTTCGGCGGCTGGACAGCATCCGCAGCCGCTGGGTTGACGGCGGCACGGTGTCGGCGACACAACTGAGGAAGGGCATTCCCTTGCAATTAGAACGCCAGGGCTTCTGTCTGCTGGACCTGAGCTCGGCGGGCTCGTGACCGTAATTCGGCGACAGAGTAGTTCTTCGCTTCCAGGAGAGGAGGAAGGATCTTGGGGATGAATGCTGAAGCATTGGGTAAGCAACTGCGCCAAGGCACGGGACCGTTTCTGAAGGAGCGCCGCACTATCGCCGGACTTTCGCTCGCATCGATCGGGTCGCTCGCGCTGATCAGCCTCTATCAGGTGGGGATTATCCCGCACCTCCCGGAGCCGCCGCTGCCATACTTCGACGCCGACAAAGTGAACGGCTCGGCGCAAGCCTATGCCAAGTTGCATACTCCCGACGCCATCCTGGGCATCGGCAGCTACGCCGCCACGATGACGCTTGCGATGATGGGCGCTCAGGAGCGCTTCCGTGAGCGCCCCTGGCTCCCGCTGGCGCTGGCCGGCAAGGTAGCGCTGGACACCGTGTTGACCGCCCAGCTTCTCATCAACGAGTTAACCAAGCAAAAGGCGCTCTGCTTCTGGTGCTTGCTGGTCTCGGCGGCGACGCTGGGCACGGTGCCCATGGTCATCCCGGAAGCGAAGGCGGCCGTAGCGCAATTGTGCGGCCACAGCAAGTAACACGACCAACCCTGGAGTTTCCAATGGGATAAAGAGGCCCGGGCGGGGTTGGACACGGCCTGGCGAGAAGCGTTCGCCACGTCGTAGGGCGGTAGGTGGGGGAGAGGGCCTCTTGGAGCGCAACATCATGCAGAATAAGCGGAAAGGACTTCAACCATGGGTATGAGTAGTACTCCAGCTCCGGAAGTCGTCGTCATCACCGGCGCGGCGGCCGGCGTCGGTCGGGCCACGGCGCAGGCCTTCGCCAAGCGCGGCGCCCACATCGGGCTGATCGCCCGGGGCGGACCCGGTATGGACGGATTGGAAGGGGCGAAACGGGACGTCGAAGCGGCGGGCGGCAAGGCCCTGATCCTGCCGGCGGACGTCGCGGATGCGGCGCAGGTGGAGGCGGCGAAGGTGGAAGAGGAATTCGGACCGATCGATATCTGGGTGAACGTCGCCATGGTCTCGGTTTTCTCGCCCTTCAAGGAAATGACCGCCGACGAGTTCAAGCGCACGACCGACGTCACCTATCTCGGCCAGGTCTATGGGACCATGTCGGCCTTACGGCGCATGCTGCCGCGCGATCACGGCTCCATCGTGTTGGTCGGTTCAGCGCTGGCCTACCGCAGCATTCCCTTGCAGTCGGCCTACTGCGGCGCCAAGAGCGGTATCCGGGGCTTTATTGACTCGGTGCGCTGTGAAATGATTCACGACGGCAGCAACATCCGCATCTGCATGGTGCAGATGCCGGCGCTCAACACGCCCCAATTTGGTTGGGTCAAGAGCCGCCTGCCCCGCAATCCGCAGCCGGTCCCGCCCATTTTCCGGCCGGAAGTGGCGGCGGAGGCGATTTACTTTGCGGCCCACAACAAGCGCCGCGAAATGTTTGTGGGCTTTCCCACAATCAAGGCAGTCGTCGCCAATATGTTCTTCGCCGGGCTGCTGGATGTCTATCTGGCCAAGACTGGGTACAAGGCGCAACAGACTGATCAGCCGGTGAGTCCGGACCGCCAGGACAATCTGTGGGAGGCGTTGCCCGGTGATCACGGCGCGCAGGGTACCTTTGGCAGTCAGTCGCGGACCAGTAGCCCCGCGCTGTGGCTAGTGATGAACGAACACAAGCTGGCCCTCGCCGGAGCGGGCGTGCTGGCCGCCGCCGGCGCGGCCATGCTCAAAAAGGCGCGTTAGCGCGAGGAACGGCACTGGACATGGTCGCCTTCATGGCCTACTTCTTCGCCCTAGTCCTCGGCGCGGTTGAGCAAACGGACGAAGAGACCGCTCGACCGAAGACTGCGCAACGAGGCAGACTGGCGAGTGCCGGACTACTTCCTCGGCGTACGGGCCTAGCCACCCAGACGTTGACGAACGCGTGGCCGTTGGACGACCGATCAGCCCTTGCCCTTTAGAACCGCCAGCAATACGGCGGCGTTGCTGATGTCGCCGGCTTTGCTGGCGTAGACGAGCGTCACGGTCTCGTCACGCACGCGCTTCGCCAGATCGTCAAGAGCCTGCTGCGGGGCCGGTTCGGCCAGTTCTTTCCGATATCGCCTCTGGAACTCGTCCCACTTCGCCGGATCGTGGTCATACCACTGTCGCAGTTCGGTGGAGGGCGCCAGGTCCTTGGCCCAGGCGTCGAGGTGGGCTTTGACCTTGCTGACGCCGCGTGGCCAGAGCCGCTCCACGAGCACGCGATAGCCATCGTCGGCACCATGCGGCTCGTACACTCGTTTCATGCACAGCATCTGTTGCACCTCTTGGTCAGCGCGAACGCACCGGCCCAACCACCCGGTGGCACGCATCATGCCACATCCACCTTGGGCAGGGCATGGACGCTACCAATTGCTATCGACGAAAGGAACACGGATGGCAACACCACAAAACGCGACGCTGGAGAAACTGAGCGACGCCAACCTGACGGTGAAGGACCCCAATGAAGACATTCGGGGCCGAAAAGTGCTGGACAAGAATGGCGATGACGTCGGCTCCGTTGACGACCTCTTGATTGATAGTCGAGAGCACAAGGTCCGCCTCATGCAGGTCGCCTCCGGTGGCTTCCTGGGTCTGGGCGAAACCAAAGTGCTGATCCCGATTGATGCGATCACCCAGATTACGGCGGACGCGGTCTACATCAACCACACCCGCGAGCACGTGGTCCGCGCGCCGGCCTACGACCCGACCCTTACCAACGACGACCAGTACTGGAGCAGCATCTACGGCCATTACGGCTACGGAACACCCTGGGGCACCGGCTATAACTACCCGCCCTATCCCTACTTCTGCTAAGTACAATCCCAGGCGAGCCGTAGAGCGGTGACCCATCCCTTATTAACCGCCCTGATCTACGCGCTCATTCCCACGGTCGTGGCAACGGCCGCTACCGTCGTGGCTTTATTCTGGTCGCCGGGGGCGAAGACGCGGAGCGCCCTCCTGCACTTCGCCGCCGGCATTGTCTTCGCTGTCGTGGCCGTCGACCTGCTGCCGGGAATTGTGCGGGCCCAACGTCCGCTCTGGGTGATCATCGGTTTCACCGTCGGGGTGGTCCTGATGCTCACCGTGCGCTGGCTAGATAACGGGGGCGGTCCGGGCAACGAGGACGAGCAAGCGTTACGCACCGCCGAGAAGAAGGCCAGAGAAGGTCGCTGGCCGGTGAGCCTTCTGGCGGGCGCCGCCGTTGATCAGGTCGTCAGTGGTCTGCTCCTCGGCATTGGCATCGCCTCCGGGGCAAAGGTCGGCTTGCTCCTCACCTTTGCCATGACCGTCGAAGACCTCACCTTCGGTCTGGCCCTCGTCACGATCCTCGCCGCGGCCGCAACGCGGTGGCAGATAGTGGCCACGAACGCCGGCCTCGGACTGCTCTTCACCGTGGTGACGGTTGCTGCGGCCGCCGTGCTCCCGGCACACTCCAGCACCTTGAACACCGTGATCCTGGCTTTTGGCTCGGCCGCGCTGTTATTCGTCGTGACTGAGCAGTTGCTGGTCAAGGCCCACAAACAACCCGAAGCGCCGCTCCTCGCCGCCAGTTTCTTTGTCGGCTTTCTCCTCTTACTCATCCTGGACATGGTTGGCTAGACCGTCCACGGTTGTGGCCCTGAACGTGCCAAGGAGACCAGCACTCAGGAATAAGGAGACCACGTGTGGAGGACCAACTAACGACCAACGTTGCGAAGGGAATCGGACCTAGCGAACGCGTGGCCATCTATCAGGTGCCGGATAACGAGATGGCGGCCGGCAGTACGCTGGGTGGTCCCAAGATCACGGTCACCATCAAGGCGACGGGCGCAATCGCCACGGTGTACAGCCCGATCGTGGGCGAGACGCTGGTCGGCACCGTCGTCCTGCGCCATTACGACGAGCGCCTGGATATGCATCTGTCTCAGACCCAGCCCGGCGTCTTCATCATTCATCCCGAACACCAGGAGCACGTCTTCACCCTGGACGGCGGTATTGCGGTGCGCGACGACATTTTCGTGCTCAGCGGCCGGCCGCAGGATGGTAAGGCGATCGATCCGCCGGCGGCCTACTACAGCGTGGAGCTCCACAACACCACCGATGAAACCGTGTCGATCGCCAGTTATGCCTTTATCCAATTGCGCGGTGAGACGACCCACGACGTCGTGACGGCCTATGACGACGAACTGCAGGCGTTGCTGGCCTGGAATGCGGCGCAGCCCGACAACGTTCGTATCATCGGCTGTTCTGTCGCCCCGCGCACCTACGAGGTCACGCTCGACGCCGGGAAGGCGGTGGCGGAACGCTCGCCCGGCCTGCTCTCCGGCGCGACCGGCGCGTCAACGAATCCGCTCGGCGTGCTGCACGTCGTCCATTCGATCCGGCCGCACCAACGCGCTCGCTTCAGCTTCCAGATCAGTTTCTCCAACGAAGGGAAGCGCGGAGCGCGGGAAGCCTACCGGGCCTGCCCGCCGGCGGAGACGGCGCTGCAGGCCACCCAGGAGTATTACGGCGAGATCCTGTCACGGTCGCGGGTGCTGACCCCCAACCCGGAAGTGAACCGCGGTGTGCTCTGGGCCAAGGCCAATATGCTGCGCGTCATGACCGACTCCCCCACCGGCTGGTCGTTCGTCAACGACCCGGGCCGGTCGAATAACAGCGTCGGCCGGGATACTGCCTGGTTCGCCTACGGCGCCGACTACCTTGTGCCGGAGTTTTCCAAGGAATCCCTCCGCTCCTACGTGCGGCTGCAGGAGAAAAACGGCAAGATCGTCGAGTACTACGACATTCGCACCAGCAAAAGTGAGGACTACGGCCTCAATATCAATGACAATACCCCCTTGCTCATCCTGGCGCTCTGGCATCACTACACGACAACAGGCGACGCGGAATTTCTCAAAGAGATCTATCCTGCCGCCGCCAGGGCCGCCCGCTATATCGTCTCCCAGGAAAACGACCAGGGCCTCGTCTGGTGTACGGCCACCGGCACCTCCGACTGGGGGATCATCGGTTGGCGCAACGTGATCAAGAACTACCGCCTCTCCGGTGCGACGACGGAGGTGAACGCCGAGTGTTACGCCGCACTCCAGACCATGACGCACATGGCGCGGGTGCTGGGGAAGCACCGCGAAAGCGGCGACTTCCAGGCGGAGGCGGACCAACTCAAGGCGGCCATTAACCAGCATCTACGCAACCCGGCCAACGGGCTGTACTACCTGAACATCGACCTCGACGGCCATCCGTGCAGCGACGTGACGTCCGATCTGGTATTCCCGGTGATGTTTGGCGTGGCCGATGACGAAACGGCGGCGAACATCGTCGCGCGGCTCAGTCAGGAGGACTTCTGGACGGCCGCCGGCATCCGGACGACGCCGCGCGACGCTCCTACCTACAGTCCCGGTCCCGAACCGGCCTACGGCCTGATGGGCGGCGTCTGGGTGGGCGTCGCCTTCTGGTTTGCCCGCGCCGCCGCCCCCTATATGCCGGCGTTCACCGACCGGGCCCTCGCTATGAGTTTCCATAACTATTCGCGCGACCCGCGACGCAGCAACACCGTGCCGGGGCAGTTCTCGGAATGGTTGCACGGCGAGACGCTGGTCAATCAGGGTATGATGCTCTCCCCCTGGTTCCCGCCGCGTTACCTCTGGGCGGCGATCGAAGGCGTCGCCGGCCTGACCCTGGAAGGCGACACCGTTCGTTGCTGGCCCCGCCTATCACCTACCTGGAAGTGGCTGGGCGTGCAGAACCTGCCCTACCGCGGCCGGCAGTTGACGTGGTTCGCCGCGCGCACGCCTGACGTGCAAATGTACTCCAACTTCCATTTCCAGGAGTCGTCACCCTACGTCGCTTATGAAGAGGACATCAGCAGCCAGGTCCATGTACGCGGCGATGGCGCCTGTGCCCTCGGCTTGCGCCAAAGCGCCGACATAATGCTGTTCGTCGGCAACACCGAGGACCGGGCGATCACCACCGCCTTGCGCGTCGATGCCAAGCTCGCCGGCTCCTACCGGAAGCGTTCGTTCAACAGCCTGATCGGGCGCTGGCAGGACGATGCCGTACTCGTACCCGCTGCCCAGTTGCAGACCGGCATCGTGCTGGAGTTGGAGCGTCAGGGTTTCGCCTTGCTTGACCTGCAGCAGGAGTTGTAGGAAGAGGACGGGATGGGTCGCTGCGGGGGCCGGGCCCTCTCTCCTAACCTCTCCCCCAATTCTGGGGGAGAGGAACCTGCCCCAATGCTGGCTCGTTCCCCGAACCGCCGTGGTGGGGCAATGGTCGAGGTTGACAACCAAACGCTCGACCAGGGTTCTATCTCAGCGCCAACCAATCGCTCGATTATGGCTCTCCCCCAGAATTGGGGGAGAGAGGCCGAAGGCAGAGAG
>JBPCLN010000218.1:0-7477 GCA_051003235.1 Chloroflexota bacterium | reverse complement strand
CGCCCAATCGAGTGCAGGAACGACGCACAAGCGCGCCGCCACCTGAGCAATGCTCCCCTTTTGGGCCTTGTCCTTCTCTATACGAACGCGGAACGATGTTGGATCACTGGCAACGGCCATCACTTGGGAACTCGTCGCTACGAAGCGGCTTCTGCCGCTTTTCCGATGCGCATAATCGTCGTTCCGCAGACACCGCACGTTCCCCGCGTTGCCGGCTTGCCGTTCTTGAGCGTCACCGCCTTGGGATCCTTTATTTCCCGCTTCTCACGGCACTTCACACAATAGGCTTCCATGGGCTGTTTCCTTTCCTTCTCCAGAACCGCCACCAGTATTGGCTACAGTGAACAATTCCACAAGCCCCGCCGTCAAGTGCCGGTTACTGAGTTGGCCGACTCGTCGGCGCTGATGCATCGCGGGGCGCTGCTGTGCCGCCGAGCGCTTCTGCCTCGGCCTGCAACCGAGCCACCAGATGGTCGATAATAGCGGTTGCCTGCTGCGACTCTGTCACGGCGATGGCGGCAAAGTCACGCCGGCGCGCTTCGTCCAACTTCCCCGGTCGCTGCAACAACTGCGCAAAGCCCGAGATCGCCGTCAGTGGCGTTCGGAGGTCGTGCGCCAACTCCTCCTGAACATGCAGAACGCGCTGCCGCGCCTGCTCGTCGCGCCGCAGGCGCTCGTCCATCCCCAATACCGGCAGTGCCAACGCCAACGCCTCCCGGAGCAAGCGCGCCATCGCGGGCGTGACTGGCGATTCCACGCGTAGCGCCAGGGCGAGCGGCGGTGACGTCGCCAGGCGAACGACATGGTAACCGGCACCCTGACGATCAGCCGTTGCCGGATCGGCCGTCGCAACGTCTCGCCACTCGTTTTGCTTGGCCGGCGGATCAGACGTCACCAGCGGTTCCCAACCACCCTCCCGATGCAGGCAGAGTTCCCCTGATGATGCGCTCACCAGGTGCTGACAGAGGGTCAAAATGGTCTGAAGTTGGGCCCGGGTCGCGCCCGATAGTGGCGTGGGACTGGCCGGCGCCGGTGCTGCGGCATCCAATGGCGGTACCTGGGCCAGCAAATGGAAGGGACGCCCTGGACCTCCAGGGCGCGTATGTCCACTCACCGGCTGTCTCATTTCACTCGGCGTTTAGAGAACATCCATTTGGCGTAGGCGAATTAACGCCCTGGAAACCACCGGCTTGACCATCCCTCCAGGTCGGGTCCCCTCCAGCGCATGCGCCGCCCCTGGTCTCGGATAGTAGCAAGGCCCGTGCCGCCATTCCGGGAAAATGCCCCGGGGCAGGCACAAGTCGGCTCGGCACAGGCTATGCAGTGCCAACGCTATCCGCGTTCACGCGGAGAAGGGGGCGACCGCCTGGAGAAGAAGGGAAGCTGTGAGGACTCCAGGCGGCTGCTCGCTATAGTTATACTACAGGCAGGACTGGGCTGAGGGAGATGCGCCGCGGCGTACCAGTGAGGAATACATGCGCGCAACGACGTCGGTGCTCGTCATTGATGATGATGAAGGCATCCGCGAGTTCGTCCGTGCGGCGCTGCACGACGAGGGCTACCGGGTTGTCGCCGCTCCCGACGGTCAGGCGGCGCTGAACCTCTTGCGAAACGACCCTCCCGGCCTGATCTTACTGGACCTCTGGATGCCGGACATGGACGGCGCGGCTTTTTTGGACGCCTATCGCCGTCTCCCCGCGCCGCATGCGCCGGTGGTGATCTTTGCTGCCTCCACCGACGGGGAGTTGGAAGCCATGCCCACCGACATAGCGGGCTATCTGCCCAAACCGGTCGATCTGGAGGAGTTGCTGGCCGCGGTGGCCCGCTACACGCCTGGCGCCTAGCCGCCGCGCCCCGACGGTGGTAGCGTATTCCTATGTTGCATGGTCGTACGCTGTTTGGACGCCCGCTCGGTATCACGCTCATTGTTATCCAGAAGTCCGTCTGGGCGCTGGTCCTGGTGGCTTTGAGTGGGGCACTCTTTGCGTTCCATGCCCAACATGTGACGCAGCCCTTCCAGGAATTCTTCGAGGGCGAACTTTCGGAGGATCCGCACGATCTGCTGGCGACGCTGATGATCCACCTCGTGCCCAACCTATCGCTGCAAACGGAGCTGCTGTTGGCCGTCGGCGCCATCATCTATGCAGTGCTGGAAGTAGTGGAAGCCTGGGGATTATGGCGCTTGATCCTCTGGGTGGAACTGTTGACCGTTTTTGAGACGTCCGTCTTCCTTCCTTTCGAGGTCTGGGACATGATCCAGCATCTGTCCGTCTTGAAGGTGCTGTCGTTCGGCATTAACATCCTGGTGGTCTGGTATCTTTTCACCCGCTATCTGCGGCGACGGGCGGAGCATCTGGCGCACGAGGCGGAAGAGCTGGCCCATGACCTGGAGCAAAAGATCGCAGGGAAGCGGAAGTCGATCGCCGAGTAACCGTAGCAGGCAAGAGGGATGGAACATGGAATCCGGTCCGCACGGCGTGGCGTTCTCGGCCCATCGGCCGGTCGTCTACGGTCGGAACGGCATGGTCTGCGCCGGCCATCCCTTGGCGGCGCAGGCCGGCATCAGTACGCTCCAACGCGGCGGAAATGCCGCCGATGCCGCCGTCGCGGTGGCGGCGGCGCTGAATGTGGTCGAGCCGCATATGTCCGGCATGGGTGGCGATGGTTTCGCCCTGGTCTATCAGCGCGACCGCGGGCAGGTGCATGTCATCAATGCGACCGGCCCGGCTCCGCTGCAGGCGACCCGCGCCGCCTATCTCCCCGGCGGCATTCCCTTAAAGGGAATTCGTAGCGTTTCCGTCCCGGGTCTGGTCGATGGCTGGTTACGCCTGCATCGCCGCTACGGCCGGCTGACCTTGGCACAGGTCTTCGCCCCGGCGATCGACCTGGCGGCCAACGGTTTTCCCGTCAGCCACAAGCTGGCTCAGGCCATCGCCGGCCAACCGGCACTCCGCGAGTTTGCTCCTTCGGCCGCTATCTTTGCGCCGGATGGCCGGCCCCGGCGGGCAGGGGAACTCCTTGTCCAGCATGATCTCGCCCGCAGCCTTGCCCTGTTGGCGACGGATGGTTGGGACGCCTTCTATAACGGGCCGCTCGCGGCCGCCATCATCGCCTGCAGCGAACGTTTCGGCGGCCTGCTGACAAAGGAGGAGTTTGCCGGCTACGCCCCACGCGAGGTCGAGCCAATCTCGTCCCGTTATCGTGATTGGACCGTTTACGAGGCGCCGCCAAACTCCAGCGGCCACGTGCTGCTCCAGGAACTCAATCTGATCGAGCCGTTTGATCTGCGCGCGCTCGGTTGCAATTCGGCAGCGTCCATTCAGTTGATGGTCGAGGCAAAAAAGCTGGCCTTCGCCGACCGTGAACGCTACCTGGCGGACCCCGACTGGCTGGACGTGCCGGTCGAGGGCCTGCTCTCCAAGGAATACGCACGAGACCGCGCCCGGCTGATCGACCTGGATCGCACGATGGAAGAGGTGACCGCCGGCGACCCCTGGCATTACCAGGCCGGGAAACCGGGCGCGGCTTCTTCCCGGCGTTGTGGCCGCCAGGAAGAAGACACTACGTGCTTCGTGGTGGTCGATGGTGACGGCAATGCCGTTTGCCAGTTACAGAGCATCCAGTCCGCCTTCGGCTCGGCCCTGGTGGCCGAAGGGACCGGTATCCTGCTGAACAATCGCATGACCTACTGGCATCTGGAGGCGGACCACGTCGATTGCCTGGAACCCGGCAAACGCGTCCGTCACACCATGAATCCCGTGATGGTCTTCCGCGACGGTCATCTGGTGCTCGTCTGCGGCACGCCGGGCGCCGACACCCAGGTGCAGACGAACCTGCAAGTGCTGACCCATGTCCTGGAGTTTGGTATGACGGTGGCGGAGGCGGTAGAGGCGCCGCGCTGGCGCCACTTACAAAGCCCGACGGAGTCGGAAGTCCCCCATACTTGCACGGACGCGCTGAACATGGAAGGGCGCTTCCCGAACGAAGTCGTTGCAGACCTTCGTCGACGTGGTCAACCGGTGCAGACGATTGGCCCATGGGAAGCCACGGGCAGCGAAGTCATGATCCAGGTTGATCCCGTAACAGGCGCTCTGACCGGCGGCGCAGACCCCCGCCGGGATGCCTACGCGGTAGGCTTTTGAAGGGGATACCCATTCACGGCCCTATGCACATCGACCAGGACGTGTCATCATGACAAAAAGAACAATAGTTCTATACTACCCATGCAGGGAGGACATGGACGATGGCGCGGGATGCGGCGGTACGGCTGGAACTGCTCGACCGGTATGGGCCGGGCGTGTTCATGCCGCCGGAGGCGGGGGCGCCGCTCAGTACCGGCTATCCGGCACTCGATGCTGCTCTCGGCATCGGCGGGCTGCCGCGCGGCCGCATCGTAGAGTTGACCGGTGATGATTCCGGCAAGTTAAGCATCGCGCTGGGGTTGCTGGCGACGGCGACCCAGGCCGGCGGGCTGGCCGCCATCATCGACCCGGCCCGTGCTTTCTACCCGCCCTCGGCGGCGGCAACCGGCGTGCAGTTGGCGAATCTGGCGGTGGTGCAGCCGGCCGGTCTGCCGCAATCGTTGGACGCCATCGCCACCCTTTTGCAGACAGAGGGGTTCGAGGCGCTGGTCTACGACCTGCCGCGCGGCGGTAAGGAGCCGAACGCCGGCCAGCTTTCCCGCCTCGCCGCGGCGGCGGCGCATACCGGCACGCTCCTGCTCATGCTCAGCAATCCCGGACGCGCTGCTGCGTCCAGCAACCGACCTTTAGGCTACTTCGCCTCCGTGCGTCTGCTCGTGGAACGCCACGACTGCCTGTGGCGCGAAGGGCCGGCCGGCGCGCCGTTGGAGTTAGCCGGCTACCGATTGGGCGTCACGGTGATCAAACACAAACTGGCGGCGGCGGGGATGAGCGTGGAACTGGAGGTTTCCGCCATGGAAAGCAAGGACACAGCCGCAGCACCAAGCACGCCAGGGGCATCCGCGAAGGCAGGGTAAAGATGTCCCTACTCCTCCACCGACACCCAGCGATGTTCGCGGATCGAGCGGTAGGCGGCGTCGATGATCGTGTTGACCATGACGCCGTCGGCAAAGGTTTCGCGGGGTGGCGTGTTGCGGGCGACGCAGTCCACGAAGTGCTTCATCTCTTCGTGGTAGCCGTAGACGCGCGCTTCGTCCGGCAGCGGGAAGACCCAGCCACTGGTTGATTCCGCCTTCTCCAGCAGGTAGCTGCCGGTGCCGCGCACGAAGCCGTTGATCGGTGTGGACCGCGTGACGTCGGTGAACAGGCTGCCTTCGGTGCCGAAGATCTCGTTGCGCAGATCGAGCGAGCCGCGCGCCGTCCAACTGAGTTCACTCTGGCCGAGCGAACCATCTTCAAAGCGTAAGAGCACGACGGCATTGTCTTCCGCGGTCGTCCGGGCGGTGTGGACGAGGGTGTCGCCCCAGGCGAGCACTTCGACGGGCCTGACGTCTTTGCCGATGAAGTAGCGGGCCGCCTCGATGGTGTGGCAGCCCATGTCCAGCAGGGCGCCGCCGCCGGCCTCCTCGGCGTCCCAGAAGTGCGGCGCGTGCGGCCCGGCGTGCGCCTCCCGCGAACGCACGGTCAATACCCTGCCGATGGCGCCTTCCTCAATCAAGCTCCTGGCGCGCATGACCGCCGGGCTGAACACCTCAGTTTCCGCGTAACCATGCAACACCCCTGCCGCCAGCACAGCTTCCAACATCTGGCGCGCCTCGCCGGCATTGCGGCCGAGCGGCTTGGTGCAGACGACGTGCTTCTTGTGACGGGTCGCTAGTTGCACGGCGGCCAGATGCATCTTGTTGGGCAGCGCGATCAACAACAGATCGACGTCCGCCCGCGCCACGAGCGCCTCCATGTCGGCGGTCGCATCGGGAATGCTCCAGCGGTCGGCGAACGCTCTCGCCTTTGCCCCATCCCGCCCGGCCACTGCCACCACGCGGGCGTTCGGCACCTCCGCCAGTCCTTGCATGTAGAAGGTCGCCACAAAGCCGCAGCCGAGCATGCCGATATTCACCATCGTTGTGTTCCTTTCCAGCGCGTCTAACGGGATGATACTTCCTGGCGGTGCGGTATGCTCCCACCCGGCAGGGGACACATGAGAGGCAAGGGGGCACGGATGACGACGCTCAACCACCGCTATGCCGGCCTGGAGCGGCCGCAGGCCAATGGCCTTTCCGTTGCGGAGAGTGTGGAGCGACTACGCCGCTTCGTCTACGTGGAGGCGCGCAGCATGTACTTGCTGGCCTCGCGCATCGTGACGATTCCCCAGCGCGACGTGAAGGCGCTGCTCGGCCGCTGGCAGTACGAAGATGCCTTACATGCCGATGATTGGCGGCGACGGACGCTGGAGTTGCGCACCAACAAGAGTAAGCTGGAAGGCGCGCCGGACCCGGCCCTGCAGGCCTTTTTTGCTCGCGCCGAGCACCTGCCCGGCAGCTACCCGTTCCTGGCAGGCGTGGCCCTCGTCTTGAAGCCGGCTGTGTGCCAAGCCTACGCCGCCTATCGTGCCACGGCGAACGATCTGGCCGACTACGCGACGGTGCGCCTGATGCAGCAGGTACTGGCCGAAGAAGAGGAGCACCGCCGACTGCTCACCGCCTTGCTGGCCGAGCTGACGCCGAGCGCCGAGGAGCGGGCGACGGCCGAGCAGTGGGTGGCACAACTCTCCGCCTTGCTGGCCGCGGCCGGAGGTATCGACGGCGTCCAGGCCAGGATGCCGTTGCCGCCGGAGGCCCCACTGCCGCCGTACCGCATCCCCCATACGCTGACGCGAGACGAGAGCCTGCCGCGGGTGTGGGATTTCGCTGCTCCGCCCCTGGCCCAGACGCCGGAGCGCCTCGACTACATGCTGGCGCTCCGCCTCAGTGAGATCAACGTGGCGGAAGGCCTGGCGATCGTCCTCTACGAGAACCAGGACATGCCGTGGAGCTTCTCGCTCGACATCTCCCGGCATCTCTGGGATGAGATGCGCCACTCTCTCTTTGGTGAGGCCGCCATCGAACGCTCCTACGGCGACCGTGCCGCCATTCCGATGCGCGACTATGAAGGTGTCTATGCCATGGAAGCGCCGCCCCTGGAGCAATATGCGGTGCTTGGCCTGGAGGTCGAAGGCAAGAACATGAAGTATCCGCCCGGCAAGCGGCAAGAGTGGGAGTTCGCCCGCGATCAGGCCCAGCACCCGCTGATGACGACCTTCCAGGATTTTGATTGGGCCGACGAAGTGCTGCACGTCCAGATCGCTCGCCGCCAGCTCGATGCCTGGTTTCCGGGCGGCCTCAAGGCGATTAGTGAGTTCGCAGCGCGTGGCAAGGAGCATCGCACCGAAGTAAAGCACCGCCGACCACCGACAGCGATCCTACCCCCACCGACACCGTGATCTATGCAGCGGGGAGGGAGGAAAACGCGGGTGTGGGCATGCCCACTCCCAGGAAACAAGCAACCCCCCCCCCCCA
>JBPCLN010000217.1:0-2820 GCA_051003235.1 Chloroflexota bacterium | reverse complement strand
GCCTTTCGATTGTCGGCAATTCCCCCTTCAAAGGCGGTGCGGTGGTGGAAGACATTACGATCTACGGCAGCGAGGGCGCCGTCTTTTATCGCCAGGTGGGGCAGGAGAGCCCGCGGGCGCCCTTTATCTCCGTACGCCGCTTTGATTCGGACACCCCGGTCGAGGTGTCGGCCGTTCCGGAGCCATCAAACCCGGACGAGAACTTCCTCGCGGCAATTCGCGGCGAGCAGCCGGTGCTAGCGCCGGCCGAGTGTGGCCTGCGCGTGATGCAGTTATCAGAAGCGGCCTGGAAGTCGGCGGAGCGCGGCGAGGCCGTGGCCGTATCCACGCTATGAGTTACCGGGTGCGCCTGCCTTCGTCCTAAAGCATACGTGTCCGTGTACTGGAAAGGCGCACCTGGCCTGCCGCAATTGCTCCCCCACCTCATCCGCCTATGTGGCATTGCGCTTCTGCTTTCTGTGGTCGTGCCGAGCCGCGGTGCCCGCGCCGCCCCGGCCGGGACTGCATTTACCGGATGGGTGATGGACGCCTATCCGGACCTGGCGAGTAGCGACTTCGTCACCGCCTTCAGTCAGATGAAGCAGGCAGGCGCAAATCTTGTCTGGCTCGGCCATAACAACCCGGTTGGGGTCGATCCCAACGCGCGGGAGGTCGGGCTATCTTACGCCGTCTATGCCGCGGCGATCAATCCCAGCGACCCCCACTACACCGCTGCGCAAAACATAATTGCCGCCCAGCAGCGGGCGCTCGACGCGGCGCGTAGTGTCGGCTTACGACTCGTCTTGCCCGTTGGCTATCAGACGCAAATGGGCGCCAACTGGGACACTGCCCACCAGGATAGCCTGCGCCGGGGACCGGACGGCGCCATCCTCAACTTCGGCGGCGAAAGCGCGTCGCCGTATGATGGGCAGTTTCGGGCGGATTCGGCACGCTACGACCAGTGGATCGAGCAGCAATTTGTTGCACCGTACCGCGACGTCGTCTTGATGGTGATGATCTCCAACGAGCCGACCGGTTTTGACTACTCCTCGGCGGCGGACGCCACCTTCACGAACCGCTACCACTATCGTTTCGAGGACGTCGGCACGAACCAGCTGCGGGAGACCCAACTAGGCGCCTTTCAGTCCCACGTCATGGATGACTATGCCATCTGGGCGGCGCAGCAATGGCAATCGATCGACCCAACGCTCACCGTGACTTTGACCTTCGACGGTTCACCGGCGCGCAATAACCAGCAGGCGCCGGCCCTGGAGGATCTGTTCCGCGATACGCCATCGAACTTTCAACCGGCCTGGGACACTCAGATCCGCAACGGTCCCCCCACGTCCTCACTGAACGACTCCGATGTCACCTCGCTTGGAGCGCTCCTGGGCACTCTTGCCCACTTTTCGGCCAAATACCACCGCCCATACTGGCTCTGGTCGAGCGGCAATAGCTGGGGTCTGAGCCAGGGCAGCAGCGACCCCAGCAATATCAGCGATGCGATTGCCAACTTGCATATGCTGGCTGACCTGTCACGTCAAGGCGGCGGCCTCCTGCGCGGCATCGCCATCTGGGCCTATAACGTGCGTGGTCAGGGGCTACACAATGACGCCTATTCTCCGGTGTACGATCCCGCCGTCCTCTTTACCCGGCTGACTGCGGCGCTGCCCGGCATTCGGCATATTCTGGAGGGTCCCGATGGCCCGGGGGCGGAGGCGCTCATACTGGCGCCCAACGCCATGCCCGATCAGGAAATAGGCGCCGGTCGTCTGACGGACATTTACGCCTACCGCGGCTATAACTTTGCCGATCTGGTATCGCTGCTGCGCTCCGGCGCTAACACGGCGGTGGTCGGGACGCTGGCGGGCGAGGACCTCTCCCACGTGAAGCTGCTGATTGTCGCCGCCCGCGGCCCCGGCGACTTGACAAGTGCGGATATCGCCGCCACGCGCGCCTTCCGCAACGGCGGCGGCACCGTCGTCGACGCCCAGACGACGGATACGGCCGCCGGCCTTCGTGCCCAATGGGTCTACCCGGGCAATGCGCCGGAGCTGTTCTTTGCCGACACGTACACGGCCGACCAGACGGGTCCGGTGGCGGCCCTGGGCCTGCCGCGTCTGGCCAACAGCTTCGTCTTCCAGGGGCCAGGCGAGATTGTCGTCTATGGGGGAACGTCGTTCGACTCCCCGGAGAAGATGAAGGCCTGGCTGCGTTTGCCGTTTGCCGTCGATGTATCAAGCTTTGACGCCGCAGGAGTACTGCGTAGCAGCACCCAACTCGGTCCCGGAACGGTAAGTTTGCCGACGCAACGCCATACCGTCGCCTTGATCCCGTTGACGCCGGCGGCGGCGCCGTTACCGCACGATGCCAGATACTTCACCCAAACCGGCTTCCGGGTGGACGATGACACGATATGGAACTATTTCAGCCGCCGCGGCGGAATCCGCACCTTCGGGTATCCAACTAGCCGTACGCTTGTCTTTCGGGGCTTCCGAACCCAGTTCTTCCAACGCGAGATTGTGCAAGTCGCCCCCGACGGCAGCCCGCGCACCGTCAACCTGCTGGACCCTGGCCTGCTGCCCTACCGCAGTTTCAACAACTCGACGTTCCCCGTCGCCGATCAGGCGCTGATTGCCACAGCACCGACGCCCGACAACCCCGACTACGGCGTGCTGGCGACGACCTGGACGTTGAACCATGCGCCGAATACGTGGGATGGCTTGCCCGTCAACTTTGGCCGGACGTTCCTGTCTACCGTCACGTTGCGCGATGCCTTCTCCAACGGCGACGGCAACCCGGCCTTGCTGCCCTTGCTCAACCTTGAGCTCTGGGGGCTCC
>JBPCLN010000216.1:0-5146 GCA_051003235.1 Chloroflexota bacterium | reverse complement strand
GCTTGTTCAGCAGATCCTTGACCGCCGGCAACGGCATGCCCTGTTCCTCCAGCAGATACAGGAGCACGCCCGGATCGAGGTCGCCCGACCGCGTGCCCATGACCAGCCCACCGGTCGGGGAGAAGCCCATGGTGGTTTCCATGCTCACGCCATCACGTACCGCCGCCATGCTCGCACCGTTGCCGAGATGGGCGATGATGATACGCCCGTTGGCCGCGACGCGATCCAGGGTGCGCAGCTGGTGCATGATGGACTCGTAGGAGAGGCCATGAAAGCCGTAGCGTCGAATACCGTCGCCCCAGAACGCCGGCGGCAAGGCGTATTGTTGGGCAACGCGGGGCATATGGCGGTGAAAGGCGGTGTCGAAGCAGGCGACCTGCGGGATGGAGGGATACGCCGTGCTCACCGCTTCGATGGCACGAATGGCCTGTGGCAAGTGATCGGGGTCAACCGGCACGAGGTTCCGCAGCGCAGCGAGGAGCGCGGCGGTGATGGTCAGCGGCTCGCGGTAGGCGCTGCCGCCGTGGACGATGCGATGCCCCGCCGCTTGCGGGACGAGGCCCGGTCGCTCCTGGCACAACCAGGAGAAGAATAGGTGCAGCGCCGCGTCGTGATCCGGCACGGCACCTTGCCGTTCCAGCAAGGTGTGGTGGTCCGCATCGCTGATCTGCACACGGCTGGTGGGCTGGCCAATCCGCTCTGCCTGGCCAAAGAGGACCAGTGTGGGCGCCCGGTCCATCTGGTACAGGGCGACTCGCAGGCTGGAAGAGCCGCTGTTGATCGTCAGGAGCCGCATGGCGCGACGATCTCCATGTGGTCGTTGCCACCGTACACCGTCCACCACGGTGTGGCACTTCCCGCCAGCAGCGCATTCAGCGCCGTGATGTTCTTGACGCCTTCCTCCTCCAGCCATGCCACCAGGGCGTCGCTCCCTCCCTGGGCGTAGGCCGGGACGCCGCCCTGCCAGTTCGCTCGCCCGCAGAGGACACCGGCGAATGGCGCCCCGGCCTTGGCGACCAACTCCAGCGATTCCCGGAAGACGTCCGCGGTGACGCCCCCGCTCAAGTAGATGAACGGCTTGGTCGCGACGCTCGCGGCCTCGCGGACCAGACGCAGGGCGTCCTGGCGGGTGTAGGCGGACGTCCCCCCGCAGCTCCGGGTCCCCGCGACGAACGCCAGGTTGACGGGGATCTCGACCTTGAGCACGTCAATACGGTACGGCGACCTGGTGAACTCCGCCATGGTCTGGGTCACCAGGGCCGGCTTCCGCCGCGCGAATGCCAGCCCATGCACATCGCTGATGGCATCGTCGTAGGTGACAAACTCTATGAAGAACGGCACGTCCTGTGCCGCGCACTCGGCGCCGACCCGTTCGATGAACGCCTGCTTGATCGTGTTGATGCGTTCCTCGTCGAAGGGGTTGTAGTACAGCAGCACCTTGATGGCGTTCGCGCCGGCCTCGACCAGGCGGCGTACGCTCCACCCCGGCAGTAGCTCGGGTAAGCGCCCCTTGGCCGCCGGGTCATAGCCGGACTTTTCATACGAGAGAAGCACGCCGGTCTTGGGGGCCTTCACCCGGAGCGCCGGCAGGCCGTACTCCGGGTCTAACAGGACGCCGCTGGCATGGCGCGTCAAGACCCTGGTCACGGCGGTCTTGAACTGGGTGAGATCCTCGGCAGTGGTCTCACGACCGTTGCCGCGGGCCTGGGCAATCATCTGCCGGAGCGAGCCACGCTGATCCATGGCGGCGGCGGCGATCACGCCGCGCTCGTCCGCCAGGGCCGTGATCCCTTGATACTTGCCCTTGGTGATGCGTACCTTATCCATGACTACCTCCTTCGCTATCGGTGAGCATCAACGCGAACGCGTAGCGGGCTGCGCCAATCAGCGCGGCCCGCTTGACGACGACGTGGATTGGCAGTTGTGCCAGGAGATCAGCGAAGGGCCCCTTCCGCTGGAACGCCTGCCTGAAGGTCCCGGCGTCCAGCAGCGGGATCATCCGCATTGGGAGGCCGCCCGCCAGGTAGACGCCGCCGGTCGCCAGCACCTTGAGCGCCAGGTTTCCGGCCTCCGCCCCCAGGATGGAGACAAACGTGTCGAGCGTGGCGGCGCACAGTGGACTGGGCGTGCTGGGATAGAGGGCAGCCTCGACAATCACTGGGGTGGGATCCGTGGCGGTGGCAAGCTGTGCCGCCACATTTGGGCACTCGGGTGCGGAGCCACGGTCGCGTAGGTAGGTATAGATGTGGGGGATGCCCAGGCCGGAACACACCGCCTCAAAGCTGACGTGGTCGTTCCGGTCCCACAGGGACTGGAGCAACCCGACCTGGAGGAGGTCGGTCGGGGCAAAGTCGGCGTGGCCGCCCTCCGATGCGTAGGCGCGGTAGCGCGTCCCGTCCCAGGTGAGGAACGCTTCCCCCAGGCCCGTGCCCGGCGCGATCACCGCGATCGTTCCGCCGCGCACCGGTGTGCCGGCGTTCAGGGTATGCAGGTCGTCCGGTTCCAGGAGTGGCACGGCGCCCGCGATGGCCTCCAGGTCGTTGAGCAGATGGACCGCGCCGAGGTGCAAGTCCTGCGCCAGCGTGGCCGCGTCGATCAGCCAGGGCAGGTTGGTGATCTTCGCCTGCCCGGCCATCACCGGACCCGCGACGGCGAAACACGCTCGGTCAACCGGCAGGTTCACTCGCCCAAGGAACTCCCGCACCATCGTCACCAGGTTTGGGTAGCCGGCGCTACGAAACTCTGCCTGTGCGTGCGGCAGGCGTGGACCGGCCGCTGGGGTATACAGCGCAAGGTCGGTTTTCGTGCCGCCGATGTCCCCGGCAAGAAGCATCGCTGGTCCTCCCGCCCGGGAATCCGCTGGCCCGGTGGTCATCGCAGCACCCCCATGTCGAACTCCCTTGGTGCCGTCAGCCATCATGGCGTGGTTTCTCTGCCGACACCTGCCTTCGTCCCTCCTCGATGGACGGCGCTCCAGTCTGAGAGGGAGGCGGTATCGTCGTCGCCGCCATGCTCGTCGATGCCTCCGGCGCCTGGTGTGTAACGGTGCTGGTGGTGCGATAGGTCTGGAGTTGCGAGATGTCGCGCCCGAACAGGATGTCGGCGGTCCAGTCCATGGCGACGTGCAAGCGCTTCCCCAGGCGCGGCAGACGCCAGAGATAGTAGCTCCGCCAGGCGATCCAGGCCAGGATCCCCGACACGCTGATCGGGCCGATCACGCCAACGCCGTTGTAGTGAGCGAGCGTGGCCATCTGGCCCTGTGTCCGGTACCGGAACGGCGTCGTTGGGGCGCCGCGAAGCACGGCGGCGAGGTTGCGGGCCAGGTGGCGCGCTTCACGCATGGCATGCTGCGCCAGGGCGGGTTGGAAGTGCCCCGGGCGTTGCGGATCGGGAATATGCGCGCAGTCACCGAGCGCCCAGACGTTGGGCAGATCGGGCACGCGCAGGTGCGCATCGACCGTGACCCAGCCCTGGTCATCCGTTGGTACGCCGAACCGCGCCGCGAAGGGATGGGGAGCTACGCCCGAAGCCCAGACCAGGGTGCGGGTCGGGAGCCATTCGCCGTCTTTCGTGAGCACCGCGTGGTCGCGCGCGCCCGCTATCCGGGTGTTGAGTCGGACCTCGACACCGCAGGAACGCAGCGCGCCCAGAGCAGAGCGAGCCAACCGCTCGTTGAACTGGGGCAGCAAACGCGGCAGTGCTTCCACCAGGATGACGCGGACGTCGCATGCGGCGATGTTCCGGTACGCGCGGAGCGCCTGGCGGAGCAGAGCGTTGAGCGCGCCCGCCATCTCCACGCCCGTAAAGCCGCCGCCAACGACGACGAACGTCAGCAACTCGGTGCGTGCGGCTGGGTCGGGCTCGACGGCGGCGATCTCGAGCAACTCGATCGCCCAGTTGCGCAGATGGATGGCATCGCAGAGGGTCGTGGCGGTGAGGGCATGCTGCTGCACGTCCTGCATCCCGAAGAAGGCCGTGCCGGCACCCAGGGCGATTACCAGATGCTCGTAGCTATAGGCTCGCTCGCCCCCATCCGGCTGGCGAACGGACACGGAGCGGCGCTCGGTGTCCAGGCCGGTGATCTCCCCTTCGACGAACCGGGTCCGACGGAGTAGGCGGCGGATCGGGTTGACGGCGTGTGTCGGATCGATGGCGCTGGCCGCGACCTCACAGACGAACGGCGTAAACAGGAAATAGTTCTCGCGGTTCACTAATGTCACCTCGATCCGGTCGGCCGGGCGCAATTCACGCTCCAGGCTGAGCGCCGTGTAGACGCCGGCAAAGCCGCCGCCGAGAATGAGCACGCGGCGCACCGCCTCGGCAGTGTCCGTCTCTGCCGTCTTCATCAGGCGAAGCTCCTCATCGGACGATCGTGCCCGCTCTCTCAAGTTCGTGACCATCGAAGCAGGATTTGACACCGGCCACCGGATCAGGACGCCGGCTGGAAGCTGATCCGGCAGACCGCATCACCCTTACCCTGGCACTGCTCCTCAGCCGAAGCGAAGTCACGGTTGTGGGCGAAGGAGAAGACTCCCACGGTGAAGCCCCGCAGGAAGTGACAGGTAGGCTCGCCCGCCTTGCCTTGCCAGGGCGCGGCTTCGAAGGTCTTGTCGAGCTCGATCTCGCCGTGCAGCGACTCCTGCACCGATACCCGGCGCACCTGCTCGGCCCAGCCGAAGACCTGGAAGTCGAGCAGCCGCTGCCGCAGGAGGTCGAGTGTGAGTGGCCGCTCCAGGCGCTCGAGCAGTGGCGGAACCCCCGATGCCGCCAGTTTGCCCATCTCCACGCCGGTTTGATAGATGACGTCCCTGTTTACCTTGCCGGCGAAACTCTTGAAGACGCCGCCGAGCACCGCGCGGGCCATCACCACCATCTGCGTCCCTGCCACTTGCAAGCGGTGGTGCTCCGAGGCGGCCAGACCTAGTCCCGAGCCCGCGCGGCGGAGGTCGTGGACACCGGGGACCGCCGCGAGTTGCCGCAGCGCATCCGTGAAGTCGCCCGCCGCTTCGGTCACGTCGATAGTCAGCAAGGCAAGCACCGTCTTGCTCTCCGGCGACTGGTAGCAGTAGCTCGCTCGCACCGCTCCAAGGCCGCCCGGCAATGCGCGCTGGAGGCGGTCCAGTGCTGAGACATCGTCCAGCGTTGC
>JBPCLN010000215.1:0-18281 GCA_051003235.1 Chloroflexota bacterium | reverse complement strand
TTTTCCGGCGATGCGGCGGCGCTGCCAGGCAGCGGGACCGACCGCGCCCTGCCGAAACTGGCCCGATAACGCTTATTATGGAACCAGTGTAGCAGCCGAGCCGGGGCCGGCCAAGACGCCGTCTTGCGCCGGCGGTACTGGGCGGCGCAACCGTACAATAATTGGTGGCTGTGCACCTCCTGCGGAGCGGCCGGGCCGCTCCGCTGCCGCCTCGATAAGGATGGAATCCTGCCATGCTCGGTCCAGAGAAAGTCCGTGATCTTGATCGTCCCATCCGACGATCGCTGGAGCAACTCGTGCCGGCCGGCAACTTCTACCGCCATCTCGATGCCAAACTCGACCTGAGCTTCGTCCGTGCCTGGGTCGAGGACCGTTACGCCGCCAACGGCCGTCCCGCCATCGATCCCGTCGTTTTCTTCAAGCTCCAACTCATCCTCTTCTTCGAGGGCCTCCGCTCCGAGCGCCAGCTCATCGAGCTGGCCAGCCTGAACCTGGCGCACCGCTGGTATCTCGGCTACCACCTTGATGAGGAACTGCCCGACCACTCCAGCCTCACCCGCATTCGGGACCGCCTGGGCCGCGCGACCTTCCAGCGCTTCTTCGAGCGCGTCGTAGAACTGTGTCAGGACGCAGGATTAGTGTGGGGCAAAGAACTGTTCTTCGACGCCACGCGCGTCCGCGCCAACGCCGACATCGATTCGCTCGTGCCGCGCCTGGGTGACGTCGTCGGCGACCATATCGAGCAACTCTTCCCCCGTCCGGAACCGAGCCCCGCTGCAGAACCCAGGCCACAAGACCCGACTGATCCCGCCACACCGGAACCAGCGGAGGAGCCGCCGGCGAACATTATTGCCTTGCCCGTTGCCGTGTCGGCACCGACCGACGATGCGCCGTGGGATCTCCTTGCCACGTGCCGGCTCGACCCGGACCGCCCGCCGGAAGGCGGGTATCTGCGGGTCTCCGCCCAGCGGGTAAGCACCACCGACCCGGATGCGATGCCCGTCCACCCCGACGGCAGCGGCAAAGCGGTCTTAGGCTACCACGACCATTATGTGGTGGACGGCGGGAAGGCCCGCATCATCCTCCAGGCGCTGGTGACGCCGGCCGACGTGATGGAGAACCAGGCCATGCTGCCCTTGCTGCGCCGGGTGCAGTTCCACTGGCAACTGGACCCCACACGCGTCGTCGCCGATTCCACGTACGGCACGGTCGAGAACGTCCGGGCGCTGGAGGAGGCCGGCATCCGCGCCGCGCTGCCGCTGCGGGACTTCCATGATCGTGAGTCGGCCTTTTACCGCGCCGACCGTTTCACCTACGACGCCGAACACGACCAGTACCGCTGCCCGCAAGATCAGCCGCTCTCTCGGTTTAGCCGGATGACCGAGCGGGAGATCGTGCTCTACCGGGCGGAAGCGGAAACCTGCAACGCCTGCCCGCTGAAGGCCGCCTGCACGCCGGGGGAGAGCGGGCGGACCGTCAGCCGCTCCTGGCACGAGGAGGTCCTGGAGCAGGTGCGTGCCTACCACGAGACGCCGGCCTACGCCAAAGCGATGCGCAAGCGCCAGGTCTGGCCGGAGCCGCTGTTCGCGGAGGCCAAACAATGGCACGGCCTGCGCAAGTTTCGACTCCGTGGTCTCGAGAAGGTCAATATGGAAGGGCTGCTCATCGCGGCCGGCCAGAACCTGGGGCGCTGGCTCTCAGCGACCGGATGGGGCCGCCGTGACGCCCCATCCGGCAGCCTGACGGCCCCAGTTTGGCCTTCCTCGGCGCTTCTGCTCGTCTTTAGAGCCCGCGTGGCGGTGAAATCGCTCCGAGTTGCCACAACTCGCCACCTATGCTACCGCAAAGCCACCCAAGCTACCGACCACTGATCCCACGCCCTTTTTCAACAGGCTGGTACCCTGTGTATAATTCGCTCACCGCGACCACGGTGGTTTATGGCCACTGATCGGAGCGTGCGATGATCCGTAGAGCCAGATAGGCGCCCAACAGGGTCATGCGATACCGGCGGTGGGTTTCACTGCCAGGGCGATGCCGCCTATTGGATCCTCGCTGCCTGGACAGCTCTAGAGAGGAGTTTCTGTGTTCTTGCGACGGTTGGTAGCAATGATGTGCACTGTGGCACTCCTGATCGCCTCGCGTAGCAGCGCGATGGCCAGCGCCGATGGCTGTCAGTTTGTCCTCGGCTTCCAGACCCTCCACGAAATCATCCCTGCCACAGTCGGCAGTTGTCTGGAGGACGAGCAGCACAACCCGGCCAACGGGGACGCGTTGCAGCACACGACCGGCGGCCTGCTTGTCTGGCGTAAGGCCGATAACTGGACGGCCTTCACTGATGGCTACCACACCTGGGTGAATGGACCGCATGGCCTTGAGGAGCGCTTGAACACCCGGCGCTTCGCCTGGGAGGCAAACGTAGACGGCTTGCCCATTGTCCCGGATGCGTCGGTGAATCTTGGGCGCGTCGTCGTCGACACGGCGCTTGGCATCGCTTTGGCTTTGCCGTCGGGGTGGCAGCAGAGCGCGCCAGGGAAGAGCCCACCGCATGAACTGGGCTTAATCATTCCGCCAGCCAATTCCGCTGTCACCGACAGCATCATACGCCTGGTCATTGGTTCCTGGGGCACGACGACCGACCCGGACGAGACGCGTGCGGCGGCGGCGGGGATGGATCGGCTACTGGCTGGATTGGGCGCGCTGCCGAGACCGATAACCCGCCTTGCGGTAAGCTACGCGGGTGCGCCAGGAGTCTTGGTCCACGGCCTCCCTGGCGGGTTGTCCGGCGCGACCACGGCTATCATCCTGGCGCACGACGGCGCCGCCTACAAGATTCTCGCGCCGGGCAATGCGCTGGCGCCGGATCAACAGCAGGCTCTCGACAGCCTGCGCTTCATCCCGCGCGTCGGTCACTTCCCACCCGCCAGGTGAGTTACGAAGCTCGCCACGCTTACAGATATCTGTCCATCGGCCCGCCGCAGCTATGAGCGGACGATTCGAAGCGATGTCGTGATAGGCCAAAAAGGTAAACTTCGGAGCACGATCCGGCAAGGGGGGATCGCGCCGTAGTGTGATATGGAGACTCTGCAATGTCTAATACCCCTGCTTTCGTCCGCGGCGCGGCTGCCGTGGCACTGCTTCTCACGCTCGGCCTGCACGCCGTCCCGCTGGCCAACGCGGAGAGCTGCCAGTTTATTCTCGGCTTCAAGACCATGCACGACCTGCTCGGCGGTATCGTGGGGGGCTGCCTGGATAACGAACAGCACAACCCGGCCAACGGCGATGGCCTCCAGCACACCACCCGGGGCCTGCTCGTCTGGCGCAAGGCCGATAACCACACCGCCTTCACCGACGGCGACCACACGTGGGTGAACGGTCCCAAGGGACTGGAGTATCGCCTGAACACGGTGCGCTTCCCCTGGGAGCCGAACCCGCAAGGCTTGACGGTCGTCCCTGACGCCTACCTTGGCAGGGCGCCGTCCCCGTTATCCGGTCCTCAGCTCCGCATAACTGACAGCACGCTCGGTTACGTCCGTGGTCCGCTGGAGTTCCGGGTGGTCAGCAGTGGCTTTTCCGCCGGGGAGGCCGTGACGCTGCGCGGGACGTACGTGCCGCTCTATTCCCTCGCCACGGGCAACCCGCAGTCGCCATCTCACCAGGTGCAGTGTGCAACCATCACGCTGGGACCGGTGCAGGTGTTCGCCGACGCGGCTGGCGCCTTCACCGCGACCATACAAGCGCCAAATAACCTGCACACCGGCGGCGAGGCTCAGATCACTGCCGCTGGCGAGCGAAGCGGCGCTAGCGCCCCCGCGACGGAGGTTGCTCCCGAAGGGTCTCGGGTATCGACCATCCCCGCCGGCTGCCGGGACACCAGCGGCGCCACGGTTGGCTAATGACCGGCGTCAGGTCCTCGGCGTCCCGATACCAAAGATCAGGACCAGCGGCACAAAGTGCTGATGGCCGTGTCATGTTGGACGATGCCATCGACTCTCGCCGGCGCCGAGGGAGCGCCGGGTGGTTCGCTGATCAAACCAGGTAGGTGACCTCATGCCGTTAGTATTGTCTTTCCGACGCGGGATTCTTGCGCTGGCTATGTTGACGACTGTCACCCTTGCCGGCTGCGCCGTTCCGGGTCCCCTGCAAGGGCCCTTTATGGCGACGCACCTCTTACCGCTGCACTGCGTTGGTCGAGCGCAGCCCGCCGGCGCGCCGCCAACGCCACCGCAGACGAAGTGTTTCACCACCCAGGCGGAAGCCTTGGCTGGGCTCATCTTCGCCGGTACGCAACAGCAGGTCAGCCGGGACATGCGGGAGCAACTCCCCGATCTCCCGCCGCTCGTCTTCGACAACGCTAACCAGCCCTACTGCGCGGCAGTGCTGGTCGATCCGCACGCCATGACCGTCAAAGCAGCCTGCTTTGCCACGTTGCAGCAGCAGATGGCCGCAACCAAGAACTGGTAGCTCCGGTATGGCTTGATAACGACCCCTACCTGTGCGGGGGTACACTGGTGCGCAAGGAGACGATTTCTCATGCCAATCCTACGGCGTTCCTGCTTGATCCTGCTGCTGGCTCTGTGGCTGCTGCTCCGTATACCGCTCGCCCACGCCGAGAGTTGCCAGTTCGTCCTCGGTTTCCAGACTCTCCACAACCTCATCCCGACCATCGTCGGCGATTGCCTGGATAACGAACAGCACAACCCGGTCAACGGGGACGCGTTGTAGCACACGACTGGTGGCCTCCTAGTCTGGCGTAAGGCCGACAACCACACCGCCTTCACCGACGGCGCGCACACCTGGGTTAATGGCCCGTACGGGCTGGAGTACCGGCTGAACAGCCGGCGCTTCGCCTGGGAGCCGAATCCGGACGGTCTGCCGATCGCTCCCCCCGAGTTCGGTGGCGTACTGCCGCCCGGTCAGCCGGCGCCTACTCCGCTGCCGACCGGCCCCGGCAATTGCCCGGCCGGGACGGCCTGCGACCTGGCGCTGGGTGTAGCCCTAACCGTGCCGGGGGATTGGCAGCAGTCCAAGCCCGGCCAGGAGGCTCCCGGAGTCATGGCCTTCTACAGTTCTGCCATCCCACATACCCGCTTATCCATCTCCTCTTGGGGCACGACGGCAGACACCAACGAAGCCCGCGCCGCCGCGGCCTGCATGGATCAGCTGCTCCAAGGCGACACGCAGGCCGGCGCGCCGCGCATCAAGGTCAACTATGGCGGCAAGCCGGGCGTCATGGTGCGCGACCTCGCTTCCGGACCAGGTCCGGTGACGGTCATCATGCTGGTCCGTAGTGGTGCGGCCTATAAGGCCCTGGCGCCGGGCAGTGTCCTAGCCCCAGATCAGCAACAAGCTCTCGCCAGCCTGCGCTTCATCCCGCGCGTCGGACCATTCCCGCTAGCGAACTAAGCATGCATCCACTGATATGGTGGAAAGTGCTCTCTCTTCTCAGGGTGGTCGGCGGTAACTTTTACTCTGGCGGTGCCGAATTCCGTCTCGACAATGGGGATCTGTACAGCCCAGCCCAGGCGAAGGTCGCCGCCCGTACGTTGCACCGTTGCGGCGCCGGCGCCGTCCTGCCCCATTGGGCCGTAATGGTAGGCAATCCTCAGAGTATGACCATATACTGTGTCCCGTTGGGCAGTGCAACCGGGCGCATGAAGGGTGAATACCGATGCCGGAAACCCAGATCCGGTTCGGCAGAGTAACGGTCGGTGGCTGAGATGGGCGGGCCTAAGGGTCTGGCGGCGCTGCGTCAAGCGCTGGGTCGCGGCATGGTGATTCCAGCTCACCCGCTGGCCCTCACCGACGGGCGGCGTCTTGACGAACGGCACCAACGCGCCCTCACCCGCTACTATCTGGCGGCCGGGGCAGGGGGGGTGGCGGTTGGCGTCCACACGACGCAGTTCGCGATCCACGATGCGGCGGTCGGCCTCTACCCGCCGGTGCTGGAACTGGCGGCGGCAACGGCGCGGGAGCACGCTACACACACGGGAACTACGCCATTGCTGGTCGCGGGGATCGTGGGGCAGACCAGCCAGGCGGTGGCGGAAGCCGAGCTGGCGGCCGGTCTCGGCTACCACGCCGGGCTGCTCAGCCTGGCCGCCCTGGCCGGCGCCGACGATGAAATGCTGCTGGCGCATTGCGCCGCCGTCGCCGAAGCAATACCACTCTTTGGCTTCTATCTCCAACCGGCGGTCGGAGGGCGGCGCCTCTCGCGCTCCTTCTGGCAACGCTTCGCCGCCATCGAGCGGGTGGTGGCCATCAAAGTGGCGCCGTTCGATCGGTACCAGACGCTCGACGTGGTGCGCGGCGTCGCGGGCAGTGGCCGCGCCGGTGATATCGCCCTCTACACCGGCAATGACGATCACATTGTCGGCGATCTAGTGGCGCAATATCGGGTGGCTATGCCGGCTGGTCCGGTTGAGATCCACTTCGCCGGCGGCTTGCTCGGACAGTGGGCGGTGTGGACCCGCTGCGCCGTCGAGCTGCTGGCCGAGATTCGCTCTGTGCGCGCTACGGGGGAAGGCATACCGACGGCCTTGGTGCGCGGCGCGGCGGAGATCACCGACGCCAACGCCGCCCTGTTCGATGTTGACAATGGCTTCGCCGGTTGTATTCCCGGCCTCCACGAAGCGCTGCGCCGGCAGGGGCTACTGCGCGGGCGCTGGTGCCTCGATCCAGGCGAGGAACTGTCGCCCGGTCAGGTCGAAGCGATCGACCGGGTGTACGCCGCCTACCCCCACCTGCGCGACGACACCTTCGTCGCTGAACACCTGGACGACTGGCTCCGGTAGCTGGTGGAACGGAAGGACCAACGTGACAGCGCTCCCTGATGTCATCGCCGACGACGCAGCGTTGGATGACCTCCTGACTACCCCCACTCCAGCCGTGGTGGAGGCCCTCCGCGCATCCCCCGGCGACCTGCTCGTGCTGGGAGCGGGCGGGAAGATGGGGCCGACCCTCACGTTGCTGGCCGCCCGGGCGATGCAGGAAGGCGGCCTGGCGTCGAGGGTGATTGCCGTCTCCCGCTTCAGCGAAGAGGGCCTGCGGGAGCGCCTGGAGCGGAGCGGAGTGGAGACTATCTCCTGCGACCTCCTCGAAGACGGCGCGCTAGATCGCCTGCCCGATGCTCCCAACGTCGTCTTCATGGCTGGGCGCAAATTTGGCTCGACCGGCGCGGAGTCGCTGACCTGGGCCATGAACACCTACCTGCCGATGGTGACCATCAAGCGCTACCGGCACTCCCGGCTGGTTGTCTTCTCCACCGGCAACGTCTACCCGCTCGTTCCTGTTACGTCCGGCGGTGCGACGGAAGAGCAGCCGCCCGCGCCGGTGGGCGAGTACGCCCAATCTTGCCTGGGACGGGAGCGCATGATCCAGCACGGCTCCGAACGGTACGGCACGCCGGTGGTGATCGTGCGCTTGAACTACGCCATCGACTTGCGCTACGGCATCCTGCTGGACGTGGCACAGCACGTCCTGAATGACGACGTCATCGACGTGACGATGGGTAACGCCAACGTGATCTGGCAGGGCGACGCCAATGCCCATGCGCTGCGCGCCCTGGCCTACGCGAGCAGCCCGCCGCTGTTGCTCAACGTCACCGGCCCGGAGACGGTCTCCGTGCGGGCCCTGGCCTGCCGTTTCGCCGACCTGCTGGGCAAACCGGCGCCGACCTTTGCCGGCGTGGAAGCGTCGACCGCCCTCTTGAACAATGCCGGTCGGGCGCACTGCCTATTCGGCTACCCCATGGTCTCCCTGGAGCGCATGCTGCGTTGGGTAGCCCACTGGGTTCAGATCGGCGGCCCCATCCTCGATAAGCCCACCCACTTTGAGCAGCGCGACGGACGGTTTTGACGCCTCGGCGTCCGCCCCTGTGGACCGCTCGCGCCAGGGTTACCTTGCCACGACCAGTGACAATGATGACAAGCGAGGCGCACCGGCCACCGGCGGTCTGGACGATGCACGGCGCCGGGTCCGCACCGTTGCGGCGATGCTGCTCATCTGCGCCGCCGGCTGGGGGTTGCGTCTCTTCTGGCTTGGCCGGCAGAGCCTTTGGTATGACGAGGCGCTGAGCGTTTCCCAGGCCCAACTTCCGTTATCGGCACTCGTGCCTGAACTCGCGCAACACGACGTGCATCCACCGCTGTACTTCAGCCTCCTGCACGGCTGGATAGGGGGCGCGGGAATTTCGGAGTTTGCCGTCCGGGCGCTGTCCGCCTGGTGGAGTACCCTGGTGATCGTCGCGCTGTTCGCGCTGGGCACACGACTCGCGGGTCGGCGGGTTGGCATCATTGGTGCTGGCGTCGGCGCTTTCAGTCCCCTCCTCGTGTACTACGGCCAGGAGACGCGCATGTACGCCCTCCTGGCGGCCCTGGCGACACTCTCCGCCTATGCTGTCGTGCGCGCTGCCACGGGTGAGGACCGCTGGTGGCCGGCCTATGTGGCGCTGCAAGCGGCAGCCCTGTGGACGCAGTTGTACGCGGCTCTCCTCTTCCTGGCCCTGAATGTGTGGTACGTCGCCTGGTATGTGGCCGCACAGCGGCAGGGAGCAACTGACGGGCCGCGGGTGCGGCGTTGGATGCCGCCCGCCCGCTGGGCGATATCGCAGGTGGCGGCGGTCGCCATTTTCAGTCCCTGGGTGCCGGTCGCATTGCAGCGCAGCCAAACCTACCTCAGTCCAGGGTATGGGGCGGGCAGCGCCTTTGCCACCATTCTGCAGCAGACAGCGTTGGTGTTCGCGCTTGGGGTGCCCGTGGGCTACCTCCTCGGCACTCAGCTACCGGCCTACGTGGCGCTGATCCCCTGGCTGATCCTGCTGGCGCTCGGGCTCGTTGCCGCCTGCCGGCAGCGCCTGTGGCTCCTTCCCTGCTGGTTGCTTGTGCCAATGGTGGGAATCTATCTGCTGTCGCTCGGTAAGCGCGACTTCATCGCGCGGTACTTGATCGAGGCCTGGCCCCCTTTTGCCCTGCTCTGCGCGCTGGGCATTGCCTGGTGCTTGCGGACACGCGTCCGGCGCCCGCTTGGCGCTGTGCTCGGTCTCGCCCTGGCGGGCGCGACTGTCATTACGCTGCATGATCTCTACACGGCGCCCGCTTATGCCCGCGACGATAACCGCGCCGCCGTCCAACTGGTCGCCGCGGCGGCAGCGCCGGGCGCCGGCATTGTCGTCGATACGCCCAACTTTGCGTCGGCCTTCCCCTACTATGCGCGCGGACGGTGGGCGTTGCTGCACCTGCCACTAACACTGCCGGCCAGCGCGGCTACGACCTTACCACCACTCGCGGTGTTTGCCGCCGGCCATCCTCAGATCTGGCTCATGCTCTGGCAGGAATATCTCGCCGACCCTAACCGGCTGGTTTGGACCTGGCTGCTGCAACATCGCTATCTGGCAGCATGGACGGACGTCCACGGCGGCATCCGTGTGCTACGCTTCGATTCCCTCCCACCGGGCGGCAGCTCGGCCGTCCCAGCACACTTTGCCGATACATTGGCGTTAGTCGGTCTGCAGACGATACCAGCGCCACAAACGCTTACGGAGGAGCAGCGGCACGTGACCGTCGACCTGTTCTGGCATGTCCTGCGACAGCCGGCGGCTAACGACGCGATAGTGCTGCAAGTGCTGAATCACGACGGGATGCCGATTGCCGGTACGCAGGAAGAGAGTGGCGCAACGCCGTTCCCCATGTCCACCTGGCGCCCGGGTGACGGCTACCATAGTTCGCTCCGCCTCACCATCCCCACCGATACGGGAAGTGAAGGACTGCGTTTAGCCGTGCTGGTGTACGATCCAGATACCCTCCGCGAGTTGCCTGCCAGCGGCTCCAATGCGGCCGGCCTTGCCGTTCTTGTCCCCCTCTCGCTCCCGGCGGGGACCGTCGCGACGCCGCCTTCGAGGGAGGCGAAGCGAATCGGCGCGCAGTTTGCCGGCGTTGGCACACTCGCCGGCTATCAGGTGCTCCCGAGCAAGAAGGGCGTCGTCGTCGCCCTGTCCTGGCAGGCCACTGCCACGCCGTCCCGCGCTTACAAAGTCTTCGTCCATGCCCTCAATGCCTCCGGCGGCTTGCTTGCTGCAGCGGACAGCGAGCCGGCCGGCGGCGCAGCTCCAACTACTGGCTGGCTGCCGGGAGAGCCGATCTGGGATCTCCACCGCCTCCCGTTACCCGCGAGCGCCATCGCCGCCTACGAGGTAGGGCTGTACGACCCACAAACAGGAATGCGCGTTCCAGTACGTCTCGCTGGCGGCGCCATGCCGAAGGATGACGCCGTCCGGTTCGGAGCAAATCCTGCGTTGGGTAGCCCACTGGGTTCAGATCGGCGGCCCCACCCTCGATAAGCCCACCCACTTTGAGCAGCGCGACGGGCGGTTTTGACGCTGGGGTACCAGCTGACGAAAGGTTGACAGGGCATCGCGGCTGTTGGGCTGCAGACCTGTTCCCAGCCTGACGGCAGTAGCCGGCCTAACTGAACTCCATTTGGCTTAGACGAGCGCCGGTACCACCCTGGCCGGTAAGGCGCCCATGACCTTCCGCGCACGGCGCACGAGCGGTTGCAGCGGACCCGCCATTTCCGGCCATTGGCCCGTGATCTCCGCGTTGAGGGCGATCGCTACTTCCAGACAGCCGCCAGTCATGGCGAGCAGTGGCCCGCTGTCGGTCTCCTCCAGGAGCCGAAGCGCGGCATCAATGAACGCCGCAAACGCTGGCGGATCGATCTCAAGGGTGTCACTCATGGTTGTCACGATGCCGCTCGGCTGACCGACGACGTGCTCAAGCGCCTGGATCTCGGCAGCAAACAGGTGGCCGGTCTTCAAACTTGGCGACCAAATCATTTGGTCGTTGTATCCTACCCAAACGCCCATTTTCAGCTCCCCCAATCGAGGTGAAAAGTCACATCGGGGTGCGCCGCCCGCTCCTGTGCCACTGCAGTCTCTACCGCTGCCCGGAAAACCGGATCATTCGGCTTGGTGGGGAATCGAACGCCGATCTCCGCGTGTTCATAATACGGAATGTTCGATCTTGCTCGCAAATACGCCTCGAACTTGTCGATGATGTGCTTGTTGGCCCATGCGGTCGGATCTGCCGCCCATGTCGCGGACTTCAACTCCCACAGGGTCGCGCCTTGGACGAGATCAATGTCGGTGATGGCATCACCCGTCTTGCTATCATGTACGACCGCTGATCGGCCTTCTAACCAATGCGGCCCCGGCATCATGTCGGCGTCGGCTTCAATATCGGCCGAACGCCGAGGGATCTGTGCTGAAAGCCAGAATGCTCAAGGCTACCTGGCGCGTTCTACCGAGCGTACCGTTTCCCAGCGGTTATGGCGGGCCGATCGCGTTGCTGCGTCGATGGCCTCCTGGGCGTGGAGCCCGGCCCGGAAATCGGGGTCCTGATCGGGGTCGGGCCGGCCACGCTGGACGGCGTCGACAAACGCGCCCAACATGCGCGTGAGGGCGCGGGGCTCGTCGGTGGAGGCGTCGGGCGGAAGTGACACCTCTTCCCAGGCGCGTCCGCCCGCCCGGCGCAGACTGAGCCGCTCCCGGGCGCCCCGGTTGAGTGCGCCGTTGACGGCGCCGTTGGTGCCAACGACCTGAATCTCGTCGCCGTTTCCATACGGCGTGTCCACGCGACTCGTCAGGAGCGAGGCGTGCACCGTCCCGGCCTCCCGGTCGCTGAAAGCGGAAGCCTGGCCCGCTGCTGCCTGAGCGTGGAGGTGCAGGCGCGCCAGGCAGGTGGCGTGGTCGACGCTCTCCGGCTGCTCCGTGCCCGGCTCACGCGGGACGATCTGCATCTGCGCACACACCTCCTCCGCCGGCGCCAGGAGGTAGGCCAGGGCATCGAACAGGTGGGAGGCGCCATCGCCCCAGATCCCAGCAGCCGAAGCCTCCGCCGTTTCCCGCCAACTGAGCGAGCCACGCGGGAAGCCGACGCCGCCCCAATGGACCTGCATGCTGACGGCGAATGGTGTACCCAACGTACCCTCCTGGATCAGCCGGCGCATCGCCAGCAAGGCCCGTGTGTAGCGAAAGGTGAAGGCGACCATGTTGACGAGGCCGGCCTGCTGGCCGGCGGCGACCAGACGGCGCGCCTCACCGGCATCCATCGCCAGCGGCTTTTCGCAGAAGACGTGCTTCCCCGCCGCCAACGCGGCGAGGGCCACCGGCAGGTGCAGCGCGTCGGGCGCGGCGATGGTGACGGCGCCAATATCCGGCTGGGCGAGCAGCTCCTGGTAGTCGGTGTAGACACGCGGAACACCGAAACGGGCGGCGAGGGCCGAGGCGCGTTCGCGGTTGCGCGCACACAGCGCCACCACCTGGCCATCCGGGTGCGCCTGCACACCGGGAATGTGGGCCTGTTCGGCAAAGCGTCCCGCTCCAATCACGCCCACGCGAATTGCTTGCGTACTCACTTGACGTTTCCTTCCCCGGCGATGGTAGCACGGACCAGACCGGTCCAGCGGCCCGATTTGCGTTCGGCCGTTGATCGCCCTACACTGCACAGCACAATTACATAGTGTGTTCCGCAGGGGGAGCGAGTAGCTGAGAGGCGGTATCAAGACCACCAACCCCTGGAACCTGATCTCGTCAGAACGAGCGTAGGGAATGCGGACGACGATCTCCTTATCAGTGGTGGCCGTCGCTGCGCGTTGCGCTGCGACGGCCATTTGTATTGTGGTCGCTTCACGTAACCGCAGGTCGCCACGGCGGCGCTGTGCCGAACAACCAGCGCCGGCAGGATATTGACGTCTCCGCTCATCCCGGAGAGGAGACGCGACGGTGGTGGTTAGCCACATGCGGGCCGCACGTCTGTATGGCCCTGGTATGCCCTTGCGCCTGGAAGAGGTGCCGGTCCCCTCGCCCGGCATCGGGGAGGCGTTGCTGCGCGTTCGCGCCGCCGGCATCTGCCATACCGAGCTGCACATGCTCGATGGCGTCCTCAATCTTGGCGTTGTGCCGTTGACGCCCGGCCACGAGGTGGTGGGCGAAGTGGTGGAGGCGCGTGGCGAGGGCGGCCCCGCCGCCGGCCGGCGCGTGCTGCTGTACTACTACGTGCCGTGCGGCGCCTGCCCCTACTGCCAGGCCGGCAACGACAATTTGTGCCCGAACGTCGCGCGTCAGTTCGGGTTCACCGCCGACGGCGGCTACGCCGAGTACATGGTCGCCCCTTTTCGCTCCCTGCTGCCGTTGCCCGATGCTCTTGGCGACGACGAGGCCGTTGGTCTGGCCTGCGGCGGAGCCACGGCGCTGCACACCGCGCGGGCGGTAGCGGCGGTGCAGCCCGGCGAGACGGTGGTGGTGTACGGCGTCGGTGGTGTCGGCCTCTATCTGGTGCAGATCTGCCGACTGGCCGGCGCTAGGGTGCTGGCCATCAGCCGCACACCGGCGAAGCTGGCGCTTGCCGGCGAACTCGGCGCGGATATCTGCATCAATGCTGGCAGCGATGACCCGCTCGCTGCCGTCTACGCCCACACCGGCGAGGCGGGGGCGGACGTCGTCTTCGATCTCGTCGCCGGGGCCGACACGATGGCGATCGCGCCGCGCATGCTCGCCCGTCGCGGTCGGCTCGTCTTCGCCGGCTATGGCGGCGAGCCATTCTCCGTGTCGCCCCTCTGGCTGGTCCTGCGCGAGTTGCAGGTTCGCGGCGCGGTCGGCAACACCCTGGCTGAACTGCGGGAGACGATTGACCTCGCCGCCGCCGGGCAACTGCGCAGCGTGATCGGGCGGAGCTACCCCCTGGAGGAAATCAACGTAGCGCTTACCGCCCTGCGCGCCGGGACGCTGATCGGCCGAGCGATAGTGCGGCCGGGGGAACCTCTCCACCAGACCTTTGCCCACGTCGAAGACGTGGCCGAAGGCCCGACGCGAGGAGAAGGAACGCAATTCGACCAACGGTTCCCCGCCCATTCGGTTGCCGATCAAATTCGTCCGGAAACCCCCGATAATCCCACTGCGTTCTCTCTCCCCGACGCGGGCCTTCGGCCACGTCTTCGACGTGGGCAAGAGTCAGAGAGAGAGGTTTCTCCCCTCCCGCAACGGCTCCTCGACGTCATCGCCGAGGGTGTGGACGGACCGCTCGCCGGCGACGATGCTGCCTTCAACGTCCTGGCGTTGGCCCAATTCGGCTTCCAGTACGAGCGTAACGAGCCTTACCGGCGCTTTTGCGACTACCGGCGGCTGACGCCGGAGCAGGTTACGCACTGGAAGCAAATACCGGTGGTACCGATCGGCGCCTTCAAGGAGGCCACGCTGGCCACCGCGCCGGTGGAACAGGCAGTAGCCTGTTTTATGTCGAGCGGTACCACCCGGCCGGAACAGCGCAGCCGGCACTATCACCCCGACCTTGCCGTCTACGACGCCTCAGCGAGAGCCAACTTCGCCGCGCACGTCCTTCCCGATGGGGCGTCCTTGCCGTTGCTGGTGCTCAATCCGCCACCGGCAGCGTTGCCGCATTCCTCGCTGGCGCATTACCTCGGCCTGATGCTCGACACCTACGGCGCCGCAGGCAGCGCCCATTTTGTCGATGAGCACGGATTGCAGCAGGACCGGCTATTGGTGGCCATAATGGGGCTGGCGGACGCTGGCCGGCCCATCTGCCTGGTCGGTACGACCTTCGCCTTCGTCCATCTGCTCGACTACATGGCGCAGGCCGGCAGGCAATGCCGCTTGCCTGCCGGCAGCCGAGTTATGGATACCGGTGGCGTCAAGGGCCGCTCCCGCGAGATCGCACGCGACGAGCTCAGAGCGGCATTGACCGCGCGCCTTGGCATTCCTTCTGACCACCAGATCAACATGTACGGCCTCACGGAGCTCTCCACGCAGTTCCTGGATGCCGTGCTGCGCGACACGACGGCGCCCCTAACCCCCTTCCAAGAGGAGAGGAGTGGCTCGCCGCCGCGGGCCGGAGAAAGGTACCGCCACAAGACCGTCCCCGCCTGGGCGCGGACCCGCGTGCTCGATCCGGAGACGCTGGAGGAGCTGCCGGAAGGCGAGGTGGGCGTGCTCTGCCACACGGACCTGGCCAATTGGGCTTCCGTCGCTACCGTCCTGACGGAAGATCTGGGTGTCGCTGCGGGTGGGGGAATGGAAATCCTGGGGCGAGTCGCCGGTTCTCAGGCCCGCGGCTGCTCCATCGCCATGGACGAGTTGCTGATCGCGACGCGAGGGTCGGCGTGACGACCTTCGACGCTTTCTGGCTCCCCGGTTACACGCCATCGGCCGAGACGGCCTGGTGGACCGTGGAAGCGAGCGATGTCGTGGCCCGTGCGCCGCGCTTGACAGTGACCGACGTCGCCGCGCTGGTGGACCGACTACGCTGTGTGCAACGGGACTATCTGCGCCGGCTGACGGTGGAACAGATCGCCGAGCGGTTGGGGGCGGCGGTCAATCGCTGGCTTGATCCCTTCTCTCCCTATCTACACCGGGCCTGCCGGCTGATCCCCGCCTTCACCGGCTATCCGGAGCCGGCCGTGCGCAAAGGGCTCGCCGCTTACCTGGCGAGTTTTCGCACCGAGAATCTGCGCCGGCTGCTGCGCGACGAACTGGGCGACCCGGAGATGCTCGACGGGTTCCGATCACGTTTGGCGGCGATCGGCTGGACGCATGCTACCGGGCCGGCACTGGTGCTGCATAGCTTCGCCGGCAATATGCCCGGCTTACCGGCCCAGAGTTTGGTCGCCGCGACGCTGGTCAAGGCCGCCAGCCTCGGAAAGGTGGCAGCCGAAGAGCCGGTGTTCGGGGCACTCTTCGCCCGCTCGCTGGCCGACGTTGACCCGCAACTGGCGGCCGGCCTGGCGTTGACCTACTGGCCGGGCAGCGAGGCGGCGGTGGAGGGGTCGCCGGCCGCGGCCGCTTTTGATCAGGCCGATGTGGTGGTGGCCTACGGCAGCGAGCAGGCCATTTCCGCGGTGCGCAGGCGGGTCGGCCCTGACCGACGATTGATTGCCTATGGTCACAAGCTGAGCTTTGGCTTGCTGACGCGGGAGCGTCTGGGCCTGGCCGAGCTCGGCGATCTGGCGGAACGGGCGGCCTACGATGTCGCCCGCTTCGATCAACAGGGTTGCCTATCGCCCCACCTCTTCTACGTTGAAGCGGGTGGTGAGGTCGACGCGATGCGCTTCGGCCAGGCGCTGGCCACAGCGTTGGACCGCTGGAGCACGGTCGTCCCGCGTGGTCGCTTGACGCCGGAAGAACGGGGGCGGGTGGCGGACCTCCGCCGGCAGCAAGCATTCCGAGCAGCACTCGCAGCGCCGCCCAGTGAAGCGCCGGCAGAGGGCCAGGCGCCTGCTGACCATAGGGACGCTGTGGTAGATGAATTGCCATTGCAGCAAGCGACGCGGGCCGTC
Source organism: Chloroflexota bacterium (assembly GCA_051003235.1). Classification (GTDB taxonomy): domain Bacteria; phylum Chloroflexota; class UBA4733; order UBA4733; family UBA4733; genus UBA4733. The sequence continues at coordinate 1,940 of JBPCLN010000215.1, read as the reverse complement.
TTTGGCGCACCGGACGACGACTGGTGTGTACTCGTCGAGGATGACCCGATGTTCAGCGCCAGTTGCCTGAATCGAACGGTGTGGGTGAAGCCCCTGGCCGGCGTTTCTACACTCCCGGCGTTGTTGACGCCGGTGCGCGGCTACCTTCAGACGACCGGGGTGGCGGCCGAACCTGGTCGTCTGCCGACGGTCGCAGCACTGCTGGCGGAGGCAGGCGTCGATCGGGTCTGCCCGCTCGGGCAAATGGGCGACCCGCCGCCAACCTGGCACCACGACGGGCGCTTCAACCTGCTGGATTTCCTGCGCTTTACCGACCTGGAACCGGAGAGCAGCGCCGGCCGCTGGGAGTTCGGGCGTCCCAAGGCCGGGTTATTGGGGATCGCGCACCCCGTTGTCGCAAAGGAGGGAGATTGGCATGCCTGAAACGTCATTGGTCCGGCCTACGGGTCTGACCCTGGGGTTGGAAGAACGCCCCGCCCTGCCCCAGAACCTCGCCCTGGGTCTGCAGCATGTGCTGGTGTCCAACGTCTGGCTGGACCCGGTCTTTGTCGCCGCGGTGGCGGGTCTGCCCGTGGCGCTAGCCGGTAATCTGGTGAATGCCATCTTCCTGGCCGCCGGCCTGGTCTCCCTGGTCCAGTCCACCCGCCTGGTGAAGTTGCCGGTGGTGGAGGGACCATCCGCCGCCTTTGACGGCCTCATGATCGGCTTCGGCAAGGCGGGCCAACTGGCTATGGCCACCACCGGCCTGCTCATCGGCGGCGCCATCATCTTCTTGCTATCTGTGACCGGCATCATCGGCCGCTTGCGCCGGCTCTTTACGCCGGCAGTGACGGGGGCGGTGATTCTGTTGGTGGGCATTGCCCTGGCCCAGTTCACCCTCGTGGAGTACTTCGGCGGCGACACCAAGGCGCCGACTTTTGCGTCGCCCCCGACGCTCATCATCGCCACCGCCACCCTGCTGACGGTTGTACTGCTCAGCGGCTTCGGGCGCGGCGCGCTGCGCTCCTATGCTTTCCTCTGGGGGCTGCTGGTGGGCGACATTGTGAGTGCCGGCTTCGGCCGGTTGTCCTTTACCACGGCCGCCGCCGCACCCTGGCTGGGCATCCCCCAACTGCTGCCCTACGGGGGGTTGCAGTTCAACGCCGGCGTCACGGCGGCACTGCTCTTCGCCTTTGTCGTGGCGACGATTGAGGCGATAGGTGTCTACTATGCCGCGGGGGAAATCGTGCAGACGCCCATCACGAATCGCCGGATTAACCTGGGTATGGCGGGGGAAGCGGCCGGTTCGATGATTTCCGCCCTTTTCGGCGGTTTCGCTACCACCGCCTACGCCCAGAACGTCGGGCTGCTCAAGCTGACCGGCGTGGGCAGTCGCCACCCGGTGACGGTGGCCGGCGTGATCTTCCTGGTGCTGGCCTTTGTCCCCAAGCTGGGGGCGGCGCTGGTGGCGACGCCGGACCCGGTGGTCGGCGGCATCTTCCTGCCGGCGGCGGCATCCTTGATCTTCACCGGCGTCGTCGCCCTGGCCCGCACACCGGACACCTCGCGCCACATCGCTGTTGGCGGCCTTGCCGTGATGCTCGGCACCGGCATCCCCGCCCTGGGTGACCCGCTCATGACCCACCTACCGGCGACGATCGCCGAATTGGCCTCCCAGCCGGTCGTCGTGGGCGCCATCGTCGCGCTGGTCCTGGAGGGCCTGCTCGTCCAATTGCCCGACGCCCTTGGCTACCGCGCCCAACCGATCGGTGCGACGACGACCGGACCGGCAGACGTCATCGCGGCGCCTACATCGGAAGCCAGATCACCGCGCTAGGTCCAACACCGTAACGAAGCCATCCTGTCATCGCGCAGGGCGCACAGTCGCTCCCAACCTCCCTGCCGCCGCGGCGTCGTTCATTGAACTGCGGCGGATGCGTGTCCAGACATGTGTCTATACA
>JBPCLN010000214.1:0-25373 GCA_051003235.1 Chloroflexota bacterium | reverse complement strand
ACAAGCAGAAATCGTCAAAGTCGTCTATCATTCGGGCGTACCTCCGGTGTGCCTGGCTGGCGTTGCAACAACCACCAGCGTACACCGGAGGCGCGCCCCCGTCACATATCAACTAGCATAAGGCCCTATTTACCAATTTATACCGCTGTTCACCCGCACGTTGATTATTGCCAGCTAGTTTCACGCAACGGGTTCCGTACTGGCGCTGAGCGTCGGCATGATCGTATAAGGGAAATGGAGACAAGTTGGTGTTGTACTCAAGACGGAGCATCGTCCGCCTCTCCCTCGGTGGAGCGATGACGGCGATGGCCCTCCGTGGCCTGGCGATCCCCTTCTCTGGGGTCCAAGCCTCCGACCACATTGACTCGCCGGCGGTCGCCCAGGACCGCGGCGCTGATATCGCCGACACATATATGTTCCTCGACCCCAACGACAACTCGCGCGTCGTCATCATGATGACCACCCAGGGATTCATCGTCCCCGGCGAGATATTCGGCGAGGCCATCTTCGATAGCAACATCCGCTACCGATTCGAGATCGAGAACACCGGCGATGCCACCCCCGACCTGTTCATCGACGTCAACTACTCCCCGGGTCTCGGCCGGACGACCTTCCAGGTCGCCACTATCACGCTCCCCAACGGCAGGCAATTCAGCGCAAGCACGACCGCGGCAAATCAGGAGGCTGTGGCGCCGAAGCGGGTGATCACGACGGACCCGGTGAGCGGGGCAACCTTCTACGCCGGTTTGACCGATGATCCGTTCTTCTTGGACGACACGAGCGCGAACCGCTTCGTCGCCTCCTCGCTGCAAAATCCCGGCCACCCCAACAAGGCGATCCTGGGTGAGCGCGGCCGCGATACCTACGCCGGCTTCAGCGTGCTATCAACCGTCATTAGCGTGCCGGCGGCGATGCTGCGCGGAAGCTCAAACATTATCGGTCTCAACGGCTTGACGCAGCGCCGGGCGACCCAGACCATCATGTCCAACGGTGAGGTCGTTGGCTCCGGCGACTGGAAAACCATCGACCGCGACGGGAATCCGCTGGTCAACAACGGCTTGATCCCGCCGGGGCGGAAGAACGAGTACAACGCGTCTACGACCATGGACGATGCCAACGGGAAGTTCAAGGCCGACATCACCCAGTCCCTGAAGAACCTCGGCACCGACGACGCCCACATCAAAATGCTCCTGGACGCGATCGTGACGAAGGGCGACATCCTGCGCCTGGACCTCACCGTGCCGAACACGGGGCCGCAAGGGGGGAACAACCCCGACGGTGGCTTCGGCAAGATGGGCGGCCGTCGCCTGACGGACGACGTCGTCGATGGCACCTTCACGCTGATCAACAACGGACAACCGTTGGGCGACAACGTCAACGCCAATGACGTGCCCTTCTACAATACCTTCCCCTTCCTCGCCGATTCGGTCCAGCCGTTCGGCCCGGGCAACAGCCCGGAAGATCGCACCCGTCAGTAATGCCCAATACGTGACCGTGAACAGGGCCGCGACTGCGATCGCGGCCCTGTTTGTAACCAACCGACAGGGTGGAAATGAAGGCACTGGAAACTACCGTTCTCTCGCGGTCCAACTTTATCCGGGCCGGCGCCTTCGGAGTTGGCCTGCTGTCCCTGCGGACCGCCGTCGACTGGGGGAGTTCCTTCCTCCCTCACCCGCAGCCTCTCCGGGACGAGAGTCGGGTGCCCCGCGCGTCGGACCTCCCGCCCGCCACGCCGCTCTTCGATGATACCGTTGCGTCCGATCAGGCCATCCGCTTCCTGGAAAATCGCCTCCGCAGTGACCCGGAGGACGCCGACGCCGCCGCCCGTCTTGCCAGCTATCACCTGCAACGCCTGCGGGATACGGGGAATATAGACTCCCTCGTGCGCGCGCTCGCCCTCGCGCAAAGCTCGCTGCAGGCGGTACCGGACGTACGGAACATCAGTGGCCTCACCGCACTGGCCAGGGCAGAGTACGCCATGCACGATTTCGCTACTGCCCGCGACCACGCCCTCCGCTTGGTAGAGCTCGCGCCCGACCAGGCCGCGCCATACGGCATCCTGGGTGACAACTTGCTCGAACTGGGCGCCTACGACCAGGCGTACGCGGCGTATCGGCAATTGGCAGCGCGTGATCCCGGCGTCGGAACGCTGACGCGCCTGGCCCGCGTCGCTACCCTGCAGGGCGATCCAGACCTCGCGCAACGCCGGCTCTTTTCGTCGCTCGCGCTCACGCTGCACGGGCTAGAGCCGCCCCGCGAGACTGTCGCCTGGTGCCATTGGCAGTGGGGCGACACGGTCTTCTTCTCCGTCGGGGACCTCCCGGAAGCCGAGCGGCACTACCGCGACTCGTTGACAACCTTCCCCGGTTACCCGAACGCGCTCGCCTCACTCGGCCGCGTCCGTGCCGCGCGGGGCGACCTACCGGACGCCATCAAGCAGTACGAGCAGGTCGTCCGCCTGCTGCCGTATCCCCTATTCGTGGGCGCGCTGGGTGACCTGTACTCCCTCGCCGGTCGCCAAAAGGACGCGGCGAGTCAGTACGGGTTGGTGGAACAGATCGGGCGACTCAGCGCGCTTAATGGCATGCTCTATAACCGCGAGCTCGCGCTCTTCCGTGCCGACCACGATACGAATGTGGCCGAAGGGTATGCCGATGCCGCCCAGGAGTACACGGTGCGGCATGACATCTTCGGTGCGGACACGGTGGCGTGGACGGCACTCAAGGCGGGCAAGGTGACCGAAGCGCAGGCGGCGATGCAGCAGGCGCTTCGTCTGGGCACACGGGATGCGCGCCTCTACTATCACGCGGGCATGGTGGCACGTGGGGCCGGTGATGCGGCATCTGCCCGCGACTACCTCCAGCGCGCGCTCGCGCTCAACCCCCAGTTCGATCCATTGCAGGCGCGAGTCGCCAGGGCAGCGCTCGGGAGCTAGCCCGATTCCGATGGAAGGAAGCAACCACATGACCAGGCGCGCGCTGCTGATTGTCCCCTTCCTCTGTCTTTTTGCCCTCGCCTTCCCCGCCATCGCCGCCGCCCACCCACTGGGCAACTTCACCATCAATCGATACAGCCGCCTGGAAGTGCAGTCGGGCCTGATCCGCATCCGCTATGTATTGGACGAGGCGGAAATCCCCACCTACCAGGACATGGCCAAACTGCAACCGGGCGGTCAGCCGACGGACCAGCAGAAGCAAGCTTTCCTCGTCGCCCGCGTCGAGCAATTGCGCGCCAATCTGCATCTGACGCTTGCTGGGAAGGCGCTGCCGGTGGAGTTGGAACCAGGAACCACCACCCTGAGCTTCCCGCCCGGCCAGGGGGGCTTGTCCCTACTGCGGGTGACCGCCTGGTTCCGCGCGCCGCTGTCAACCTCCGCCCCTCCGGCCGGTGGCGGCATTCGCTTTCGCGATGATAACTACTCCGACCGCCTCGGCTGGAAGGAGATCGTGGTCCGCGCCACCGACGGCGCCGCGCTCTCCCAATCGTCGGTGACGGCCGTTGATCAGAGCGATGAGCTGCGCAACTATCCGAAGGACATGCTCTCCAGTCCGCTCGACGTCCGCAGCGCCCAGTTCGCTTTCACGGCGGCGCCCGGCGCGAGCGCTGCGCCCGCCGGCACGCCGGCAAACCTGCTCCAGCCGCGCGGCAAGAGCGTTGGTCTCCTGCAGGTGGCGACCGACGCCTTCACCGCGCTGGTGAGCCGGGAAACTCTTTCGCTGCCGTTTATTCTGTTCGCGCTGGTGGCGGCGATGGCGCTCGGCGGGGTTCATGCCCTGTCACCGGGCCACGGTAAGACGATCGTCGGCGCCTATCTCGTTGGTTCTCGTGGTACCGCTCGCCACGCGGCCTTCCTTGGCATGACGGTGACCGTCACCCACACCGCCGGCGTGTTCGCGCTCGGCCTCATCACGCTGTTCGCCTCGCGCTATATCGTCCCTGAACGCCTCTATCCCTGGCTCAGCACGATCTCCGGTCTGCTCGTGGCGATTATCGGCGCCTGGCTTCTATTCGTCCGCTTAAGGACGGCGCTCAGCCGCCCTTCCACGTCGTCAACGGCGCATGACCAGGAAGCTACCGACCATCTGCTGGCCAGGCCACTCGTTGCGGCGTCGAGCTTTGCCTTTGCCGGTGCGCCGAGCGGCGGCGTCCCGGTCAACCTGGGGCGAGCAGACAGGCCGTCTGTCGGCCGCGGTCCCGATGCGTCAGAGTCGATTCCCTTCACTGCTACGTCTCACGCTCCCCGGCCGTACATGGATCATGAACATATTGAGCATGACCATCATCAGGACCACGGCCAGACGCACGATCACGGTCACACCCACGATCATGACCAGGCGCAAGAGCACGATCACATTCACGATCATGACCAGACGCATGACCACGGCACGGCAATCATGGCACACGACCACGGCGCCGGCAGCCACACGCATACTGTGCCGGCGACGAACCAGATCACCTGGAAGGGGTTGCTGGCCCTGGGCATTTCCGGCGGTCTCCTCCCCTGCCCGTCCGCCTTAGTCGTGCTGCTCGCGGCGATCTCCCTCCAGCGCGTCGCCTTCGGCATTGTGCTCGTCGTCGCCTTTAGCCTGGGTCTGGCCGGCGTGTTGACGGGGATCGGGCTGCTGCTCGTCTATGCGCGCGGGCTCTTCACACACGTCCGCCTGGAGCTTGGGCTGGGCCGCCTGCTCCCGGCCGCGAGCGCCGCTATCGTGATGATCCTGGGCATCCTCATCACCGTGCAAGCCGTGGGCCAAACCGGTGTTCTGTAGCCGCATGGAAGCGGCACCGACCTTGCTATTCGATTGGGGGTTAGCTATGGAGCAGCGAGCATTGACGCGACCCGGCTAATCGGGCGTCCGGTACCGTGGAAGTAAATGGAGGATCGATGAAACGACCGCAGATAGTCATCACCCTGGCATTGAGCGCGGCGCTCCTGGCGGCTTGCGGCAACACCGGCACGTCCGGCAGCGGCGGCACGTCAGGTAGCACCAGTGCTGCCCTGTCCAATGTCAGCTCGGCCAATGCCTCGGTGATCAACGCCAGTAGCAGCGCCAGTTCCGGCAGTGCGACGACTGCCAGCGCCACCGGCAGTTCCGCCAGCACCGCGCCGGCCACCACGAGCACGACGGCCGGCAGCGCCAGCTCCACCAGCTCGGCTACCGGTAGCGCCACTACCGCGAGCGGCGCCACGAGCAGCAGCGCCGGGACGGCCAGCGGGACGGCCACCAGCAGTTCCGGCAGTGCTACCACCGGATCGAGCGCCGCCCTGGCCGCCGCCGGACCGACGCCGACCATCGCCCCACCGGCGGGCAACTGTGCGGTTGGAACCGGCGCTGCCACGAGCGGCGCAACCGTCACTATCGGCAGCAAGCCGTTCGCCGAGGAAGAACTCCTGGCAACCATTACCCAGTTGGTGCTGGAAAAGGGCGGCTTCAAGGTGACGTACACCACCAAAGCGGCCGACCCCGTGATCGATCAGGCCCTACGCTCCGGCAGTATCGACATGCTCTGGCAGTACACCGGTACGGAGCTTCAGCAGTTCCTGAGTGTCGATCAGCCGCCGACCAACCTCAATGCGGCGTTCAACCTCAGCGCGCAGAAGGATGCTGCCAATAACCTCTGCTGGGTCGCGCCGGCGCCGATGGATGATACCAACGGCATCGCCATCAAGGCCTCCGATAAGGCGACCTTTGGCAGCACCCTGTCCGAATTCGGCCAGTATCTCCAAGCCCACCCCGATGCCAAAGTTTGCATCATGTCGGAGTTCCGCACCCGCCCCGACGGCATTCCTGGTCTGCAGAAGACCTACGCCGGCGGCTACGCCAAGGCCAACTATGTGGACATCGGCGCGACGGCGGAGGCGCCCATCGCGGCCGGGCAGTGCGCTGCCGGCGAAGTCTTCACCACCGACTCGGCGATTGCCGCCAACAACCTCTACGTCTTGCAGGACGACAAGGCGCTCTTTCCCCCGGATAACGTCGGACTGGTCGTGCGCGCCGACGTGCTGAAGAAGTACCCGGCCATTGCCACCCTGATGGCCCCGGTCGCTGCCAAGCTGACCACCGCCGTGATGGTCGATCTCAACAAGCAGGTGGAAGTCGACAAGAAGAACGTCACCGACGTGGCCCGCACCTGGCTCCAGCAAAACGGCTTCCTGTAAGATCAGCCGCCGCCCTCAACAGAAAGGGTCATGTCCATGAACAAGGCAATCTTGTGGGGCGTCGTGGCGGGAGCGAGCGGCACGATCGCCCTCGATATCGCCACCTATGCGGATATGGCGCTCCGTGGCCGGCCATCGAGTAGTACGCCGGCGAAACTGGTTGGCGTTCTGGCCGATAAAGTCGGGCTGCCGGCCCTCGGCAGCGGCGCTACCGACGAGAAGGCAAGCAATCGTCGGAGTGGAGTGGGCGCCCTCCTGGGCTACGTCACCGGCCTTAGCGTGGGCACGGCCTACGCCCTGGCTCGGGAGGAAATTGACGAAGTTCCGACGGCTCTGGCCGGCATCGGCTTGGGTTTGGCCGCCATGGCCGCCAGCGATATCCCGATCGCCGCCTCCGGCGTCAGTGACCCCCGCACCTGGGCCGTCGCTGACTGGGCGGCCGATCTGATTCCCCATCTCATCTACGGCCTCGTGACGGTCGCCGTATACGAGGCGTTGTCCAGGGACGCCGGCGGCAGATAGCAAATGTAGCCCCACTCCTTAGGAGACTGACCGCGGTGCTGGCAAGGATAACGATTGGGGAGATGGCCCGACGAGCAGCAGTCAACCCGCGCACGCTGCGCTACTACGAGCGCATCGGCGTGTTGGCGCCCTCGGCGCGCAGTGACGCCGGCTATCGCCTCTACACCGCCGACGACCTCGTTCGCCTCATCTTCATCCGCCGCGCGCAGGGCTTGGGGTTGTCGCTCGCGGAGATCGCCGCCATCCTGGCCGTCCGAGACGCCGGCAACGCCCCCTGCCGGCATGTGCGCGCCATCGCCCAGGCCAGGGTACGCCAGATAGACGATCACCTTACCGAGCTGCAGGCGATGCGACAGGAGCTGGTCGCATTAGCAGAGCGCGCCCGTACTATCGAGCCGGCCTGCGCGGCTAGTTATGCCATTTGCCTCGCCTTCGAGCAAGTAGCGTGCATCGCCCCTTGACCTTCCATCCGAGTGGAAGCCGTAGCCTATTGGCAGGAACGGCCAATAGGAGCGGTGCATGGCGACACAACGGTACGATCTAGTGATCCTGGGCGGTGGCTCGACGGCCTTTGCCGCCGCCATGACCGCACATGCACTGGGCAAGACGGCGGTGTTGACGGAATTCCGCACCGTCGGCGGCACCTGTGTCAATCGGGGCTGCCTGCCCTCGAAGAACCTCATTGAGGCGGCCAAGCTGCTGCACGACGCCCGTACGCCCCGCTATCCTGGCCTGCAAGGCTGCGCATTGGGCTTGGACTTCCGTCGGCTGATCGACCAGAAGGATGAGTTGATCGCCGACTACCGAGAGAAGAAGTACCTCAGCATCTTCGGCGAGGAGAGCACGGTCGCCATCGAGCAGGGACGGGCGCGCTTCCTCGACGCCAGTTCCGTTGAGGTAAATGGGCCGGACGGCAAGAAGCGCCTTACCGGCGAGCAGTTCCTGGTCGCTCTCGGTTCCTCGCCGGTGCTCCCGGACATTGAGGGCCTCCAAGACCTGCCCTACCTGACCAGCGACCTCTTGACCAGCCAGGAAGACCTGGAGCTGACCGAACTGCCGGCGTCGTTGATCGTCGTCGGCGGCGGCTACGTCGCCGTGGAACTCAGCCAGATGTTCGCGCGCTTCGGTAGCAGGGTGACTCTTCTGCAGCGCGGCGATCGGTTGCTCTCCTCCTTTGAGCCGGAAATCGGCACTGCCATTGCCGACATCCTGCGCGGGGAAGGGCTGACCGTCCAGACAGGCGCGCGAGCAATGCAGGTGCGGCATGGCGGCGATGGTGTGGTCCTGGCGGCCAAGGTGCGGGGGAGACAACGGGAGTTCCGCGCGGCCGCGCTGCTGGTGGCGACCGGCCGGCGACCGAACACGGCGGGTGTGGGGCTGGAGACAGCGGGCGTTCGCCTGGATGGGCGCGGCGCCGTCGTCGTGGACGAGTATCTGCGCACCAACATCCCCCACATCTGGGCGGCCGGGGACGTGATTGGCAGCGAGCAAGACAGCCAGATGGCAACACCGGTGGGAGCGCGTGATGGCGGTATCGTCGCCCACAATGCCCTGTCCGGCGAGGCGTTACGGAAAGTAGATCACCGCGTGATCCCACGCGCCATCTTTACCGACCCTCAAATTGGCGTGGTGGGGATGACCGACACCGAAGCGAACGCCGCCGGCCATCGCTGCTGGAGCAGCACCGTGCCGATGGAATTGGTTCCCCGCGCCGGCGCCATTCGCGATACGCGCGGGCTGATTAAGATGGTGGCCGACGCCGACACGAACGAAGTGCTCGGCGTCTCAATGCTGGGGGCGCAGGCGGGAGAGGTAATCCACGAGGCGGCGATGGCCATGCGCTTCCACGCCAGGATCGACGACTTCATTGACCTGCTGCACGCCTATCCGACCATGGCGGAAGCCCTCAAGATCGTCGCCATCTCCCGCTACAAGGACCCGAGCAAGCTGTCCTGCTGTGCCGAATAGCCCAATCACCCCACACACCTGCTCCGCGCGCGGGTCGCCGCCTATTCCGGCGATGGATCAGCTTCGTTAAGCGATCCGTTGACCGATGCGAACGCAAGCCGAGGCTGCGAGCGACCCGTTCCAGGCAAGAGCAGACCGAGCGCTCCGGCGAGCATGAGCAGCACGCCGCCGCCAAGGTAGACCGCAACGATGCCGAAATGATCGACCAGGAGCCCTGCTAGGCCGATGCTGGCGATTTCCCCGGTAGCCCAAACAACGTCCAGGGTGGCGAAAACCCGCCCGCGGACACGATCCGGTACCCGGCGTTGCACCACTGTGTTGTAGGTGACGGCGCCGGTAGCGGTGCCGAGACCGTAGGGGAAGAACAGGAACAGGGCGATCGGGAAAGGCGTCAGGAGCGCCAACAAGATATCACCGAGGCCCCGCCAGACATAGGGCCAGAATATCAGACGCGGGTCCGCTCCCAGGCGGCGCGGCAGGAGGAAGGGCCCCACCAGGGCACCGGCGCCGCTGGTCAGCAGCAGCCAGGAAAAGCCCGCCGGCGGCAACTGCAAGTGGCGACTCGCCAGCACCACCAGCAGGGCCGAGGTGCCGCCGGTGGCGAGGGCCGCGAGCCCCTGGATCAGGAGGAGCGGCCCAACGAAGGCGTCCCGGACGGCATAGAGCAGACCCTCTCGCGCATCCTGCCAGAATGCGCCGGCCGGCGCGGGGGCCACGGCCTGCTCCAGTCGCCCCTGGCGCGGCAGTCGGCAGAGCATGAACGCCGAGAAGGCAAACGAAGCAGCATTGACCAGGAAGACGGGCCTGGCACCCCAGGCGAGCAAGAGCGCTCCGGCGAGGGCGGCGGCGACGATCTGCGTCCCCTGCTCCGTGGACCAGCCCACCGAGTTGGCCGCCAGTAGGTCGTCCTCATCTACCAGGGATGGCAGGAGCGACTGCAGTGCCGGACGGAAGGGGACGCCGGCGGCGGTCAGGGCCACAGCAAGCCCGAAGGCAAGCGGGGCGTTCGCGGTAAAGGCGAGCATTGTCGCCAGGGCGGCGCGAGCCAGGTCTGCCGCCACCAGCGCCGTCCGCCGGTCCAGCCGATCGACCAGGACGCCGGCGAACGGTCCGAGCACCAACCCGGCGACAATCTGGGCCAGGGCCAGGGCAGCCAGGACCGCACCCGATCCGGTCAGGCGAAACAGCAGCACGACTAAGGCGACATAATGCAATGTGTCGCCGAAGTTCGAGACCACCTGACCCAGCCAGAGTGGCCGGTAGGTTGCGCTGCGGAGAATACGGGCGTAGGTCGCCAGGGCGCCGTCAGGCGAGGCGCTCAAGGACGGCCACCAAGAGCAGCGCCGTCCCGAGAAACTCCGCGACCGCACAACGGAGGAGACGGCGGACGTTCGCCGTCATTCGCTGGAGAATCGCCGTAAAGAGTACCTAAAATGGCAGGAGCCAAGGCTAGACCTAGATACAACGAAGGATTCTGAGGGAAGTGTAACAAACGCTTTGCGCTGCCCGGCGAGACCCTTACTCGTACCACTCCGGCGCGTGGCGAAGGGCTGCCCATTGGTCGGCGTCGTGACTGAAGATGAGCAGGCTACTATTACCTGCTTCTCTGGCTAGCGTCGCCAAGCGTTCGCCGCTGCGGCGAGCTTGCGCGAAGGCCGGCGTTTCCCAGGCGCAATCGTCCAGTTGGTGCCAACTCTTGATGGCGTCGATCGCCAGAATCACCTGGCCGGTCTGCGGCAGGCGGACCACCACCGACTGGTGACCCGGCACGTGGCCGCCAGTCTCCAGCGATTGGATCCCTGGAATCGGCTCCGCATCACCGTCAATCACCTCGTAGCACAGGCCCGGAACGTCCCAGAGTTCCGGCCAGAACCGCTCAGGGTCGGCGCGAGCCGCCTCCAGGTGCGTCCGCTGGACATAAAATGTGGCGCCGGGGAAGTCGGCGTTCGCTCCGGCTTGATCCCAGTCGAAGTGGGTGGCGATCACATAGTCAATGTCCGCCGCGCGGAGGCCCAGCAAGGAAAGCTGGTGACGGGCAGTGTGGCGTTCTTCCATGACGGCTGTCATGCGATCCGCCTTGTTCGGGATGAGGTCGCTGTTGCCGATGTAGCGTGCCGGCATGCCGGTGTCAACGAGGACGTGGGACCCGTCATCGGTGACGATCAGCGCGCCGGGCACAGGGACACGCCGGCGAACGCCGGCGGCGTCGGTCGTCGCGATCTCGCCAAAGTCCAGTAAGGCCAGTTTCACTGCGTTCGCATTCGCTACAGGATGTCCTTGTAGTAGGCTTCCGCACCATCCACGTCGACCGTTTCGTCCATCGGCCGGCCCAGGCGTTCGTAGAGGCGGCGGCGGCCCTTCTTGTCGTCGATGGCGATCAGCGCCGCAATGGCGAGCACTTCCGCCGCCACTTCCTGGGGCACCACGACCACGCCATCCCAGTCGCAGCCGACGATGTCGCCGGGGCGCACCATCACGCCGCCGCAGCCCACCGGCACTTCCAGATCAACCAGTTCCACGCGGCCTGGAATGATTGGGCGACCGATGCCCCGGCAGGCGACCGGCGTCTGCTGCATCACCACCTCATCGGTGTCCCGACACTGACCCTCCGTGACAATGCCGACGGCGCCGGCCGCCTGCATGCCCAGGGCGTTGTTCGAGCCCCAGTAGCCACACTCCGGGGCGCCGTTAGTGGACGTCACCACAACGCAGCCAGGCTTGACATGCTCCTGCAAACGTAAGCCGCGTCCGGTCATCTCATTCCAGATGCCGTGCGAACGCCGCGCCTCCTCCCGGCTGAGCACCGGCATGCGCTGGTTCGTGGGGATCACCCGCATCGTCACGGCCGGCCCCCAGAATCTCATGCCCAACCACAAGGGTCGGATGGCCGGGTCGAGCAAGGTGAGATCGGCGCGCCCGACCGCATCAAGCCCATCGGTGACGTCGGTCACTCGCAGGTATTTGGCAAAGCGCGGCGCCAGGGCATAGGTATCGACAGTAGACAAGACTGTTTCCCTTCTGCTTCGGAATGTCCATCGTTCCACCGCGGCCACCATCGGGTGACGCGCACGGTTACTCCGCGTCCAATAACTGGGTGCCGCTCCCATCGAGGTCACGGCGGGTGAGGCGAAGGCCGGGCGTGCGTCTGATCGAGATCTCCGACAGCGTCAAGACGGCACAGCCCTCCTCCAGATGGCCACCGTAGTAGCGAGCGGCAGTATCCCATAACCCGATGTGGATGTGCGGCTGATAGCCGGCGATGATGCCGCCGAACTGGACGATCTCCAGCGGCCCGTCCAGATCGAAGAAGACGTCGCCCGGCGGATAGCTGTTGGTCTTGATAATATGGATGCGCCCTTTGGACAGGCTCCCGATACCGGTCATCAGGACGCCAGTGTGGATGTCCGCCTCGCGGGCGAGTGTGCGCAGCGACTCCAGCAGGAGGTCGCCATGCCCCAGCGCGGCGATCACGGTGCCGCTCTCCCGATCATCCCAGTAACGCAGCGCCACGTGCCTCCTCCTCTCCTATACCCTGGCCGCCGAAGAGACGCTTCCATTGGACGTCCTATCGATTCGGTCCGTCCGGTGGCGGACTATGTCGATGACGACGTACTGCCCGTCGAGCGTGACGGGGTACGTTTCGGCGAAGTAGGGGCCTTTGACCATGCCCTCGGCCGGGGCGTCACGGTCGGCCAGGAGCGTGGCGCCGGCCTCGACGTGGACTTCATACGCCCGGACGCGGAGCCTGGCAGGATTGCACCATGACTGGCCGGTGCGAATGTCGAACTCCCAGCCGTGCCACGAGCAGGTCAGGATCTCCCCCTCGCGGCTGAACTGGTACTCCCCCGGGCGCTGCGCCTCGATCAGGCCCCATGTGCGCCCTTGGCAGAGCGGTCCGCCCTGGTGGGGGCAGCGATTCAATAACGCAAAGAACTCCCCGCCGAGGTTGAACACCCCGATGGAGTGGCCGCCGACGTCGACGATCTTCCGCTGCCCCGGTGCGATCTCGTCGACGGTGGCGACGACATACTTCGTCATGCGCCGGCGCTCCCGGGCGTGCTCGGCAGGTGGTAACAGCGCACCGCGTTGTCGTAAAAGATCGCCTGCTGGACTTCTTCCGGGAAGTGAGCCGGCAGCACGTGCTCCGGATCATCCCAGTCCCAATGCGGGTAGTCGGAGGCGAACACGATCCGATCTGATCCGCCCAGGTGCTCCAACAACTGCGTGAAGTACTCGGGCCGGTGCGGCTCCTCAACCGGCTGTGTGCACAGGTAGACGTGTTGGCGAATGTAGTACGACGGCGCATGCTTGAGTTGCGGCGCCTCGCTCTTCATGAGTTGCCAGCTATTATCCAGCCGCCACATGAGCGACGGCAGCCAGCCGAAGCCGTTCTCGGCCGAGACAACGTTCAAGCCGGGGAAGCGCTCGAAGACGCCTTCGGCGACCAGACTGATGATGTTGGCCTGCATCGACTGCGCCGGACCGACGTGGTCCTCGATGTAGAAGGAAGGCCAGCCGGCGCCGCTGATCGGTTGGCCGCCCGACCCGAAGGCGTGTGACATAACGGCCAGGCCGTGCTTTTCGCAGGCGGCGTAGATGGGCCAGTACTTCTTGCGGCCCATCGGTTCGCGCGGTCGGCCGGAGAACTGCACCTGGACGAAGCGCTTGTCGCTCGCTCGTCGCTCAATCTCCGCTACCGACGCCTCGGCGTCCTCGAACGGGATGAAGAGTGAACTCACCAAGCGCGCGTCCTTGTCGAGCCAATCGGCCGTCAGCCAGTCGTTCCAGGCCGAAGCGAGCGCCGCGTCGAGGTCCAGATTCAGGTGTCCGCCCACACCGGTCAGCGGCGTGAGCACCGCCCAGACGATGTTGTGCTCGTCGAGCAATTGTGTACCGAGGAAGTCGACATCGGAGCCGCTCTTCCGGCCGGAGGGGGGAAACGAGTCCATCCGCCGGTTCTGGTAGCGGGGGTATCCGCCGCCGCTGAAGCGAAAGGAGCCGTAGGTTTCGAGGTGCTCCTGCCAGCGGCGTGGCAAGAACCGGCGCACCTCCTCTTCGCTGTGTGGCTCACAGTGGACGTCGCAGTCGATGATCGCCCGCTTCGTGCGCGGCAGGCGGCGCCCCGGCGCCTCGCGCGTGAGCATCTGCATCATGGCGTCCTCCAGCTCCTAATTCGGCAACTCCAGTTATAGCCTATAGAACGCCCGGGCGTTTTCGGACCGAATCCTACCGGCCTGATCAGGTGCCAATTCCGGCAGCAGCGTCACAGCTGGATCGCTGGTATGCCGGTGGGGGAAGTCCGAGGCGTACATGAGCATGTCGTCTGAGCCGATCTGATTGATCGTTTCCAGGAGGTGGGGCAGGTTAGTCGGACTGTCAAGTGGCTGAATGGTCAGCTTCATGTGCTGCTTCAAGTATTCGGAGGGCGCCGCCCGCACCCACGGCACCAGCCGCCGCAGGTTCTTCCATTCTTTATCGAAACGCCACATAAACGCCGGCAGCCAGGTAAACCCGCCCTCGATCAGTGCGACCCGGGCCGCCGGGAACTGGTCGAAGACGCCCTCCGCGACGATGGAACAGACCTGGGACTGGAAGACCTGGGCCATCCCGGCATGGTCCTCCAGCCAGGAGGAGGGCCAACCCGATGGGAACGGCGGATTGCCCGGCGCGCCGCCGTAGTGGATGCCGGCGACCAGGTCGTGCTCGACGATCGCCCGCCACAGCGGGTGGTAAAGGCGATTGCCGAGCGGGTGCTGGGTCCGTACCGGCAGGAACACTTGCACAAAGCCGGGATGGCGTCCGACTCGCGCGATCTCTATCGCCGCCGCCTCGGGCAACTGGATGGGGATCACCAGCGACGCCCGGAGCCGGTCGTCCTGCTCGAGCCACTCCGCGATTAGCCAGTCGTTGACGGCGCTGGCGAAGGCGATCGCCGCATCCGGGTTATGCAGGCCGTCAATGGCATAGCAGCAGTTCAGGATCAGCCGCTCGCAATCGGAATGCGCCGTGATCTCCTCGCGCGTAGCGCCGGCCGCAACGTCCTTCGAGTAATAGCGGTCGGTCGGCCCCTTGAATTGCGACTGCTTGACATGCTCGACCCAGTGCCTCGGCAGGTACGGAAACAGCGCCTCGACCGTGAGAGGATGGACGTGAACGTCACAGTCAATCATGCGCTTCTCTCGCGGCAAACGTTTGGGCGCGGCGCCACCGGGCCGTCGGTACCGCCCCGCCTAGGGTACCGCGCTAACCTAGCGATCGCCAAGGGAGCAGGAGGTCCTGGGCCCGCAGGCGCGGCCCTGTTAGCCTTTCGGCTCCTGCTCCCTTGCCTATTCTGAACCGTATTGGCCTTAGAGCCGTTCCACCGCCGTGCGGAGGCGGCCGACTTCGCTCTCCAGCGCCTCCAGCTTCTCCTGCACGGCCTGGAGCTTGCTCAGCTCAGCCCGGACGAAACGGACGTAGGGGGCGATGGTGTCGCGGATGCGTTCCAGCGAACGGCCGAGGGCGCCGCTGAACTGCTCTTCGACGCCGGCGCGCAGTTGACTGCGCAACTCGGCGCTCCGCCGGTGGAATTCGCGCGCTGCCGCCTGCCGCCGCCGCGGGATGATGATCAGTCCCAGCCCCGCAATGACGCTGGCGGCCAGGATGCCGGTGACATCCATTGCCGCGGTGCCGGCGATCAAGGCGATGGCGGCGCCGAGCGCCACGCCGCCGGCGGCGACCAGGCCGGTCTGCGTCACCGCTTCGCGCATGGCGGCGGCAAGATTGGAGGCCTGGGCGTGTTCGTCGTACCGCTCCACCACATCGCGCGCCGCCCGTGCCACCGAGCCGATCAACTCACGACGGCTGGAACTGAACTCGCGGCCTACCTGGCCGAGCATGCCCTCGTCCAAACCAGCCTGGCGCCGCCGGTTGAGGATATCGACGATCTGCTGCCAGAGGCGCAACTCGCGGTCGGCCATCCAATCGACCAGTTCCTGGACCTGGCTGTCGATGCGTTGCGGCGTATCGGCCACCACCACGCGTTCAAACTCGCCCCGAATCTTGTCCGCGTTGAAGAGGTCGGGGAGCCGGCCGAGCCGGAGAGTGGTTTCGAAAAAGGCGTCGGCCCGCTGATCCAACTCGTAGATGGTGGCGTCGATCTGGCTGAGCCGGCTGGCAAAGTCGCGTCGCATATCGCGCTCGTATTCGCGCATCTGGTCTTCGATCAGCGTGTTGGTGCGCATATCTTCGTCGAGCAAGCGCAGGCGGCGGTCCGCCACCTCGCTATAGCGTTCCAGCAGGAGCGCAGCGACACCGAGCGGGCTGGCGAGCTTGAGCTTCAACCGGCCCCGTTCATCCAGCGCCGAGCGCAAAAAGGCTTCCATGGCAGGGAGACCGCTATTGGCCCAACCCTGTGACCGCTCCTCCGTGTCTTCCTGGTCCAGCGCCGCTAGCGCCTGCCGGGCGGAGACCGATAGCACGACCGGCTGGAAGCCGAGGAGGGCGTTGGCATTCCCCTCGATGAAACCCAGCACCCGCGGCAGATCGTCAGCGGCGAGCAAGTCGCGCTTGTTGAGAATAATCACGACCTTCTTGCCCCACTCCCGGATCGTCGCCAGGAACTGGCGCTCGCTCTCCGAAAAGGGCCGGTCTGCCGAAGTGACGAAGAGCACGAGATCGCTGCGGGGCACGAAATCGCGGGTGATCTCCTCGTGGCGACGGATAACGGCATTGGTACCGGGGGTATCGACGATGGCCAGGTCACGAAGAAAGGGCGAAGGACTGAGACGCTCGACGAGGGCTTCCCCAATCACGCTTTCGCCGGCTTGTTCACCGTAGCGGAGGAGGTTGACCGTATCCGTGGTGGGCGTCGCCCCTTCCGGCAGCACCTTCCCACCCAGCAGCGCATTAATCAGCGCCGACTTGCCGGCGTTGAACTCGCCGACGACGACCAGCAAGAACAGGTCGTCCAGATCGCGCGCCGCCCGACCCAGCGTGGTCAGATCGTCGGCGGTTGCCTCGAAGCCGGCAAGCAGAAGGCGCAGTTCATCAAGCAACGCCCGTTCGGCGAGCACAAGCTCTTCTTGATCCGCTGCGAGCAGCCCTTCGGGCACCCTGCCCCCTTTCCCCACCGCGCGCTGTCTTGTGATCGCAGCGTACCACCAACGACCGCGGTGTCAGGGGCGTCCATCAGCACGGTGCCGACGGGTCAGGATCTGCGCCGATCGCGCGATGACCGCCTCCGTTCCCCTGCCGACTCTGACGATAGATGCTGAATGGCGTTACTGAAAGATTTCCGTGGTGCAATCGCCGCCAGGGAGGTGAATCTCGTGGCCACGGGCGGCGCCAAAGTCGACGTTGAACCTGTCATCGAGCGTCATGCCACCGTTGGGGTCGCAATCGAGCTTGAGCATCCAGGATTTCATCCCGGGATAGAACTGGTTGTCCCAACTGGAGTAGAGGGAGTTGGTCACGTACAGGCGGCGACCATCCATGCTCAGTTGCAGCATTTGCGGTCCGCTATCGAATTTCCGGCCGGCGTGCCCTTCCTGGCCGATCACTCCACCAAGCCAGACCCGGCCGGTCAGCTTCGGGTGGGCCGGATCAGTAATGTCGTACTGGCGTAAATCACCGTGCAGCCAGTTGGAAAAGTAGAGGAAGTGGTCGTCCATCGATAGGACCAGATCGGTGATCAAGCCCGGCACCGGGAAGGGCCAGCCTCCGGTTTCCTTCGGCTCGACTTCGATCACCTTCTCGACCTGCCAGCGGTCGCCGTCCCGGTACCAGCGCCAGATCACGCTGGACAGTGCCGCCCCAACGTAGCCGGTCTGCCCTTCAGGGTTGTGCAGCCAGCGCACCTCCAACGGAATCATCCCGTCCGTACCCAGATCGATCGTCTGGGTCACCTGCTTGGCGGCGAGGTCCCAGAAGTGGATGCTGTGGCCGTACTTGCCGGCCGACACATCCTGCAAATCGAACCCACCCTGGAAGGTGTTCGGCGCCGCCCACTCGCTGGAAACCATGGCATTCTGGCGCGGCTGGTACCAGTAATCATAGGTAAACTGCATGCCGTTGAGGTTGTTCTCCCAGCGCCCCAGCACATCGAAGTTCTGGGCGTCCAGCACCAGGAAGCCGCCGGGAGCATCGCCATCGGCATTCCCCAGCATGCTGACCACCACGATCTCACCAGGCATGCAGTGCACCGTGTGTGGCGCTGACAGGCCGGTCTTGCGTTTGATCTCCTCGCCCTCAATCACTTTCGCAATCGCCGGTCGCCGCGGATCGCTGCCCACGTCGATGATATGGAGCCGGCTGGAGCGGAAGCCGGGTACGACCAGGTGTTTGCGTTCCATCGTGCTGTGGCAGGCGCTGCTGCAGACCTGCCAGCCATAGTGATGGAGCTCGTCGCCGACGTTGGGCATCGACGTTCGGTGGATGATCCGGCTATAGGTGTCCGACTGGGGATTGACATCCACCACCGCCAGAAAGTCGGGTTCATCGACGCCGGTGCCGACGTGCAGTCCGGCGACGTAGACTATTTCCTCGGGGGGCGCCTTGCCCGCCTCTTGCGGGGAGGCGTAGCCGACCTGCTGCCCGTTCCCGCCGTCATGGTGCTCGTGCTCAGCCATTGTCTTCTCCTCTTTCCTGTTCGGCGGTCATCGTCGCGCGCTGGTGTGAAGAAGCAGGCGTTGGACGTTTCCCCGCCATCACCCCACTGTACCGCGCCGGACGGCGGCTCGAAAGGGGTGATAGTAGAATATGGGCAAGAGCGGACCGGACGGGACCGTCGCAGCGCGGACGCGGTAGCGATACGATGGTCAAAGCGATGAAGGACGTGACACTTGGCGAGGAAGAAGCATGCTGACATGTCTGAGCCAGGGCATTCAGCAAACCGCACCATCACGTCGGAGGTAGCCTATCAGGCGCTGAAGGACCATCCGGGCTGGGTGGTGGAACGCTCGCGCCTTTACCGTGACTTCCGCTACGAATCCTTCACTGCCGCCATCGCCTTCATTAACCGGGTTGCCGAACTAGCCGAGCGGCTTGGCCATCATCCGAACATCCGGCTCCACGAGTGGTGTTTCGTCCAACTTGAACTCTACTCCCACCTGGACGGCGCGCTCAGTTCCCGCGATGTCGACTTCGCCCTGGCGCTCGACGCCCTGCTGGCGAGTCCGACTGAGGTCTGAATAATGGGAGCAGCGGTATGGCACGGTGCTCCGGTGGAGCTTGACGTGGCCACCGTGAAGGCGAGGATGGAAGCCTGAGCAGCGTGCCCTCGCTTTCGCGCCCTGAAGCAGATAGCGCCCAGCCGATCGCGCTGTCGCTGCCGGAGGCGCGCCGCCTCGCTGTTGCGTCACAAGGATTCGGTTCGAGGCCGGCGACGCCGTCTGTCGAGCATCTCCGCGATCTGATAGCGTGGGTGTACGCCTTCCAGATCGACTCCGTCGATGTGCTGGTGCAGGCTCACTACTTCCCGGCTTTTGCCCGGCTCGGTCCCTATCCGATGGACACGCTGGACACGCTGGCCTACCGCCAACGCGAGCTCTTTGAGTACTGGGGGCACGCCGCGTGCCTGCTGCCGGTCGCGCTGTACCCGCTCGTGCGCTATCGCATGCACACGGCACAGGTGCAGGAGTACTTGCGGTCGGAGCGCGGCGCCTCCATGACACAGGTGTACGCCGAGGTCGCCGAGCGCGGCCCCATCGCCGCCGCCGAGCTGTCCGAACCCGGTCAGCGATCGGGGAACTGGTGGGGCTGGGGCAGCGGGAAAGCCGCCCTCGAGCACCTCTATGATTCCGGCCTCGTCGCCATCGCCGGACGTCGCGGGTTTGTTCGCCTCTACGACATCGCCGAGCGCGTCATCCCTCGGGCCGCCCTCGATACGCCGACGCCGTCGCCCGAGGAATCGATGAAGCAGTTGATCTGTCTTGGGGCGAAGGCCTACGGTGTCGGGACACTTGGCGACATCACCGGCTACTTCAAGACCGACGGCTGGCGCGATCGAATGTCAGCAGGACCGTCGTGGGAGCGTCCCACGGGTCCGGAGGGCCGGCGGGCCAGGCCGATCGCCAAACGTCTCGTGGCGGAACTGGTCGAGGAGGGACGGCTGCTTGCCGCCCGCGTCGAAGGGTGGGGGGAGCCGGCCTACGTCCACCCCAGCGCCCAGGTGTCTCAGACCGTCGATGCCCGTGCGCTCGTCACCCCATTCGACTCCCTTGTCTGGGAGCGGAAGCGCATCGAGCGGCTCTTCGGCGTGAAATACACGATCGAGATCTACACGCCGGCGCCGAAACGGGTCTACGGCTACTACGTGTTCCTCTTCCTACTTGGCGACACGCTGGCCGAACGCGGAGACCTCAAAGCCGACCGCGTCCGCAAGGTCCTGATGGTGCAGAGCGCTTTCCTCGAGCCCGGTCAGGATGCACGCCGCGTCGTCGCGGCCCTGGCCGGCGAACTCCGGCAACTGCAGGTGTGGCTCGAACTCGACCGAATCGAGGTGGCCGAACGCGGAGACCTCGCCGCGCAGCTCCTCCGGAGCGTCGGGAAGGCCACGCCCACGTAGGCCTGAGAGCCACCCCTGCCTGGCTGAGAAGTACAAGTGCGTTGACGCTCGCGCGCCCTCCTGCTAAGATCGCACTGCATTGCAGCCACCGTGGCGTGGCTGACGTAAGGGAACTACGCTCGCTTCGTCGATTGGGCGCCGTCAACGGCATCTGGAGCAAAGACCGGAGCGATGGTTTCGATCCTCGGCATCGACGTAGGCGGCACCTTCACCGACTTCGTCCTGCTCTCGCCCAGCGGTATTCGCATTCACAAGCGGCCGAGTACGCCCGATGACCCGTTGCGTGCGCTCGGGGAGGGCATCGCGGCGTTGGGGCAGCCGCCGGACATGCCGGTGGTGCATGGCACGACGATTGTCACCAACGCCATCTTGCAAGAGCAGGGCGCCCGCACCGCCTTCGTCACAACGCAGGGCTTTGCCGATCTGCTGGCGATTGGCCGGCAAGATCGACCGGCGCTCTATGATCTGCGTGCCCGCCTGCCGGCGCTTCTGGTACCGGCGGAACGCAATTTTGAGGTTGCGGAACGCATCGGCGCGACGACGACCGAAGGTCGGCCGCACAGCGTCGTGCAGCCGCTGGAAGCAGACGAGATTGAGCGGCTGGTAGAGAAGATCGCCGGCAGCAAGGCCGAGGCCGTCGCCA
Source organism: Chloroflexota bacterium (assembly GCA_051003235.1). Taxonomy (GTDB): domain Bacteria; phylum Chloroflexota; class UBA4733; order UBA4733; family UBA4733; genus UBA4733. The sequence continues at coordinate 4,535 of JBPCLN010000214.1, read as the reverse complement.
TTTGCCTCCTCTTCTCCTTCGCCGCGCCAGAGCATGAGCAGCGGATCGCCGCCCGGCTGCGCGAGCGCCTGCCCTACCTCTTCATTTCGCTCTCCTCGGAGGCAGCGCCGGAGTTCCGGGAGTACGAGCGGGCGAGTACGACGGTGATCGACGCCTTCTGCGGACCGCCGGCCGCCGGCTACCTGCAGCGACTACGCACCGTCGCCCCCAATGTCCAACTCATGCAAAGTTCTGGCGGCATGACCTCGCCGGAAGCGGCGGCGCGCCACCCTGTCTGCCTGGCCCTCTCCGGACCGGCGGGCGGCGTCGCCGGGGCGTTTGCCATCGGTCGGGCCACCTCGCCACGCCTGATCGTCCTGGATATGGGTGGCACGTCCACCGACGTGGCCCTATGTGACGGCAGCATCCCGATGATGACGGAAGGTAGCCTGGCCGGCCGGCCCATCCGCCTGCCGATGGTGGCCATTCACACCATCGGCGCCGGTGGCGGCTCCATTGCCCGCCTCGATGCCGGCGGACTACTGCGCGTCGGTCCGGCTTCGGCCGGCGCGGAGCCCGGACCGGCCTGCTACGGCCGGGGCAGCGCACCGACCGTCACCGATGCCAACCTGCTGCTCGGCCGCCTGGCTCCGACCGGTCTCCTCGGCGGCAGTATGCCGCTCAACGTGGCGAATGCCGAAGCAGCCGTCAGCCGGCTGGCCCGACAAGCCGGTTTGTCGCTGGAAGCGACTGCCGCCGGGATCATCCGCGTTGTCAACGCCGGTATGGCGCGCGCTCTGTCGCACGTCTCGGTGGAGCAGGGACACGATGCGCGGCAGTTTACCCTCGTCCCCTTCGGCGGCGCCGGCCCGATGCACGCCTGCGAACTGGCGGAAGGGCTGGGCATCGCCGCCATTCTTGTCCCCCGCTATCCCGGTGTGCTTTCGGCGCTAGGGATGGCGCTGGCCGACCAGACGCGCGACTACCGCCGCAGTATCCTGCGCCCGGCGGAGGGCGTCGACGATGCGGGCATGACCGCCCTGTTCGCCCCCTTGCTGGAGCAGGCGCGGGCGGAAGCGCCCATCGGGGCACAATTGCTCCGTTCGATCGACGTCCGCTACCGCGGGCAATCCTTTGAATTGACTGTGCCGTTGTCCGCCGACGTTGCCGCCACACGGGCCGCCTTCCACCGCCTCCATATGCAGCGCTACGGTTACGCCCGACCGGAACGCCCACTCGAGTTCGTTACGGTGCGGGTACGCTCCATCCTTCCCTCGTCCTTCACCATGCCCGAGACGCCGCCGGAACCCGGCGCGGCGCAGCAGGGCTACCAGCGTGTCTGGTTCCCTGGAGGCTGGCGAGAGGCGGCGGTGATTCTACGGGCGCGGCTGACACCGGGCGAATCAGTGGTAGGACCAGCGTTGCTGCTCCAGGAGGACGCAACCACCGTCGTCGGTCCCGCCTGGGCCGGCACGGTGAATAACGCGGGGAACCTGCTCCTGGCGAGGCGCTCGCCTGCTTGACATCCAGAGTAGGTGTAGTAAGCGAGTGAGCAGCAATTAAGAGGCCGTGCCGGGCACTGCCAGTCGGATGGTCGCCCTTGACATTGTGTGTACATTGCCCGTACAGTAGGGTATGAATCGTTCCGGTGAAGGGTGAAGGTCGTGTCGGTATTGCCTGACGCTATCAACTCGGCATCACCGAAGCGCGATCGGCTTGAGGTGCGCATTAACCACGAGCAGAAGGCCCTGTTGCAGCAGGCCGCGGCCCTGGAGGGGCGAAGCCTCTCCGACTATCTGGTGAGCGTTGCGCTTCGTGCCGCGGAGGCCTCACTCCATGATCGAATGGTCATCACCCTTTCCGCCCGTGATAGTGTGCGCTTCGTTGAGCATCTTCTCAACCCGCCGGAACCGAGCGCGCCTCTGATGCGGGCCTCCGCTCACTATCGTCAACTGCTGGGTGATTAGCCCAGCGCCGCTCGGAACGCACAATCGCGCGGCATTTTCCTGTGGTGTGCCGGCCCTTGATCGTTACCTCAAAGAGCAGGCCGTCCAGGACGTCCGAAACAGGGTAGCCGCGGTCTTCGTGCTGGCAGAGCAGGATCGAGTCATCGGCTATTACACATTGTCAGCGGTATCGGTCCACCCGACGGTATTGCCGGACTCCTTACGCAAACGACTCCCCCACTACGAGCACTTACCGGCAATCTTACTCGGTCGCCTGGCCGTCGACGTACAGCATCGCGGGCAGGGGCTCGGCGGCTTTCTCCTCATTGATGCGCTGCGCCGCGCGTTCCGTTTGCATCAAGAGTTAGGGGCGATCGCTGTGATCGTCGACGCCAAAGACGACACCGCCAGGGCATTCTACGAACATTATGAGTTCTTGCCCCTACTTGATGCACCCAATCGGCTTTTTCTGTCCCTGCGTGTCATTGAACGCATCGTGGAAACCGCAGAAGCCTCCCAGTAACGTCCTACGGGTCGGCATGGGTAACAACGGGGACCCGCTTGAGGCTGCTCTGACTCAAGCGTGCAACCGGTTAATTTCTAGGAGCAGTTGCACCAGGCCTGGTCGGTCGGCGGGCTTCTGGGCGACATAACTCCAGCGGACGATCCCCTCCTGGTCGATCAGGAAAGTCGTCGCGATGGCGATACCGCTCTCGAACACGTTATAAGCGACTGCCGCGTCTACGTCACGATCGGAGAGCACGGGGAAGGTAGGACGGGTCTGATCGGCCAGTTGCCGGGCGCGCTTCAGGCTATCGACGCTGAGCATCACCAGATTGGCGCCGCTCTCCTGCAGGCGGGGATATTCATGAGCCAACTGGCCCATCTGCCTCCGGCAGTGTGGTCACCACCAGCCCCGATAGAACGTGAGCAATAAGGGCTGCTCCCGGTACAGTGCTCCGAACGACGCGGTGCTGCCGTCAATCGCCGGCAGCGTCAGGTCCGGCGCCTGCGCGCCGACTGCTAATCCATGCTCCGGCTTGGCGATGTCTGCCACAATCAGGTCTCCTTCTTTGTGGACACGGGAGCAAGAAGCGCGCCACAGCATCGCTAGGATGACAAGCGATATCGCCGCACTCGTGCCCTTCCTGTAGGCGGAATGGGATCGAACTGGAAGAGTTGAACGTCGGCCCGGTATCAAAACACGTTCAAGAAGATCTACGCGACAGCCAATGTAAAGGTTGGGAAGAGCGGCGAGGTGAGCATGTCACTTTGGTGCGAGGAATGCGTTTCACGGTACCGCCCATCGTTCCACAAATACTGCCGAACAAGTCGCGCCTCTGGGTCAACCGTCCAGTAGTGGAGAACGCCGTACTGCTCATAGATCACCCACTTCCGGCCGCCTGGCTCATCATCGCTGCGCGTCGTCGGTGAGAGCACTTCAATCACTAGATCGGGAGCCGCCTCGATACAACGGCGCCCAATGATGGCCCGACGCTCCGCGCTAATGAAGCAGAGATCCGGATGGGTGACATCCTCCGCGCGTTCACCACGCAGCAAGTAGTCAAAGGCCACAGCGCGGGGAGCGGTGTAGGCGCGACCAAGACCAGCGCGTTGGGCGCGCCGGAGGAAATCCCAGAGTTCGCCAACCACTTCCGCATGATTGGTGTCCGGAGCGGCGAAGACCACCAGTTGCCCCCCGAAAACATCGTAGAGTGTTTCCGCATCCGGCATCGTCAACAGATCGGCAAAGGTGTAGCGCGGCATGGTGGGAGCTACGACCTGCTGCATCGCCTCGTCCTCCGCTCTGTCCATGATGGTCTCGACCACCTGCAGCGTAGCACACGGTTCACCTCAGCAACCGGACGCCGCCAAATCAAGCCGTGGGAAGATCGGCTGCGGCCGGCCTACGGTGACGTCGGGAACCAGGCCGCCCCAGATGGCCTTGCCGGCTGCAGTCAGGCCAAGCTGTTCCCGTATCCTCGCAGCGGTTGCCGGGAGAAACGGCGTGAGGTGGTAAGCGAGCAAGCGCAGACTCTCCGCCAGCGCGTACAGGACGCCATCCAACTGCCGGCCCGCCACCGGATCACCGGCGCCGACCTTCTTCGACAGCGACCAGGGCGCCGCCTCCTCGACAAAGCGGTTGGCGCGCGTCACCAACTCCCAGATCGCGTTGAGTGCCGCCCGAAAGTCGAAGGCATCTAGCGCGTCCTCGACCGCGGCGGGAATGCTCCCGGCAATGTCCGCCAGGTCAGTGGCGCCCGGCAATGGCTCACCGGCGGTGGGTACAACGCCCGCGCAGTAACGTACGAGCATGCTGACTGTGCGCTGGAGCAGATTGCCCAGGCCGTTGGCAAGGTCGGCGTGATAACGCGCCAGTAGACGATCAATCGTGAAGTCGGCATCCTCCGTGCGCGTCGGCTCTCGCAGCAGCCAGTAGCGCAGGGCATCCGTGCCGAAACGCTCCACCAGGGCCACCGGATCGATGGCGGCTCCGCGCGACTTGCTGATCTTCCGGCCGTCTACCGTCAGGTATTCGTGGACGTAGATGGTCGTCGGCAGGGGCTCGCCGGCCGACAGCAGCATGGCCGGCCAGTAGACGGCGTGAAA
>JBPCLN010000213.1:0-6380 GCA_051003235.1 Chloroflexota bacterium | reverse complement strand
CGCCCTGCCCAGCCGGGCCTGGGGAGCCCTCCGACCGGTCATCATTGCCAGTCGACCTGAGCGTCTCCCTTGTTGTCGTGGACGCCGGGTAGAGAAGTCGAGCCAATGCCCATCCTACTATCTCTTGCGGCCATTGCCCAGAATCGGTGCCACTTCGCCTTCGTCCCGCCTATCCTTGTGGTTTCCGAACCGTCCAAGCTACCACCAGCTGTGCTGAAGCCTTTTTCAACGGGCTGGTACGTGCTGTTGTATGTGTAGAGCGGTGATTGCGGCTCGGGCGTCGCCAGGAAGGGTTGGTTGTTATCCCACATCGGATTCATCACCCAGACCGCATGCACATGCGCACCGCTGCAGTTGTTACCTGAGCATCCCGAAGTGCCGATCACGTCATTCATGAAGACCGTATTGCCGGGGTTCACATTGACACCCGAGAGATGAGCGTAGAAACTCACAACGCCATTCTGATCGTCGAGCACGACCCAGATGCCATAGCCAGAGAAGTCCTGGGTCTCCCATCCCGCGAACTTCACTGTGGCGCCGCCATCTCGTTGTGCGTAGACCGGGTTGCCGCTGTAGAGAGGCCAATCGATGGCATCATAGTTCGTGCAATCGTTTTGCTTATAGTAGGAGTTCCAGACACAGACATGGTCGCCTTGGCCATAGAAGTTCCCGCCACAAGTGACCTGAAGTGCCCCGCTCGGCAGGTTCTGATGGCAGCCGGCATTGACGTTGCCATTCCAGAACACGTACATGTGTGTACTACCGGGAATGCTATTCGGCCGCACCGCTCCTCCATGGATCGGGGGAACGCCTACACTCCGCGGCACGGGCGGATGGGCGGAGGGGAAGGAACCGACGCGCGGGATGAAGCGCAGATTCGCAAGTGCTTGTTGTTGGTCTGGCTGGAGTGTATTGCGATCGAAGGTGACGACATCGTAAATGGCTCCAGCGTGGGCGAGCACGATTTGCACGTTAGGTGGCCCAGGAACGCCTTCAAGCATGATGCCGGGGGAGCCGGCGACGGTGATGGGGCTACGCGTCGGCGATTGCAGGCCGGCAGGCGTTGGATTCTCCTGCACCAGACGATCTGCTGCCGTTGACGCTGCAGCAGCTTCGTTACTCGTGTCGCCCGTACTGAGAGGCTGGATGGACATGCGCAAGTCCATATTGCCGTTCGGTGTGGCGATTAGGCTCAGGCTACCTGGCATATACTGGCCGGGGGGTGCGACCGACCAGCCGCTGGGCAACGTGGTTAGGCTGACGCCGAGCGCACTATCGGTGGCGCTACTTTGCGCATGCACTTCCTGGCCGCCACTCCCTAAGGCGGTCAAGATCGTGGCGACTGCAAGGAAACGGCGTAGACGGAGTGGCACGGGATAAATCTCCTCTCATACCTCATTAATTGATTAGGCCGTGCTTCCACGCTGCTCACACACTACCTGTCAACACGACAGGTAGTGTGTGAGCAGCGGTCTTGTATGCATACGCCTCCTTCCCACGTTCTCTCGCCAGGCTGCTTGTTTGGAACATATGCAGAGCATAGGCACAAGTATCAGCTTTTGTCACCAGTAGAACTACGGGATCTGCACGAATCGAGTAGTTCTACGGGAAAGGTCCCAAAAGAGCTTCGTAGTTCTACGGGGCGGGTCCTATAGACAGGGCCATCGACTCCTTGTAGAATGGTTTCGTTACCCCGCCGAGGTCAATCCCTCAGCCGTGCTCTGGATAGCTGATGCGACGGAGGTCAATACAAGAAGGTCCTCGTGGAATACCGTGCCCTCGCAACCCTGGTTCGCGAGTCCGTCGCCACACCGCCCAACGATGATGCCGTTCGTACCCGCCTTGCTGCTCGGGCGGCCGAGCTGGGCCTATCGTCGGAGGCGGTGCGGCAGATCCAACAGCTCTGGACGCGTCAAGGCTGGGTCTCGCCATCTGTCCTCCAGGCCGATGCCTCCCGCTCGCGCATCTGGAATTAGCGTTCCGGGCGCGGCGTTCGGCTCTGCTCTCGCTGCCGTGGCCGAGGCCGAGCGGGCGCTACTGGCGGCTGCTGACTTTCCTGAAGATCTGGCGGCGTTTGTGCTTGTCGCCCTCTCCGGCTCGGACAGCGTACTTGGCCGCGCTCCGGATCCGCGCTGGGCCCGACTGCCTCTGTTGGCCTGCGCCTCGGCGACGAGCGGCGACGCTCGCCCTGCCGTTCCGCTCGCGGTCGCTGTCGAGGTCCAGGCCGCTGCCTACAGCCTGCTCGACGATCTTGAGAACGGGGACGACATTGAGCGCCACCGCCGGGCCGGTGCGGCGGTGGCGCTCAATGTCGCGGCCGCCCTGCTTGCCCTTGGCCAGCAAGCACTCCTCCGCGTACCCGCCCCAGCGGCTGCCGTTTTGGGGCATGGTTGGGTCGGCCTCTGCCGTGGCCAGCACCAGGATCTCACGCTTTCGCCTGATGGCCCCGACCCGCTCGGCGCTGCCCTTCAAGCGGCGGAAGGGAAGACCGCCGGCGTGGTCGCGGCCGCCACGGCTGCCGGGGCACTCGTGGGTGGAGCAGACCGGGATCTCGTCACTCGCTACCGGCGTTTCGGACATGCCGTCGGCATGGCGGGCCAGTTGGCGAACGACCTGCTCGGCTTGCAGCCCGGCCCGGATGGCGCCTCCGATCTGAGCCGGGGCGGCTACACGGTGCCCATCCTGTTCGCTCTTGGTGAGCAGCATGCCACCGCTGTCCGCGCCGTCCTCAGGCAGGCGCGGGCCGGCGAAGCGGTCCCCGCGCTGCTGCACGTCCGGGCGCTGGACGAGCTCACCAACTGCGGTGCGCAGCGATTCACCTGGCTGCTCTTGCAGCAGACTCGCGGCGAGGCGGAAGCGGCAATGGCGGCCATCGCCACCGATCGCCCAGTGCATGGCACGCTTGATCGCCTGGTCGTTGGGTCGTTTCTCGCCGCCGGGCCAGCCGAGTGAGCCGTCTCTACCCGTGGCTCGCCCTCGTCGTGGCAATGTACGCGGTGCTGCTCATCGCAACGCTGCACTCGTCGCGCGCGCCCGCGAGCCTAGACATCCGCGCGGTATCGCGCTCAGGAGGGGCCGTTGTGGGCTGGGTCATGCCGGCGAGTGCAGCCTGGAATGCCGGTGTGCGGCGGGGGGATCGGCTGCCGGACGGTCGTCCCGTTCCGGGCACGCCGGTCCAAGTGGTGACGGCGCAGCGCGGCCCCATTCTCCTGAACCCGGAGCGCCCGCGCTTGCCGGGCCGGGCCGAAGTGGCGATGCTCATCGGCGGCGGTCTCGTTCTGCTCGTCGCCGGCTCAATCCTGGTTCGCGGGCGCGGCTCGCGCGCCGCCGTCGCGCTGGCCGCACCAGTTCTCGCCATTGGCCTGATCCTCTCTGTAGCGCCTGCCACCTCCGCCTCGCGCGCCTGGGCGCTCGTCCTCATGTTCGGTGGTATCCTGGCCCTGGGCCCGGTCTTCCTCCATGCCTGCCGACCGTTCGTGCGGCCAACCGGCCGGCTGCTCGGTTTCTGGCGAGCCTGCTGGGGCATCCTGAGCGTCCTCGTCGTCGGAGGACTCGTGGCCGACGTGCTGGCGATTGCCACCGGCGGTGTGGCCTATCCGGTGGCCCGGCTCCTTGATGATGTCTGCCTCACGGTCGGCTTCCTCACGGGTACCTTGCTCGTCCTCGGTCGACTGCTCCGGCAGCGTTTCGTGCCCGACCCGTTGGCGCCGGCGGCGCTCCTGCTCGGCACGGCGCTGGGCTTGCTCCCCTTGATCGCGTTCCTTGACGGAAGCGCCCTGTTTCGCTTCAAGCCGGGATCGCCGGAACTGGCGACGATCGGCTTGCTCCTGCTTCCGGCTAGCTACGCCTACGCCGTCCAACGCCACCGCCTTCCAGGGCTGCTGAGCATCTGGAACCGCCGACTCGCCCGCGCCACCGGCGCTGCGCTCCTCGCCGCGCTCTACCTGCTCCTCTTCGATATCCTTCTGGTTCACCTGGCGGCAGCCGCGGCGCCCGTCGAGACCCTGCCGTTCGCCCTTGGCGTCTTCGCGCTCGGCGTATCGGTGGTACCCATCGCTCGGGCCGCCGCGTACTGTACCGATCGCACGCTCTTCCACGACGCCTACTCCCGTCATGACACGATCCGCCAACTCGTCGAGGCCATCGGGACCGCTGCCGATGTCCGCCCGGCCACGGCTGAGGCGCTGCGGGACGTGCGCCGGCGGCTGAACCTCCGTTGGTTAGCCGTCTTTATCCGGCAAAACGGCAGGTGGACCCTGACGGCCGCCGATGCCGAACGGGATAACGGCGGAACCGCCTGCCTCGGCGCCGCGCTAGCGGCGTACGACTCGCCGGAGCGGCCACCTTCCCGTTGCCCTCGGGGACAAAGCTGGCAGGCTTGCTCCTGGCCGGCCCCAAGGCGAATGACCAGCCCCTGCGTCGCGGCGACCACGATATGCTGGTCGTGCTGGCGACGCTCCTGGGGGCGCCCCTGGCCCGCGCGCAGCTTCTGCTGGAAGCACAGGAGCGGGCGGCGGACTTGCAAGCGCTGACCCACCGTCTCCTAGCGGCGCAGGAGCAGGAACGCCAGCAGGTTGCCGTCGAGTTACACGATGGCCCGCTGCAACGGGTGCACCACCTGCTCCGGCTACAGGATGGCGACGCTTCGCCGGCGGAGTGCCGCAATCTCACCGACCGGCTATCACGGGAACTGCGCGCCACCTGTGTCGCCCTCCGCCCGCCCGCCCTTGATGGCCCGGGACTGCCGACCGCATTGGCCTCCCTTACCCGCGCCGTCGAACAGCGGGCGGGCTGTCCCATCACCGTCGAGGCCGAAGGGTACGCGCGCGGCCGGCTGGCAGCGGAGGCCGAGTTCGCCTTCTACCGCATCGCCCGCGAAGCGCTCAACAACTGCGCCCGCCACTCCGGCGCATCGGCGATCGCCGTGCTGTTGCGGCTCGACGCGCACGAAGCGTGTCTCACTATCCGCGATGATGGCATGGGCTTTGTCGTGGGAGCGGTGCGGGGCGTTGGCGCCGGCGACCACCAGGCGCACCTCGGCTTGCTGGAAATGCGCGAGTGCGCCCACGCCTGGGGTGGGGAACTCGCCATCGACTCAGCGCCAGACCAGGGGACGGTCGTCCGTGTCGTCCTACCCTGCCTCGTCCAAACGATGGAGACCAGACCATGACCGATCAGCGCAATCGCAGTGTGATCCGCATCCTGTTCGTGGAAGACCATACCGCGCTGCGGGAGGGCACCTGCGCCCTGTTTGCGACGACCGGCGACCTGGTGATCGTGGGCGAGGCCGCCACCGCGCCGGAGGCGGTCCGGCTGGCGGAGCAACTGCGGCCCGATGTCGTCTTGCTCGATCTGCGGCTGGCCGGGGAAGGCTCCGGGCTGGATGTCGCGCGCCATGTTCTGCGCATGCTCCCCCAGACTGCTATCCTGATCCTCACGGCGATCGAAGATCCGGAGTACGCGCGGGCGGCGCTGAAGCTGGGTATCCGCGGCTACCTGCTCAAGAATGCGCATGTCGCCGAGATCGCCGCTGCCATCCGCCAAGTTCACGCCGGGCAGCCGGTGCTCGATCCCGCAATCCACGCCGCCTTCGCGGCGCAGCGCACTCGCGCCGAGGAAGCCGGCCTGCTGACAGCCCGTGAACAGCAGATCCTTCGCCTCCTCGCCGCGGGCGCCAGTAATAAACAGATCGCCAATACCCTGGTCCTGTCGGTCCGGACGATCGAGTGGCAGGTGGCACGGCTCCCGAAGAAGCTCGGATTGTCCTCCCGCGCGGCGCTGGTGGCCTACGCCGCGCGTGCAAGGTCCAACACGGAGGACTCACCATGTTCTCCCTCCGCGGTATAGTCGGGCTGCAGCGAGAGCACTGGTGATCTCGATGACCTGGTATGAGCCGTTCGCCGACGGCTGTGGATTGGCGAATACTATGAACGAGCTCCTGGCGGGGGCGGCGAGCGCAGATATCACGCCGCCGGTTGGTCTGTGGCACCTTGGGCCGCGCAGCGAGCGTATTCGCGATGACCTGCGCGCGACGGCGGTCGTACTGGCGTCAGGGGAGGAACGCGTCGCCATCGTCAGCGTCGATACGCTCTCCCTGAATCGGGCGTCGGTAGCGGCGATCCGTCGACGCATCACCGCTGATGCCGGCATCCCGCCCGAGCACACCCTTGTCGTCGCTGCGCACACCCATTCCAGCCCGGTCGCGCACCCGCTGGGCAACTCTTACCCCAACGCGGCATACGTCGATGTCCTGGAGCAAGCCGCGGCCGGCACGGCGATCATGGCGGCCCGCCGCCTCGTCCCCGCGACGCTTGCCTACGGCGAAGGGTATGTAGGCTTCAACGTCAACCGCCGGCGCATGACCACGGACGGCATCCAGA
>JBPCLN010000212.1:0-14324 GCA_051003235.1 Chloroflexota bacterium | reverse complement strand
AGCAGCCCCAATCTGAGCCTGGCCGTCGCCGGTGAGCCGCTCTGGCCGGACTGCGTCACCGTCGATGCCCAGGAACTGTCCTGGTATCGGGAGCGGCAGTTTCCACTCCTCGCCTGGTCGTCCCAGGCGCGCGGCTTCTTTTCCGGGCGCTTTTCGCCCGACCAACGAGATATTGATCTGGATGTCACCCGCGTTTTCTACAGTGACGACAATTGGGAACGTCTCCGCCGGGCGCAAGAACTCGCCAGCAGGAAGGACACCACGCCGACCCGCATCGCGCTGGCCTGGGTGATTCGTCAGTCGCTACCCACCTTTGCCCTGATCGGACCGTTGACGCCAGCGGAGTTGAAGGACAGCCTCGCTGCGTTAGCCGTCCTGTTGTCGGCGGCGGACCTGCGCTGGCTCCAACAGGTCCGCCAGGTGACCTCGGCGTGATCTGCCTGGATCGCGCCATCGGCGAGGACCTGGAACAGGCGTGCCGGCGGGAGTGGTTGGTGACCAACGGCCTTGGTGGCTATGCCAGCGGCACCCTGGCCATGCCGACCCGGCGCTATCACGCGTTACTGGTGGCCGCCGTCGACCCGCCGGCAACGCGCTCGGTGACTCTGGCGCGGCTGGAAGAGGCAGTCCATGTCGCCGCGCGTAGCGTGCGGCTGGATTGCAACGAATTCGAAGGCGGCACGATCGCCCCTATCGGCTACCAGTATCAGCAGCAATTTCGGCTGGAAGCCGGCCTGCCGGTGTGGCGTTACGCCTGCGACGGAGTCGTCCTCGAACGCCGCCTCTGGATGCCGCATGGCCGCAACCAGACGTGCATTGCCTACCGGCTCCTCGTTGCCCCGGGACCAGTGGAACTCGAGCTGACGCCGCTGGTCGCCTGGAGGGACCACCATGCATTGCAGCAGAAGCTCGCCACGCCATTTGCCGTCGATGCCCTGACGAATGGTTGCCGTTTAGCACTGAGCGCCAGCGCCTGGCTGAGCATGACCGGCGACGACGCCGAATTTGAGCACGACCCCGACTGGCACTATCGCTTCTTCCTCCGGGAAGAAGCGGCCCGCGGCTTCGACGCGATAGAAGACCTCTACCGGCCCGGCCATCTTCACTGGACGCTCTCGCCGGGTGTGGACGCCGTATTTCAGGCCTCTTTCGGCCAGGGTTCAGACCCACCTGAAGATTTGGAATTTACCCTGGCCGCTGAGCAGAGCCGCCGCCACACGCTGCTGCAGCAAGCGAAGGTTGAACCGGACACCCGCGCGGCGCAACTTGTACTGGCCGCCGATCAGTTCCTGGTCCGCCGAGGGGACCAGGACTCGACCATTATTGCCGGCTACCCGTGGTTTGCCGACTGGGGCCGCGACAGCATGATCGCGCTGCCCGGCCTTATGCTTTCCACTGGGCGGCGTATGGAGGCGCGCGCCATCCTTCTGGAGTGGTCGACGTGGCTCAAGGACGGTCTGCTGCCGAACCGCTTCCCGGATCATGGTGAGGCGCCGGAATTCAACAGCGCCGACGCTTCACTCTGGTTCATTCATGCCGCCGAGCGCTACATTGGTGTGACCAGTGATACCGTCACTCAACGCCGCCTGTATGCGGTCATCGTCGACATTGTCGAGCACTATCAAAAAGGGACGGCCTTCGGCATCGGCCTAGATCCGGCAGACAATCTACTACGCGCCGGTGTGCCAGGAACCCAGGTCACCTGGATGGATGCCAAAGTCGGCGATTGGGTTGTTACGCCACGCCATGGCAAGCCGGTGGAACTGAGTGCCCTGTGGTACAACGCCTTGTGCACCCTCGATCGTTGGTGCATGAAAGTCGGCGATCAGAGCAAGCGCTATGCGGCGCTGGCGGACGCCTGCGCCAAATGCTTCAATCAGCGCTTTTGGCAGGCAGAGGGCGGCTATTTGTTTGACGTCGTCGACGGTGAAGCTGGTGACGACAGCGCCCTCTGTCCCAACCAGCTCTTCGCCCTGTCGTTACCCTTCCCGGTGCTGGCCGCCGAACGCCGCCAGGCGGTGCTTGCGGCCGTCGAAGCGGAGCTGCTGACACCGGTCGGCCTGCGCACGCTGGATCAACACCACCCCTCCTACCACGGCGTCTATAACGGAGACGCCCGCCAGCGCGATGGCGCCTACCACCAGGGCGCGGTCTGGCCCTGGCTCCTTGGCCCCTATCTCACAGCACACCTGAAAGTCCATGGCAACCGCGCCTACGCCAGGGCGGTGCTCGATACCTTTTTCGCCCACCTTCCCGAGGCCGGCATGGGCAGCATTTCCGAACTATTCGATGGCGATGCGCCACACACCCCTCGCGGTTGCATCGCCCAAGCCTGGAGCGTGGCGGAAATCCTGCGGTTGACGAGGGATCTCTCCCTCTAATTCTTCCCGCGCCGGGGAGGAGGTCAGGAGGAAAGGTCCCGCAACCGCTCCTTCAGTCGGGTATTGCGGGCCTCGGGGTTGCTGGTGGCGACGGCTTGGATGAGCGCAGCGCTGCCGCCGACGATGACGCACAGGCGTTTGGCGCGGGTGACCGCCGTATAGACAAGGTCGCGGCGCAATAGCGGGCCATGCTGGGGCAAGAGAAGGAGGACAATACACGGGTACTCCGACCCCTGCGCTTTATGGACAGTGGCGGCGTAGGCAAGCTGCAGCTCATCCAAGTCGCGCAGTCCATAGGCGACGATCGACGAGCTAGCAGCGTTGCCATACTCAACGTGCACTGTCTGCGCCTCCGCCTCAATCGCCACAATCTGGCCCACATCCCCGTTGAAGACGTTGAGATCGTAGTTATTCCTCGTCTGCATCACCTTGTCGCCAGAGGCGAATTGCTGGCCGCCCCACGGCAGGCTGTGGGCAAGGCGCGCGCCATTGAGCGCGCCTTGCAATGCCCGATTGAGCGCGCCAATGCCGGCGGCGCCACGGTTGACCGGACAAAGCACCTGCACGTCCTGAATCGGGTCGAATCCGAACCGGTGGGGGATGCGATCGCCGACCAGACGCACAATCTTCTCGATCGCCTTCTCGGGCTGACGTTCCTCGACGAAGAAGAAGTCGGCGCTATCCGGCGGCCGGCGGACCAGCGTGCCATCGCGGATTTCCAGGGCGTGCTGGATGATCTTGCTGTCCCGTGCTTGCCGGAATAACGTCGTCAGCTTGGCGACGGGGACGCGACCGGAACTGATCAGGTCGCGCAGGACATTACCCGGTCCAACCGATGGCAACTGATCGACATCGCCCACCAGGAGCAGTTGCGCGTCCGGCGGAATCGCTTGCCCGAGATGATAGGCGAGGACGATATCGACCATGGAAGCTTCGTCAACGATGACAAACTGGTATGGGAGGGGACGCTCTGGATTGTGCAGGAATTGTTCGCTGCCCGGCGCAAAGTCGAGCAGGCGGTGCAGCGTGGAGGCGGGGCGATCAGTGGCTTCCGTCAGGCGGCGGGCGGCGCGGCCCGTGGGAGCCGCCAGGCAGTAGCGCACATGGCGGCGCTCGAGTACGGCGATCAGTGCCCGCAATGCCGTGGTCTTGCCCGATCCAGGCCCACCGGTGATGATACTGATCGGTTCCCGCAGCGCCAACGCTAAGGCCTCCCGCTGGCCATCGGACAAGAGTACGCCGGTGGCCGCCGCGGCCGTCTGCAGGATGGCCTGATCGGCCTCGCCGGCGGCAACCGGCCGGCTCGTCTTTTGCAGAAGGTACAAGCGCCGCGCCAGGCCCGCCTCAGAGGTCAAGATGCTGGGGAGGTAGGCGACATCATCTTCACTCACCACCTGGCGGTCGCGCTGCGCCGCGGTAATGGCCGGCGCCACCTGGTCGGCCGGTAACTCGATCAGCGCCGCCGTCTTGGCAACCAGCTCCGTCATCGGTAAGTAGCAATGGCCATCGTCGGTGGCGAGGGATAGGACGTAGCTAGCGGCGGCTGCCGTCCGCTGGGCCGACTGCTCCGGCAAGCCCAGCTTTTGGGCGATCTCATCGGCGGTTCGGAAGCCAATCCCACGCACATCGCGAGCTAACTGATAGGGGTTGCCGCGGACGACTGCCACCGCGTCAGCGCCATACTGTGCTTGAATGCGCGGCGCAAGGGCCGGGCTAACTTCGTGCTGTTGCAGAAAGAGGGCCAGCGCTCGTGTGTCCCGCTGCTCCGCCCAGGCAGCGCCAATCTCGGCGGCGCGCCTGGAACTGATGCCTTTGACCTGGGTCAGGAGTTCCGGACTCTGTTCGAGAATCTCGAGGGACGCTCCGCCAAAGACGGCAACGATGCGTTCCGCCGTGGCAGGGCCGACCCCTGGTAGGAGACCGGAACCGAGATAGCGCCGGATGCCCTCCGCATCCTCGGGAGCATGCGGATGATAAGCTGACACCTGAAAGGTCGCACCATAGCGGCGATCATCAACCCAACGGCCTTCCAAACTGACTGCCTCGCCCACCGCCAGGCCCGGCATCGCACCGGTGATGGTGACGAGGCGCGCCTGCCGCGAACTGCCCCTAGTGAGCCGCAGCCTCGCCACGGCAAACGTAGTTTCGTCATTCTTGAAGACGATGCGTTCGATCATGCCTTGCAGAGGACCGGCCACTGACGCCCCTTCCGGGCGCCTCGCGATCACCGTGGAGTGATGCGGCCGCTGTGTGACAGGGCCGCGAGTTGATTGACCCGGACCAATGCTAGCCCTGGGCGGTGACAACCTCCTGCATTCCTTCCCACTCCCGCCAGATATCCGTCATGCACTCCCAGTGAATCGCGTCGTGGTCCACGTGCTTCAGCCGGAAGTAGATGGCGTACCGGACATAGGGCGAGCTGTTGCCGGCGATACCGTGGGCGAGTTGATAGTGACAGAGCACGGCGTCACCGGGATTTCCCGTGATCTGGACCGGCTGCGGCAGCTCCACTCTGGGCATCCCTTCCAGCAGCGCCTCAGGGCCGTGGTCCTGGAAGTACCGCTCGTAGAGCCGGTGCGTCCCCGGCCAGAGCGCCAGATTGCCCATGTAATCGTGTGGGAGTTCACTCAGGACGATGCCCACTAGCGCCGTGAAGTTGGCGATCGTCCCTTTCTGCACGCCATTCGTCGGCGAATACATGCCGTCGATGTGCGGACCCGGCTCGCGCGGCGGGTCCGTGCTTGGGAAACGCAAGGCAATCTGGCCGCCGCGGACGGGTCGGATCTTCCCGACGCCGATGGCCGACTCCGCATACTCGTGCACCGATGACGCATTGATCAGATCGGTGATGACGGGCGTCCCTTGCAGTTCAGGGCAGTAGCTCTGGGACCGGAACTTCGTCAGCAGCGCCGGGTCGATCCCCTCGTTGCCCAGCGACGCATTGATCGCCCGTCGCGCCGCATCGACCAGCTCCTGAGAAACCGCTCCCGGCACCTTGACGAAGCCGCTCTGGTAGAATTCTTGCTTCTGCTGCGCCGTTAATTCCACGTGGTAGCACCTTTCCAGCCAATGGTCTAGTCCAGTCGTCCCTTACCTCAAGTGTACTCAAATCCACGCCGCCAGAAATACGCGCTAAGCGGCGAGACAGAGCGGCGCCTAGCCTTCATGCCAGCGCTGTGGTTAACTCCTGCAGCAGGCGTGGCCCGTTCACCGCGACGATCGCCCGCTCCGCCAGCGTCCAATGCTGCCCGTAAAAGTCGGTCACGATCCCACCCGCCTCGCGGACGATGACCACGCCGGCGGCGGCGTCCCACGGCGCGAGCGTGGCTTCCCAGAAGCCGTCAAAGCGCCCAACGGCCACGTAACAGAGATTCAGTGCGGCGGCCCCATCGCGCCGCACGGCCTGCGCCTGCCGGACCAGGCGCCCCCAACGCTCCAGCACCGGTTCCAGGGTCGAGCGGTCGTACGGGAACCCCGTTGCCAGCAAGGCGTGCGCCAGATCCGGCGTGCCCGAGGTGCGGACAGGCGCGCCATTAAGGCGCGCCCCCTGGCCCCGTCCGGCACTGAACAGCTCATCGCGGAACGGATCGTAGACAACACCGACCGCCAACTCGCCCGCCCGCTCATAGGCAATCGAGACGCAGCAAATCGGGTAACCGTGGGCGAAGTTCGTCGTGCCGTCCAGCGGGTCGATGATCCAACGATGGCTGGGGTCGGCGCCCCCGGTCGCGCCTTCTTCCGCCAGGATGGTATGGGTTGGGAAGCGGTCTCGGATAGCGTCGACTATCAGCCGCTCTGATTGTTTATCATACTCCGTGACGAGGTCGACTTCCCCCTTGTAGCCTACGGTGCGCACATCACGGATCGTGCCGATGCCGTCACGCAGGACAGCGCCGCCGAGTCGGGCGACGTGCACGGCAAGTTCCATCTCGGGCTCGTACATAATTTCCATCGTCTCCTATTGTCGGTCCTGAGTGTACCGGCTGCCGTCGCAGCGTGGCACAGGCTGTGCACCAGGGCCTGCAAGGAGACAGCCATCCGGCTCGGTGGCCCTGATGGCGGAACGGAAAGCAAGGATAGCCAACATGGAAGATGAAGCCCTTCGCCGGCTGCTGCGTGACGTTGAATATGGCGAATATGGACTGACCCGCCACGAACTCCGCGCTCGCGTGCCCCAGCTTCCGGAGCAGGTCTACCTGCGGCTGCCGGACAGCAAGCGCTTCCGATCGGTCGCCGAAATACTGGATCAAACCGGCTGGCACGCCCTAGCGCGCGCCGATGGCGAGTTCATCGACTCCCTCGACGCGGTCCCGGCGGCGGGAGCAACGGCTGATGGCGGTCCGCCCGCCTGGGGGAACTCACCGTTGGTGGAAAGCGCGCCCGTCATCGACGCCCCGAACGACGAGCCGGTCAGCGGGGGAGGCGGACCGCCAACAACTCGCGGGACCGGCACAACGTCGCCATCGTCATAACGGTGGTCGGGGTGGAGCGATTTGAACGCTCGACCTCTGCGTCCCGAACGCAGCGCTCTAACCAAGCTGAGCTACACCCCGTGGTGGAGCGCAGTATACCGGCTGATTGGGGTGGACCGCAAATGTCGGGGTGCCGCCGTCCTTAGCTTCCGTCTTCGATCCGCAGCAGCGCGGCCAGTTCCAGGACGCTCGTCAGACTGCCGAACTCCGCGATCGCCGCGCGCATGTCCGCCTCGCGGGAGCGATGGGTGACGATGACGATCTCCGCACTCTGGCGGGCAGCGTCGACCTCCTGCTGGATGAAGGCGGCGATGCTGATCTGCCGGCGAGCAAGGACGGCGGCGATCTCAGCAAGGACCCCAGGGCGATCCGCCACATGCAGCCGCAGATAGTAGCGGGTGGAGACCTCCTCCATCGGCAACACCGGCCGGGTGGGGCCAAGGGTCACTTCGGTGCGATTGCTGATGCCTTTACGAATGTTACGGGCCAGGTCAATCACGTCCCCGGCGATGGCGCTGGCCGTCGGCAAGCTGCCGGCGCCCCGCCCGTAGAGCAGCACGCGTCCGACGAGGTCACCGTCAAGCTCGACGGCATTATAGACCCCATTGACGCCGGCCAGGAGTTGCGCCTTCGGCACCAGGGATGGATGGACGCGCACTTCAATGCCCTTGAGCCGGTCGTGGCCAATGGCCAGCAGCTTGATGTGGTAGCCCATCTCGGCGGCGAAGCGAAAGTCCCGTGCGCTCAGCGCCGTGATGCCTTCACAAAAGATCTGGTCCGGCCGCACCTCCGAGTGGAAGGCGAGCGTGGCGAGGATGGCAAGCTTGTATACAGCATCCAGGCCGCTGACGTCGTTGAAGGGATCGGGCTCGGCGTAGCCAAGCGCCTGCGCCTCAGCCAGCGCCGCAGCGAAGCTGACCTGGGCCTCCGCCATGCGCGTCAGAATGTAGTTGGTCGTCCCGTTAATGATCGCCCGCACGCTGCTGATCTGGTTCGCCAGCAAGTCTCGCTTGAACGGCCCGATCAGCGGCAGGCCCCCACCGACGCTCGCTTCGTAGTACAGGTCGACGTCATGTTGTGCCGCCAACGCCAAGAGCTCCGGTCCGTGTTTGGCCAGGACCTCCTTGTTCGCCGTGACGAGATGCTTGCCGTTGCGCAGCGCCCGCCGCATGTAATCGAGCGCCGGTTCCTCTCCTCCCATGGCTTCCACCACAATGGCGATAGACGGGTCGTCCAGCACCGTCGCGGGGTCGGTGGTGAGCAACGACGGAGCGAGGTCGATGCTCCGTTGCTTCAATGGCTCGCGGACCAGCACCCGTGCAAGCACCAACTGGCAGCCGAAGAGGCGCGTCAGGCGGACGGAGCGCTCCTGGATGAACTCGGCAACGCCGCCGCCGACGGTGCCCAGACCGAGCAAGCCAATTCGGAGGGCCAGAATATCGCCGCTCAAAACTGCCCCAGCGCGCGGATGCGCTCCATTGCTTCCTGTAAGCGCGCATCGGCAATCGTCAACGACATGCGGACGAAGCCATCGCCCTGGCTGCCGTAGCCAATGCCCGGCGTGACGACGACGCCGGCCCGCTCCAAAAGTTCCGCGGCAAACTCCAGCGATCGGCGCCCGTTTGGTACCGGCGCCCAGACGTAGAAGGTCGCCGGCGGCGCTTCCAGGGCCAAACCCAGGGCATTCCACGTCTTCACGACCAGGTCTCGCCGCCGGCGATAGATCGCCATCATGTGGGTGATATTGTCCTGGGGACCGCTGAGGGCGGCGATGCCGGCGCGCTGCACCGCGCCGAAGACGCCGGAATCAGTATTCTCCTTTACCTTGCGCAAGGCCGCAATAATGTCGGCGTTGCCGACCGCCATGCCGATGCGCCAACCCGTCATGTTGTAGGGCTTGGAGAGCGAGTTGAACTCCACCACCGGCGCGTCAAGGCTGCCGCCAGACAGCAGGCTCATTGGCCGGTCGGCAAAAGCAATTTCGCTGTACGGGCAATCGTTGACAACAATGGTATCCGTGTTCGCCGCCCAGGCGACCGCTTCACGCCAAAAGGCCGCGCCGGCTACCGCCGTGGTGGGATTGTTCGGGTAGTTCAGCCAGAGCACTTTCGCCTTTTGGGCAAGGTCGGCGGGGATTGCTGCCAGATCCGGCAACCACCCGCCCTCCGCCGACATTGGCACGCGGACGACCTGAGCGCCGGCAAAGATGGCGCTGGAAACATAGGCGGGGTAGGCTGGGTCGGGAATCAGGGCGATATCGCCCGGGTTGAGATAAGCCAGGGCGAGATGATGGTTTCCCTCTTTGCTGCCGATCAATGCCAGCACTTCGCGCTCTGCGTCGGCCTGCACACTAAACCGGCGACCGTACCAGGCGGCGACCGCCTGCCGGAACTCCGCCATGCCACGTTCTTCGTCGGGTGGGTAGACGTGCATCGCCGGGTCGTGGGCGGCGGCACACAAGGCGTCGACGATATGACCCGGCGTTGGCAGGTCGGGATCGCCGACCCCAAGGCTGATCACGTCGATGCCGCGCGCCCTGGCCGCGCGTTCCTTCTGACGAATCTGGACGAACAGATACGGGGGAAGCTGGTGCAAACGTTCCGCGGTCTCTACCACGTTCTTGATTTCTCCTCCAGGCGAGCCGAGCGCCGTGGGTTGCAGTGTACCCAAGGGACCGGAATGCCGTCTTCGCCACCCTCACTGAAGCCGTCACCATGGTAGACTGCCTGTAGGTTTCCCGGTTTGGCAAACCAGCTCACCCATCAGGGAGAGAAGGAATAGAGGAATGATCACGATTACCCCAGAGGCTGCGTCGAAGGTCCAGGAGCTTGCCGCCCGCGATGAGCGTGCAGACTTGGCGCTGCGTCTCTTTGTCACGAGCGGCGGCTGCTCTGGCTTCAGCTACGGCATGACGCTGGACGACGAAGTCAACGCGGATGACGACGTCAGCGAAGACAGCGGCGTCAAGATTCTCGTCGATTCCGATAGCCTGCCCTACGTCGACGGGGCCGAAGTGCATTATGTGGAGAGCATGATGGGCGCCGGCTTTGTTGTCAACAATCCGAACGCCACCGGCGGCTGCGGCTGCGGCCAGTCCTTCCGCACGGATGGCGCAAGCGGCCAGGCCCGGAGTTGCGCGCACTAGGTTCGGTCGGTAAAGCTCGATAGGGACGTATATTTCTACGTCCCTATCGGTGTTTAAGCGCCATATTTCTTGACAGCGCGAACGAATCATCGTTGGGTGAATAATGGCGGGATATACTGGCTTACAAAGGCATATGGGGTGGCGCGTGGCTGGCGGTGGTGCGATGAGGTGGGGACGAATTGACGGACGTGGTTTCCCGGCGACGACTGGTACGCCTGCTGACCGCCACGCCGGCAGTCCTCCTGTTGTCGGCCTGCGCCGGGAGGATCGCGCAGGTAGCGACGACGGTTCCATCTGTCAGCACGCCGACCGCCGTAGCGGCAACGCCGACCGCCTTCGTCGCCGCCCCAACAGCCACGGCGCTGCCGTCAACGCCAACGCCGGCCGCCGCGCCTGCAGTGGCAGCGTCGACCAGTACGGCGATCCCAGCGCCCACGGCGACTGCCGTCACCCCGACACCTGGCGCCAGACCGGCATCCGTTATCGCCGCCGCACTGAACGCCCAGTTTCCCGGTCATCAGTGGGACTTCGCCCTGCGTCCGTTGCTCTTCCAAATTGATAACGCCCCCGATGCCCGGCCCCAAAGTGGCCTGGGCAGCGCCTTTGTCGTCTATGAAACGCTGGCGGAGGGAGGCATCACCCGCTTCACGGCCGTCTTCGTCCAGCAGGCACTCAGCGATATCGGCAATATCCGCAGCGCTCGCCTGGTCGACCTGGACCTGACCCCTCAATGGAATGGCGTGCTCCTGCACGTTGGCGCCAGCACGGCGGTCAATCAGATGATGACGGCGGCGGGAATCACCCAGTTCGACTTCGATCTACCGAACAACACTACCGCCTTCTTCCGCACGTCGGATCGCGTTGCGCCGTATAACCTGTACACCTCGTTGGCGCGGTTACGTCCCTTCCTGGCGACGCGGGGCATGCCGCTCACGGCGATGGCGCCGCGCGCCTTTCCGGTTGGCCCGCTCCCAGCCACTCTGGCCTCGACCGCCGGCGATCACCTGACGATTCCCTATGGCAGTCCTTCCACCGCCGATTACGCCTGGGACGCGACGGCCAACGGCTACAAGCGATCCACGGACGGCTATGCGCATATCGACGCCAATACTGGTAAACAGATCATCGTCACCAACGCGGTCGTCCAGTTTGCTAAAGAGATTGTCACGGATATCATCGAAGACACGGAAGGCTCCCACTCGCTGCAGTTCGTGCAGACAGGTGCCGGGAAGGCGGTGTTACTGCGAAACCAGAAGCGGATCGACCTCACCTGGCGTCGGGACCATGCGAATCAACTGACCACGTTCTCCTTCCCCGATGGCTCACCGGCGACGTTTGCCTCCGGCAATGTCTGGATCTCCTTCGTACCGGATACGCTGCAACTGGCCTGACTACGTGAACGCCCGGCAGCGCCTGGCGGAAGTCGCCCGTGGCCGCGAACCGGCCGATCTTGTCCTAACGAACGGCCGCATCTTCGACGTGCTCAGCGGCGATCTGGTGGCGGCCGACCTGGCGATCCTCGGCGACCGTATCGCCGGGGTGGGTAGCTACGACGGCCTGCAATCGCTGGACGTTCGTGGTCGGATCATTTTGCCTGGCTTCATCGACGCCGGCGCCGAACTGGAGGCCAGTCACCTCACCATCGGCGAGTACGCTCGCATCGTTAGCAGCCATGGCACGACCGCGGCGATCTTCGACTTCCGTGCCATCGCCGCCGTGCTGGGATTGCAGGGCCTGACGGGCATGCTTGACGACGGCGCGCGCAGCGTCCTCGACGCGCTATCGGCCGCCCCACTGTGGTGCGGCCGGCGGTGGGACACCGCCGCAGCGCGCTTCGACGCAATGGATCCGACAATCCTTTCCCTCCCCGGACTCGTGGCCAGAGGCGGCAGTCTCAATGGCCGGGCGCTTATCGATGCCGGCGCTTCCGTTCTTGCAGCCGGTGACTACGACGCATACCTGCCGGCGATCGTCGAAGGGGCTGGGCTCACGAACACGGAGTCAGCGGCGCTGGCGGCGCTTGGCGCCGCCGCTGACCGCACCTGGAACTCGCCGGAAGAAGCGCTGGCCAAGTTGCGCCAGGGTTACTGGTTGCTGGCCGCGGAAGGCACGCTGGCCTCCGCCGCCGCCGATCTCAAATGGCTCGCCCGCTCCGCACGCCTCGACCGCATCTGTCTCGTCTCGGGGAGTTGCACCGCCGCCGACCTCGTGAGCGAAGGCCACCTTAATGCCGCACTCCGGCGAGTGGTCCGGGCGGGAGTGGCCGCCGGCGACGCGATTCGCATGGTGACCAGCCAGCCGGCGGCATTGTTTGGTTTGCATGATCGTGGCGCGCTCCTGCCGGGTCGCAAGGCGGATATTGTCGTCGTGGATGACCTTCGCACGTTCACGGTGAATCTGGTTATCCGGCATGGGCGGCCTGTCGCCCGCCTGGGGGCATCGCTGCTCCCCCCGGCGCTGCCACCAGCCCCACTGGGCTACCACAGCATCCATTCGGCGGTCTGCCTGACCGAGCATTTGACGATTCGTGGCCATGCTGGGCCGTGCCGGGTGATCGGGTTGGAGGACAACGGCGACACCACCAGCCGCGAGGGCACGCCGCGGTGGGGCGAAGGCGCCTTACACGCTAACCCGGCCCTTGATCTGATTAAAGTTGCGGTGTTGGAACGCCACACGGCCAGTGGCCGGTGCGGCTTGGGATTCGTGCAGGGGCTCGGGCTGCGCGAGGGAGCCATCTGCTGTTCTTTTGCCGGCGCCGGCCAGAATCTCATTGTTGCCGGCGCGGATGATGCAAATATGGCGCTGGCGGTGCAGCACGTCGCGGCCGATGGCGGCGGAATGGTGGTCTTGCGGAACCGCACGGTCGCCGCGTCCGTCTCCCTACCGTCGGCCGGACTACTCAGTCCGCTTCCGGCCGAAGAACTGGTCGCGGCGCTCCAGCGCGTAGAAGCAGCCGCCTGGGAACTGGGCTGCGACGCCGTTCATCCCTTTCTGGCCCTGGCTTCCCTGGCTGACGCAAGAACGGGGGAACTGCGGATCACGGAGCAGGGGCTGGTTGATGTAGCGAACCAACGGCTGCTGGCTCTGCAGGACTGAGCGGCTCCTGTTCGGGATGTACGCCAAGGTCAAATAATTCCTCGATCGCCTGCACGTAGCGTTCGTCGGTTCCTTGCAGCGCCGTCTCCCGAAGCACCGCGATCGGATGGTGCAGCATCTTATTGACGATGGCGCGCGTGGCTGCCTCGATCGCCTGGTGCGCTTCCGGGCTGACGCTGGCCAGGCGGGCCGACACACGGCGTAGTTCCTCGCGGCGCAAAGCCTCCGCCCGTTGTTGGAGGGAGGCGATCGTCGATGTGACGCGAAGCGAGGATTGCCAGGTCACGAAACGTTCGATTTCATCCAGGATGATCTGGTCCACTTTGGCAACTTCCGCCTCCCGCCGCTGTAGTCCCTGGCTGGCGCGCGCCGCCAGCGCGTCCATGTCCAACAGCTCGACATCGGGTAAGGCTCTCACGGCCGGCTCCACGTCACGCGGCACCGCCACGTCAATCAGGTACAGGCGGCGGCCTTGCCGGGCCGCCAGCGTCGAACGGACCGATTCAACGGAGAGGATTGGGTGCGGGGCGTCGGTGGAGCAGATCACCACGTCGGCGACAGCCAGGAAGGAGAGCAGTTGGGCAAATGGCACGGCGACACCGCCAACCAGCCGCGCCAGCTTCTCCGCTCGTTCCACTGTCCGGTTGGCGACCATCGTCCCTTCCACGCCGTGGGCGGCCAGGGCGCGTGCTACCGCCTCCGCCGTCGCCCCGGCGCCTAAGACAAGAACCTGGGCCTGCGCTAAATGGGGGACCCGCTCTCGCGCCAACTCGACGGCCGCCCAGCTCACCGACGTGGCGCCGGCGCTAATGGCGGTCTCAGTGCGTGCTCGTTTTCCCGCCTCCAGCGCCCGTCGGAACAATGTGTAGAGCCACTTGCCGCCGGCGTGAGCGATCTCCGCTGCCCGTAACGCGTCCTTGACCTGACCCAGGATCTCTACTTCCCCAACGACCAGCGAATCGAGCCCACTAGCTACCCGAAAGAGGTGTTGGGCCACCAGGAGATCGGAAAGGCGATACAGGAAGGGCGCCAGTGCCGCCGCCGTCATGCCGGCGCGAGCGGCCAAGAACCGTTCCACGGGCTGCCTGTCGGCAGTGGAGGTCGGCCCTTCGATGACCGTATACACCTCAGTGCGGTTGCACGTTGAGACTATCACGCACTCGCGGATCGTGGGGTTGTCGCGCAATTCACGAAGGCAACCGGGAAGATCGGCCTTGGCGATGGCGACGC
>JBPCLN010000211.1:0-2533 GCA_051003235.1 Chloroflexota bacterium | reverse complement strand
CTCATTTGGGCCCTGGGTGTCTCCCACCTCCAGTACGACCCGAAGATCACAACGCAGTTGACGATTCCGGAGAGCCTGCAGGCACAACAGACGGTGCTGGACTGGACGACGCGGCTGGCGATCAACGTGAGCGCACCGACGGCGCAAGCGACCGCCTCGGCGAAGAAACTGCAGGGCGGCAAGCCCGGCATATCCGGCACCGGCGGAATCAACCTGTTCTCGACGGGCCGCATCGGCCTCCATTGGCGCTCCGTCAACGACTGGCCTCGTATGTGGCCGTTGATCAAGGATGCCTTTGCCTGGGATATCTTGCCCGTACCCAGCATGCAGGGCAAGCCCGGCGGCTCCTGGATGGGCGGACATCCGATGAATGCCTGGGCCAAATCGCGCCATGCCGACGAGGCCTGGGCCTTCATGCGCTGGATCATCGGCGACGAATTCCAAACCTTCCTCGCCCAGCACCATTACCTGGTGCCGGCTAAGCTCAGCGTACAACCCACGTTCTTCCAGCCGGTCTCCCAGTATCCTTATCAGCATCCCCAGACCTTCGCCAACGTGCCGAAGCGACCGCACGGCGTGATCTGGTCGCACTACAACTCGGCGAAGAACCAGACCGACTACAATACGCAGGTCCAGAACATATACAAGGGCGCCGTGCCGCTCGCCTCCGGGCTGCAAGATCTCAGCGCGCGCTTGAATCTGGACATTGCCTATGGCGGCGGCGACAATCCCTTCGCCGGTCTGCGCTGGCCCTTCCAAAGCTAGTAGACAACCCGGTCGGGCCGGACAAGGCAGGAGTGGCGCATGGGCGTACCGACCACCGAGGTAGCCGTGCTCCAATGTGCCGACTGCAGCGGCTCGCTCGCTCATGGTGACGCGCAATCACTCCACTGCGCCAACTGTGCGCGCGTGTATGAGACAGACGGACCGTTTTTAAACCTCCTTCCCCGTCGTCTGGAAAGCGAAAAAGTCGCCGAAAACACCGTCTTTGCGCCGGGAAGCCGTGAACTGGAACGTGCGCGCGGCCGCTGGTGGCGAAGTATTGTCGGGCGACTCGACATTCTGCGCTTCGCCGATGAAATTCTGCCGGCGTTGCCGGTAGGGCGTTTCTTGGAGCTCGGAGGGGAAACGTGTTATGCCGCCGCCCTCTACAAAGCTGCCCACCCGGATGCCGTCACGTACGCCACCGACGTTTCCCCGAATACACTGCGCTTCGTGGCCAGCAAAGTGACGCCACTCTTCGGCGCCACGCCCGACTTTTTCGCGGCGGTGGATGCCGAGCACCTGCCGTTCGCCGACGGAACCATCCAGGTTATCTTCGGACAATCGCTGCTGCATCACCTTCCCCACCCGGACCAGGCGTTACGCGAGTGTCGTCGTGTGCTGCATCCGAACGGCGTCGCGGTCTTTATCGACCATAGCGTTCCTCGCCATTGGCGACGCCTCTTCACACCGGCGGCGCGGCAAAGGACCGGTGAATACGGCATCCAAGAGAAGCTCTATGGCGTACGGCATTGGCGACGCATCATTCGGCAGGCGGGCGGATTGACGACCGAGTTGACGTTCTACCGCAATCCCGCCTATCAGCGATCACCGCTCTTTGCGCTCGGCGGCGAACTGGTCCAGCGACTTCCCCTGGCAATTGCCGTCCGCTTTTTCCCGGTGGGCGTTATGGTCGTCATCCGAGCGGTGGCATAGGGTCCGACGTCGACCGCCTTACCAGAGCCCGTACGCCTGCACCTTCCACGGCCCCAGGACCAACCGCTGCTCCTCGCTCACCAGGCCATGCCGCAGGTCCACCGCGACCGGGTCTTCTCGCGCGGCCAGCTAATATCGTGCTCGAGGTGAAGTGCCTGATCGCTGCCGTCAAAGAGGCGGATATAGCCGCGTCCATCCTCGGTTTTGTAGGCCCAGGGCAATCTGGCGAATGTTGCTCTCGTCGAGCAGGAAGGCCGCCAGGGGCTGGCCGTAGGTGCAGGTGGCGATGCCGAAGCGCCCCGTGTAGCGCCGCAACGCCTGCCGCAGTTCCTCCAACACCGCAGGCCGGTTCTCGGCCAGCCAGCGTAGACCTCACCCCGTCACTTCCCGAAGTTCTTCAGCCACTGCGGGTTCTACTGGTTGTACTGGTCGATGGCAGCGTGGGTGAGTTGGGCCGCCGTGTCCAGCAGGTGCCCCGTTTTGGCCATACAGAGTTGCTGCGTCGTGTCGGTGCATCGGTACTTCAATAACTGCCAGGAGGGGTCGTTCTTGGCGCCAGCACGGCGCGACCAGGC
This sequence comes from Chloroflexota bacterium, assembly GCA_051003235.1. Taxonomy (GTDB): domain Bacteria; phylum Chloroflexota; class UBA4733; order UBA4733; family UBA4733; genus UBA4733. Next base: position 260 of record JBPCLN010000211.1, on the reverse strand, counting down.
GTCCGTTGACCGGCCTTGTCATCAGTATAGAACTGGACATATCGCTGGATCGGTATAGTCCGGCGCACCATCTACCTGCCGGCAGAGGGCATTGTTGGCGTGGCGGGCGAGCTTACCGTCGTCAGCTACATACTCCCGGTACCGGTTAGCCTCGTCCTGGAGGTGAACGGCAATGGCGCGACGGGGAGCGCTACGCAGATTCGGTCCGCTGCCGTGGATCGTCCGGCAGTTGTGGAAGCTGACCTGGCCTTTACGGAAGG
>JBPCLN010000210.1:0-6470 GCA_051003235.1 Chloroflexota bacterium | reverse complement strand
GGACAGCCTGGGGACGACCTTCTACACCAAGGACCCGAGTGGTCTGCCGGTCTCCGAGCGGACGCCATGGATCGCGCCCCAGTGCCGAGTTGTGACATACGGCCGATCGGCGGCTACACTGTGGATGAACTGAAGAAATAACGCAAGGGGACCCTGAGGCGACTTGGGGCCATAACGGGAAATCCGGTGCGATTCCGGAGCTGTCCCGCAACTGTGAACGGCGAAGTGCTTCGCCGTAAGTCAGAATGCCGTCCCTTGTCGTGGTATCGCGCCTTCGCGTGAAAGGGTGCTCCGTTATGTCTAGCCTGGTGCGCTCCGTGCCGTTCCGGTGAACCGATCGGCGGTCATCTTCCCGCTCCTTCTGGTGTTGCTGCTCGTCAGCATCATTCTGGGCGTTGCCATCGGCCCGACGCCCCTGCCGCCCGGCCGTCAGGTGGCCATTCTGGCCCAACACCTGGGGCTATGGCACCGCGCCGTCACCTGGCCGCCGGATGACGCGGTCATCCTGTTACAGGTCCGCATGCCGCGGGTGGCGGCAGGGATGCTCGTCGGCGCCGCTCTGGCCACGGCCGGCACGCTGCTGCAAGGACTGCTGCGTAACCCGTTGGCGGACCCCTACCTCATCGGCGTCTCGTCCGGCGCGGGACTGGGCGCGACCGTTGCGGCCCTCGTCGCGCCCATGGCCGCGACCATCGCCGGCTTCGGACTGACTTCCCTGCTCGCCTTCGCCGGTGGCTTACTGACCGTCCTCGTGGTGTACCGCCTGGCATGGGTCGGCGGCAACGTGCCGGTCACCACCTTGCTCCTGGCCGGATTTGCCGTCAGCGCCCTCCTTGGCGCAGCAACGACGCTGCTCTACACCGTCAGCGGCCAGCTCTCCACACGCGTCCGCGAACTGTTCATCTGGCTTGCCGGCGGCATATCGGTGGTCGGCTGGACCCAGCTTGCGGTAGTTGGGCCGCTCATGCTGGTTGGCCTGGCGCTCTCCTGGACGTTTGCGCGCTCGCTCAATGCCTTCGCCCTCGGCGAGGAGGGCGCCGCCTACGTAGGCGTCCACGTCGCACGCCAGAAGCTGGCGATCATTGCCGTCAGCACGCTGCTCACCGGCTTCGCGGTGACGCTGAGCGGCCTGGTTGGCTTTGTTGGTCTGGTCGTGCCGCATGCCATGCGGCTGCTGCTCGGCCCGAATCACCGTCCGTTGCTCCCGGCCGCCGCTTTGGGTGGGGCGAGCTTTCTGGTGCTGGCCGATCTCGGCGCCCGCGTGGCGCTGGCGCCGATCGAGTTGCCGGTCGGTATCATTACCGCCCTCCTCGGCGGGCCGTTCTTCCTCTACCTGCTGCAACGAGGTAAACGGCCGCATGTGCTCTAATGTGAACCTGTCCAGCATCCACCTGGGAGCGCCGGTCCCAGCATTGGACGTTTCGGCCGTCGCCTTTCAGTTCGAGGCCGGGTTTCAATTGGGACCAGTGTCCTTGCGCTTGCAAACCCAGGAAATGGTGGCGTTACTGGGACCGAACGGCTCCGGCAAATCCACCCTCTTCCGCCTCATCGCCGGCGCCTTGCGCCCGGAGCAAGGCGCAATCCGGCTGGCGGGCGTCCCCGTGGCGTCACTATCACCGCGCGCCCGGGCCCGCCAACTCGCCGTGGTGCCCCAGGCCATCACGATTCCGCCCGGCTATGCCCTTCGCGAGGTCGTTGCCTTCGGGCGTACGGCGCATGCCCCCATGCTGGCGGGTCTGACCAACGCCGACCGCATCGCGATCGACCGCGCCCTGGCGCTCACCGACACGGAAGGCCTGGCTAATCGGCAGTTCGGCACGCTGTCCGGCGGTGAACGGCAGCGCGGCCTCCTGGCAATGGCCCTGGCGCAGGAACCGAAGCTCCTACTCCTCGATGAGCCGACAGCGCACCTGGACGTCCACTATCAAGTGGACATGCTCGACTTGCTCCACCGCTTGCACGCGACGGGCGAGCTAACGGTGCTCGTCACCTTGCATGACCTCAACCTCGCCGCGCTGTACTTTCCCCGCCTGGTCCTCCTAAATGCGGGGCGCATCGTGGCCGACGGTGACGCCGAAGCCGTGCTCTGCCCAGTCGTCCTTGATCCCGTTTTTCAAGGGAGGATCAGCGTGTCACGCCACCCGACGCACGATGTGCCGATGGTCGTCCAGCAGCCGGCGCCGCGTTTCGCCGGGCGCGATACACCGCGGACGTCCACCGCTCGGTAAGTGACCACGCTGGGACGCGCCGGCGCCGACTCGGATTCCAGCGCCGCGTCACCGTCGTCTGCAGGCCGTATGGCGCCGAGTCCGGCCCACTACCAAGGTACCATTAGGACCGGCTCCAGCCTCACTAAGCCGGGGCGAAGGGACTGGAAGGGGCGGTCCGGGTGGGATTTAGCCTGCCCATGTGTTACAATAAAGTACATCATTCATTGGAGAGCCGACGGCAGGAGATGCAAGCGTGGCAGTGACGGAGCAGGTGGTGGAGCAGACGGCTCCCAAGGCGGCCGGGTATACGGCGGAGAGCATTCAGGTCCTCAAGGGCCTGGAGGCGGTGCGCGTGCGCCCTGGTATGTACATCGGCAATACGGACATCCGCGGTCTGCATCATCTGGTCGATGAAGTGGTCGTCAACAGCGTCGACGAAGCGCGAGCCGGGCGCGGTGATCGGATTGAAGTCACGATCCAGCGCGACGGCAAGGTGCATGTGCGCGACTTCGGTAGCGGCATCCCCTGGGCTAAGCATCCCCAGGAGAAGCGCTCCACCCTGGAAGTGGTGATGACCCAGTTACACGCCGGCGGCAAGTTTGGCGGCGATAGTTACAAGTTCTCCGGCGGCCTCCACGGCGTCGGCGTCTCAGTCGTGAATGCTCTTTCTACCTGGATGCGCGTCGAAACGCGGCGCGACGGCTTCGCGTATGTGCAGGAATACAAGCAAGGCAAACCGGCCTATACAGCGCGGGAACTCGGCCCCGCGACGGACACCGGTACTTTGACCACCTTCGTCGCCGATCCGACGATCTTCAGCACCCTCGACTACGACTTTGACGTGCTGGCGGAACGCTTTCGCGAGATGGCCTTCCTCACCAAGGGCCTCTGGATCGCCTTCCGCGACGAACGCCACGACCGGGAACTCAACTACTACTTCGAGGGCGGCGTCGTCTCCTTTGTCCGTCAGCTCAACAAGAGTTGGACGGTGCTGCACCCCAAGCCGATTGTCATTTCCAAGGCCGCTCCCCAGGGAGTCGTCGACGTCGCCATTCAGTACAACGACACCTTCAGCGAGACGCTGTACAGTTTCGCCAACGGCATCAACACCCGCCACGGCGGCAGCCACATGACCGGTTTCCGCGCCGCCCTCACTCGCACGCTCAATACCTACGCCCGCAAGAACAACTTGATCAAAGAGACCGAAAATAATCTTTCCGGGGAGGACGTGCGCGAAGGCCTCACCGGCATCATCAGCGTCCAGTTGGCGAACCCGCAGTTCACCTCCCAGGACAAATTGGAACTGGCTAACGTCGAGATGAGCCCGCTGGTGCAGACTGTCTTCGGTGAAGGGCTCACGGAGTGGCTGGAAGAGAACCCTAACGACGCCAAGAAGATCCTGGAAAAGGCGCTCATCGCCTCCCGCGCCCGAGAGGCAGCGCGTAAGGCCCGCGAGACGATCCGTAAAGGCGTGCTGGAAGGCACCAGCCTCCCTGGAAAGCTGGCGGATTGCTCCGATCGCAACCCGGAAAACTGCGAACTGTACCTGGTGGAAGGCGATTCCGCAGGCGGCACAGCAAAGCAGGGCCGCGACCGGCGTTTTCAAGCAATTCTGCCACTGCGTGGCAAGATTCTCAACGTCGAGAAGGCCCAGCAGCGTGTCGACAAGCTGCTGGCAAACGAGCAGATTCGCTACATCATCACGGCGCTCGGTACCGGCATAGCCGACCGCTTCGACTCCAAGAAGCTCCGCTACTACCGTGTGGCAATCATGACGGACGCCGACGTCGACGGCGCCCACATCCGCACGCTGATCCTCACTGTTTTCTACCGCTACTTACCGCAACTGATCGAAGAAGGCCGCCTCTACATCGCCCAGTCACCGCTCTTCCGGGTGGAGCAAGGCAAGGATATCCGCTACGCCTACTCCGAGCCGGAGCGGGACACCATCGTCGCCGACATGAAGGGCAAGAACCCGCGCATCAGCCGCTACAAGGGCCTTGGCGAAATGAACGCCCAGCAGTTGTGGGAGACCACCATGGACCCAACCAGGCGCACGATGCTGAAAGTCAACCTGGAGGATGCCGTCGTCGCCGATCAAGTCTTCAGCATGCTCATGGGTGACGACGTGGCCCAGCGCAAGCGCTTCATCGAATCGCACGCGAAGTCGGTGAAGGACCTGGACGTCTAGGGCAGACGTGCGGCTGCCTTCGCAAGGCCGATGCCTTGCTCGTGCCCGCCGACGTAATACAGGTACACCGCATCATCCTGCACGAGCAGGAACGGGTCGCGCACGTCGTCCGCTTCCCAGGCGAGTTCCGGCGCGAAGAGGACGCCGTGACGCTGCAGCGGCCCCCACTCTAGCCAGTCGCGACCATGTAAGGGGAGCGACGCTCGCTTGATCTCCTCGCGAGAGAGATCGGGCCGGGTGAGGGTGGAGTACAGGATCTGGAGTGTGTCGCCCTCCAGCACGATCGCGGTGTGGCGAATGCGGTCATACTCTTGCTCGACTGCTTCCGGCCGGATGACCGGATTGTGTGGCCAGTGCTCCCAGGCGATGCCGTCGCGGGAGCGAGCGAGGCCATGTGCCTTCTCCGCCTTGTACAGGCCGTACCACCAGTCCTGGTGATGGAACACACGCAGGTAGGCGGCCGTGTTTTCCTCGCCGATCTGCTCGGCCGTAGCGGTCAAGATTGGTTCAGCCGAGACCAACGTCCAGTGCAATAGGTCACTCGACGTGGCGAGGCAGGTCTGCTGACCGCCGCCTTTCGGTAAGGCAAGCCCATGGAAATAGAGCCAGAAGGGACCAGCCGGCCGGTCGGGACGGTAGACAATCTCCGGCGAGGAAATGTGGCCGCGTAGGCCAGGGGCGTCCTCCAGCCGTAGGAACGGGTTGCCGGGATAGGGAGTCCATGGCCCTTCCGGTTGGGGCGCCGTCGCCAGGCCCATCGCGCAGCTATGGTGGGGTGCGTAGAAGAGATAGTAACGGTCGAGCGGCTGCGGGAGGGCAGCGCCAAAAGGGCGCGTATCGACGACGGTCGGGAAGATAATCGTCGGATGGGAGGGCTGTTCGGTATATGACCAGGGCACGGAACGCAGATCGAGTAACGGTTCGGCACTGATTCGCGTGAATTGCCAGCGAAACTTGCCCACATTGGCCTCCATGCTTGCTACCATAGCGGCATGGTAGCGTTCGGCCGGCGGTGACTCAATGAATTATCTGCTGCGCATCCTCGGCTATGTCCGCCCCTATGCCCAACTCACTACCGGCGTGCTTGCTACAATCCTGGCGCTAGCGGTCACCGGCCTGACACCGGCCTGGCTGACCAAGCTGATCATCGACGGGGCGATCCCCCACATGCAGGGGCGCCTGCTCGTTGGTCTGGTGTTGCTCTATCTGCTGATCATCGGCGCCAACGCCGCCTTGAGTGCGCTGCAAAGCTACATGGTCCAGATTCTCGGGCAACACGTCATTCAAGACCTGCGCAATGAGGTGTTCAGCGCCGTCCAGGCGCAATCTATGAGCTTCTTCGACAAGTACGAGACCGGCCAACTCATGTCGCGCGTCACCAGCGATGTCAGCCTGATCCAACTCTTCATCAACAGTGCGCTGCTCAATATCATCGGCAGCACCTTTACGCCGCTCGTCGCTCTGGTGATCCTCTTCCGCATCGACGTCAAGCTGACGCTGCTGGTCCTGCTGGCCGTGCCCCCGTTGCTGGTGATCCAGATGCAGATCGCCCGCATTCGCCGCTACTGGCGTTCGATTCAGCGCAAGATCGGCCTGTTGAGCGTCGTGTTACAAGAAAGTCTGATTGCGATCAAGCTGGTCAAGGCCTTCAGCCGGCTGGGCGCCGAAGCGCAGCGCTTCAACGGCGCCAACTGGGAAATCCGGCAGGAGCGGTTATGGGCGCAGCGCCGCTCGCTCGTCCTGGGTCAACTGCAAGGTCTCTGCACCGCGCTGGCCTCCGTCCTCGTCCTGGCCGTCGGGGCGGAACAGGTGATGGCCCACGTCATGACCATCGGCACGCTGGTCGCCTTCCAGCGCTACGTGAACATGCTCTTCCAGCCCTTCCAGCGCGTAGCCAGCATCAACCAGACGGTGCAGATGGCGACGGTGGCCGCCGAGCGGGTCTTTGAGGTGCTTGATGCCCCCATCAACGTGCATGATCCGGAGACGCCCACCGCCTTTCCGCCACTGCGCGGCGACGTCACCTTCGAGCATGTGTCTTTCAGCTACCCCACCGGACGGGAAGTGTT
>JBPCLN010000209.1:0-3822 GCA_051003235.1 Chloroflexota bacterium | reverse complement strand
GCGACCTGCGCGGCACCGGCGAGGGTTCGCTCGATGTCCTCGGCCGTGATGCCGTAATGGGTCACAAAGCGGATGCGGCGGACGCCGAGCTTGAGCGCCAGCACGCCGCGCTCCGCCAGCCCCGCGGTGCAGGCGGCGGCCGCTTCGGCGCTCGGAAGATCGGCCATGACGATATTGGTCTGTACAGTGTCCAGCGCCACCTGGAAGCCATCCAGGCGCGCCAATCCCTCCGCCAGGCGGCGAGCGTTGGCGTGGTCCTCCGCCAGACGGTCGACCATCGTGTCCAGCGCAACCATAGCCGCCGCCGCCAGGACGCCGGCCTGGCGCATCCCGCCGCCGAACTGCTTGCGCTTCCGGTGGGCACGCTCAATGAAGGCCCTGCTGCCGGTCAACAGCGACCCTACCGGCGCCGCCAGCCCCTTGGAGAAGCAAAAGCTGACACTATCCGCCGCGCCGGCCAGGTCGCCCACATCCACGCCGAGCGCGACCGCGGCGTTGAAGATGCGGGCGCCGTCCATGTGGACCGGAAGGCCGTGCCGCTCGGCGACAGCCCGGATTCGGCGCAACTCCACCGGCGTGCTGACCACGCCGCCCGCATAGTTATGGCTGTTCTCGACGCAAATCAGGCGCGTACCCGGCGTATGGTCCGAAGCCGTGTGGATTGATGTCGCCACCTGATCGGGGTCGAGTTTACCGCCGGCATCGGGTAGGACATGCGCCACGAGGCCGCCCAACTCCGCCAGGCCGCCGACTTCGTTCAAAAAGATATGCGAACTGTTGCCCAGGATCACGCTCTCGCCGGGGCGGCAATGGGTGGTGGTGGCAATGAGGTTGCCCATAGTTCCAGTCGGCACGAACAGAGCGGCTTCCTTCCCCATCATGGCGGCGCAACGCTGCTGGAGCGCGTTAATCGTCGGATCTTCGCCAAAGACATCGTCGCCCACCGCCGCCTGCGCCATTGCCTCGCGCATCGCCGGCGTCGGCAACGTCACCGTGTCGCTACGTAGATCAATCGTCGGGGCCAAAGGGGCACTCCTCTCGTCGCTGGGCGCGGTCGGCAAAGTCTGCGAGTGGTAGCATAACCGCAGAGGGAGCAAAGCCCGCTAATGGCGCTCGAACTGCGACTCGGTGACGTGGTCCAACTACGCAAGGTCCACCCTTGCGGCGGCAGCGAGTGGACTATTGTGCGCCTCGGGGCCGACATCGGGTTACGCTGCCGGAAGTGTAACCATCGCGTTCTGCTGGAGCGCCCAACGCTGGAACGGCGAATCAAACGCTTCGTCGAACGTGGCCCAGCGGAGGCGCCGACCGTCGGCGCGTGAGCGCCGGCCTCTATCACGCAACGAGAAAGGATCGGCAATGTCTGCACACCGTCCCCCGATTCCCGTGCTCCTTGACACCGACATTGGGGACGACGTGGACGACGTGTTCGCCCTCTTGCTGGCCGCCCGGCAGCCGGACGTGTCGCTGTTGGGTGTCACGACGGTCTATGGCGACGTAACGCAGCGCAGCCGGATTGCGCGCAAACTATTGCGCCTGGGCGGTCATCGCACGGTGCCGGTGGTGACCGGGCTCGGCCGCACCCTGGTGGGGCGCGACCCCGGCGCGGTCATCACGTCCGGCGCCGGCTACGCACCGGACGACGAACCGACCGGCGCGGGCGCCGACGCCGGGGCGGTGGAGTTCCTCATCGAACAGGGCATGACCAGTCCCGAACCACCCGTCCTGGTGGCCATCGGTCCGCTCACCAATGTCGGCGCTGCCTTGCGCCAGGAGCCACGCCTCGCGGCCCGGCTACGATCCCTGGTCGTCATGGGTGGGCAGCTCGGCCCTGACGCGCAGCGAGGGGAGCATAACGTCAACGCCGACCCAGTGGCGACCCGCCTAGTGCTGGAAAGTGGTGCTCTACTACGAATCGGTACCGTCGAAGTGACACGACAGGCGCGCCTCGATGCTTCGGCTGCCGAACGCCTGCGCCAGTCCGGCGATGCGGCTTGCGTCGGCGCCGCCTCCATGCTGGAACTCTATCTGCAGCAGATGGCGCGCCCCGACACCGCCATGTACGACCCGTTGTCCCTCACCCTCGCCTACAGTGATCGCTTCCTCACTATGCGCAACGTTGCCCTCCAGGCGCAGTATGCCGATGGCCGGGTGGTGCTTGACGCGCGAGACGACGCCGCATCGTCCGTCGCTGTCTCGCAAGCGGCCGACGCCGCCGCCTTCATCGCGCACCTGCTGGCGACGATCCTCCCGACCTGACGCATAGGCATCGGTTTTTCACGCTCCTGTTAAGGGGAACGCGGGTTGGAAGCGCCATTTACCCCTTCGAGGCCAATGGAGTCAATCCGCCCGGCGGCGACAAGGTCAACGGTTATGGTCGGGCTGGTCCTTCAGTCGTCGATCGTCCAGTCTGTCAGGCCCAGCGGCAGGGGGGCCGGACGCTGGCAGGTACTTTGCAATGTGACGTGGCGATTCTCGGCGGATGCTTCGTGCATGGCGGTGATCGTGTCCACCACGTGGTAGGCCATCTCGCCACTGGCGCGGTGGGGGCGGCCGCTGTGGATTGCCGTCACCATGTCGGCCACTCCAACGCCGCGACTGTTACCGGTGTAACCGAACTGGTTCTCCACGGGGCTTAGCTCGGGGCTGTCGGCCTTGCGGAGGTAGAGCTGACCGCCGAAGTTGTTGGGGTCAATGCAGCGCAGCGAGCCGGTGCTGCCGTAGATTTCAATGTGGGGCAAGCCGGTGCCAAAGACGTCGGCGGTCATCAAGAACTGCCCCACCGCGCCGTTGGCGAAATCCAACAGCCCGGCGACGTGGCTGGGTGCGTTGACCGGTCGCAACTGACCGCCCTGTTCGCGCTCTTTCCAGGTGGCCTGGGCGGAGGCGGTGACCCGTCGAATCGGTCCGATCAGGTTGATGGTGGCGTTGAGATAGTAGGGGCCACGGTCGAAAGCCCAGCCGCCGCCGTACTCGAAGAAATCTGTCAAGTAGAAGCTCATGTAGCCGTCGTCCTGGGGCTTCGGGCGCGGCGTGGCGCGAGCATGCAGGTTAATGAAGGCGCCGACCGGATCGCCGATGGCGCCGTCGTCGATCAGCTTGCGCGCCGTCTGCCAGGCGCCACCGAAGAAAGTGTCCGGCGCGCCGCCCACTCTCAGCCTGTTCTGGGCGGCCGTGGCGACCAACTGGCGGGCCTCCTCCCGGAGGACCGCCAGCGGCTTCTCGTTGTAGACATGCTTCCCCGCGGCGAGGACGGACAGGCCAACCTTGCCGTGGACACGGTGCGGCGTCAGGTTGATAATCAGCTCGATCTCCGGATCGGCGAGTATCTCCTCGACGCCCAGCGCCTTCGGGACATCAAACTCGGCGGCGCGCGCCTTCGCTGCGTCGAGGCGCGTATCCGCCACGGCGATGATATCGAAGGCGGCAAACTGCTTGCTATTCTTCAGATAGGCGGCGCTGATCGTTCCACAGCCGATAATGCCGACTTTCGCGGGGGGATTGGTCACGCTGGTTCTCCTTTATGCGGAGGGGATAGTAGCACGCGACAAGGGTCGGAGCCACGACGGCTCGGAACTCGCGGGTACGCTCCGCTCGGCCGCGGTGGCCGGTGGCACTACTCACCGAGGTACGCTCGCTTCACCTGTTCGCTGGTCAGCAGCGTCGCGGCGGCGTCGGTCATGACGATGCTTCCTGTCTCGATCACATAGCCGCGTTGGGCGATTGTCAGCGCCTTCCGGGCGTTTTGCTCGATCAGCAGGACAGTGGTGCCGGAGGAATTGATGGTCTGGATGATGGCAAAGATCTGCTCGACCAGAATGG
>JBPCLN010000208.1:0-15168 GCA_051003235.1 Chloroflexota bacterium | reverse complement strand
CTCGACCGCGCAATCATTGCCGATTACCGAGCGGGCGTGCCCTATGCGACCATTGTCGAACGCTACGACGTGCCGCGCTCCACGCTCTACGAGCTCCTGGCTTTGCAGCAGATCCCCCGGCGGCGGCGGACCGGCGGCCGGCGCACTGCCGGTTCGACGCCCGCCCATGCCGAGTTGGCCGGACCGCGATGACGCCCGCTGGACACCGCCCGCGGCGTTTCCCACGGCGGGACCGCGCAAGGACGGCGCCACGTCACTGGGAGCGATTCGGCGCTGCTCGATTGACTGACCGATCCACCGGCAACGCCTCCATCGCCGCCGCATACGGCGCCAACAGCGCCTGCCGCTCCCACGCCGCCGTCTGGACGGCGAGCCACACCCCCTCGTGCTCCGGACGCAAGATCACCGGCATCCGGTGGTGAATGGGGGCGGTCAGCTCGTTCGGCGTGGTCGTGATGATGGCGAAGCGGTACCGATCGCCGCCGGCGGGATCGTGGTGCACGTCGTACAGGCCGGCGAAGGCGAAGAGTGGCTGATCGGTCGGCCGGATGAGGTAGGGCTGCTTGGCCGTGCCGGCCGTCTGCCACTCGAAGAAGTGCGTCGCCGGTACCAGACAACGCTGGCGCTGGAACGGCGTGCGGAACGTCGGCTTGTCCTGGATCCCCTCGGCCCGGGCGTTGATGATTGGCCGGTGGCGGTCTTTAGCCCACGACGGTACCAGCCCCCACGGCATCACCTCCAGCCGGCGCTGCCCATCGCGCTCGGTGATCACCGGCAGCAGTTGGGTCGGTGCAGCGTTGTAGCGCGGCTGGATGTTGGACAGATCGAGGTCCAGGGAGAACTGGAACCGCTCGCCGATGTGCTGGACATCGGTGATGCCGTAGCGGCCGCACATGGGACGGTTATCTCGCTCCGGTCATCTGCTGGGACACGGCGCACCAGTAGCTGGCGATCGCCCATTGGGCTTGCGGCAAGGTCAGCGAACCAGTGCAGACCTGGGTGTGGAGGTAGTTTTCCACTGTGTCCTTTTCGTGCGCGCCGGGAACCGGCGTATATGGCTCCGGCCAGGGATTGGTCAGCGCGTTATCGCTGCCCAACTCCAACGCGATGAAGTGGTCGACCTCGTGCTGTCCGCTGAGGTCGGGGACACCGTAGCGCGCGTAGACCTGCCGCTTTTCGGCGCTGGAGACCCTGCGGACGCTCGACGCGTAGCCCGGCACGCAGACCTGAGCCGCCGTCACGTCGGGGAAGACCTCCCCGGGTGTCAGCGCTGGATCCGGGTCCAGGCGGGCCGGCCCAACGTGGGTCGTCGTTCGTGCTGCGATGGACGCCGCCGGCTGATCAACGAGAGGCAAGCCCTCCAGGTTCGCTTCCCAACTGAAGCGTTGGGTGTTCAGCCGCTGGGCGAGGCCGTTCGGCCCGTTGATCCAGGTCTGGTAGCCGTTGGTGAACGCCCTCCAGTTGTCGGCCTTGCGCCAGGCCAGCAACGCAGGGGTCGTGTGCGGCTGGGCATTGCCGCTAGCGGCAACGGCCTGATCATCGCGGCAGTCACCAATATCGGTCGGGTCGAGATCATGCAGCGTGGCGAAACCCAGGACGTACTGGCAACCCGCTGAGGATTGGGCCATGACCGGCAACGCCGTGCCGAGCGACAACAGGAGGGCGAGCACGGCAATGAGCGGGCGAAGCATGGTTCTACCTTTTGCTCCGGCCCAAGCGACGCCAGACGTGCGTCTCGCCACGGCCCTCACTCGGCCAGCCGGTAATACTTGCGCACCGCCTCCACGTAGGGCCGCGCCGCCTCCATGGTGCTTTCGCTGTGGATGTTCGTGGATAGGGTACGCCCCTCTCCCCGCGCTTGCACCACCACCTCCACGGCCTCGGACGCCTGCCCAAGCGGCGCCGACCGAATCCATAACGGCATCGGCTGGGTCGTGTGGAGGCAGAGGTGTGCCGCCCCATAGCGCTGTTTGAGCGCGTGCAGAATCGCGAGCACCGTTCCCGCCGGATACTTGACTTCGCTCGTCACCGCCCACCAGCCCGTTTCCAGGTATTGGAGGCGCTCCGCCCGAAAGCGGACGTGGCGCAGAGCCGGCCACTCCAGAAACCAGTCCGCCTTGCTGCCGGTGCGCGTCACCTCGACGACATGCTGGGGCAGGAAATCGGCGAGGTCCACATCCCGGAAGCCGTCCAGACTCTCCCGCATCTTGCGCGGGATGGCAGTCCGGTAGAGCCCGAGCGTGTGGTCCTCGCTCAGCGCCTCCGGCGGGATCGTACTGCCGTCGGCCAGCGTCGTCACGATGCTGAAGGTATGGGGGACGAGCGCTCGCAGGTCGGCGGCGACGGCCTCGATCTCGGCAATCGCCTCGGCGTCACTGATCATCTGGCTCCTCTCCCCCTTCCAACCCGTGGGACGGCTAGGCCGTCCCCGCCAGGATCGCGTTCATCTGCTGCGTTGCATTCATCATGGCGCTGGAGACCGACCCCGGTGTTTTGCCGTAGATCGTGCCCAGAGCCGTCTGCATGACGGTCGAACACTTGCCGAAGGTGGGCCAGTATTCGAAGTTCACGGCGAGTTGCTGATAGAGCGTGGTCACCATGAAGTCGTGGAACTGCGTCGCCTGATCCTTGGGCAGAAAGCTCAGATAGTCCGCCCACAGCGCCGGATCCTTCATCGGCAAGGGCTGCCCTTTGCCGACCGCCGTCCACACCTTCCAGCCGGGCAGCCCGCCCGCCCACTCCGCCAGCACCCAGGCGTCGTCGGGATGCGTGTTGCTCTTGGCGATGGACCAGAGGTGCCCCTGGCTGAAGTGCTGCTGGCCTTGCGGTCCCTTCGGCAGGGTGTGCCAGGTCCAGTTGAAGCTGGTCGCCCCCGCCTTGGTCGTCGTCTGATAGATGCTGTACGGATAGTCGCCCCAGCCTAACGCCATCGCCACATTCCCGGTGGTGAAGCCCGTCTTGGGCGGCAGCGGATTGGCCGCTGTGGGCAGACTCTGATCGTTGTCGGCGGCTTGCTGGAAGAGCGTGAGCGCGTCAATCGTCGCCTGGTCGTTCAGGAGCGCTTGCTTCGCGCCGGGATCCACCCAGTAATGCTTGGCAAAGTTATTGATGACACAGAACTGTTGCCAGCCCGCCTGGTTGGCGTCGTTGGTGCCGCCGAAGATGTGCTTCGTCGGATTGGTGAGCTGCTTGGCCAGCTGCCGCCAATCGTCGTAGGTCCAGTCATCCTTGGGCAGGGCGAGTCCCTTCTCCTTGAAGAGGTCGGTGTTGAGGTAGAGCAGCTCCCCGTTGAAGTCCTGGGCCGTGCCCCAGAACTTCCCCTGGTATTGCATGGCATCGACCATGGGCTTGAGGTAGAGGTCGGGCGCCGCATCGGTGCTGGTGTGGAGGTGGCCGCTCAGATCGACCAACAGGTCCTTGTCCACCCATTCCGGCTTGTACTGGGCCCAGACGTTGAGCACATCGGGCGGCGTCCCGCTGGAGAGCATGGTGAGCGTCTTGTCGATGTAGGAGGCAAACGGCGTGATGATCGGCTCGAGCTGGTACTTGCCGGCGAACTGTTCGTTGAACTTCGCGGCCACCGCGTCATAGCGCTGCTGGGTGTCCGCGGCATTGACGTTGCCGGACAAGGTGAGCGTCTTCCCGCCCTGCTTGACCGCCGAGGTGGCCGAGGATGCGGTTGGCGCGGCCGACGTCGCCGCCTGGGTGCTGGCCGCCGACTGCGTGCTGGAAGTAGTGACCACAGTGGTCACCGTCGTCGCACTGGCGGCGAGCGCGCTGCCGACCGTCGTCGGTGCCTCGGTCGCCGATGCCGCCGTGGCTGGTGTCGATGAGGCGGTGAGGGTCGTGCTGGCCGACCCGCCGCAGGCGGCGAGGACGCCGAGCGCCGCGGCCTGCGCGGCGGCGAGTCGGAGGAGCGAACGGCGTGAGTATTGCCCCATAGTTACCTTCCTTCCCCGGATATAGCCGGTATGCTCGGCGCCGGGCCGCTGGCCCAAGCGCTGCGGCAGCAGTATAGTCGTTCTCTGCCGACGGGTACAACACGTTGCCGCGCAATTCCATGGTCGGCCCACCGCGACGCCAGTGCGGTGCGTGCCGGCATGTCCCAATCATGGTCCTGCAGGCCGAGCCAATCAGCCGCCCATCACCGCGTACGGTTACCGTCACCGTCTCCACGCCGGCGTCCGCCTGCGCCAACGCTGGTGGCACTGCTGGCGTCGAGGGGCAGAGATGTCACTGCGTTGGCCGTGGTCACGACCGGTGCCGCTGTTCGCGTAGCCGCTCGTTTTTTCGCCAGTTCCGGTCCCAGCGTTCGCCGTAAGGCTGGAGTCATTCAAGGTCATCGCCAACGGCGCATACCTCAGCGTACGGCAACGAGAACGGCCGTACGGGGTCGCTCGACCGCAAGGCCGGAACGCTCCCTGGGGCGATCGGGGCTTCTAGCCGTGACGGCCCAACCCGCTGGTACTGCGGCGCGCTGAACTTGGCGCTCTGCCTGTTCTTCCCCGATCGCTGTTTCCTGCTGTCCGTACGGCTCCGCCGGGCGTTCGAACGGCTCAAGCTGGACGTGTGGGGAGACTTCACCACCATGCAGAAGCCAGGTTGGCAGACTTACACTGAACTGGAAGACGACCGGTAGGCGGGCGCCCACAATACCGAGGAGAACAGTCGGAAGGCGCGGTTGCAAGGTTGGGGGAGGGCTGGTGGCTGCTGGCGGCGACACTCGGTCTGATCGCCGAGCACATGGCGGTCCTGTGGGCCACCGCGCGTAACCTCCTGCGGTTCGGCCATGTGGAGCGGGCAGGACGGCAAGGGAGCAGAAGGGGACCAGCACGATGGCCACAAAAACTGGCAAGCTAGCGGTGCAAAATCGCCCCGGCGACGTGAAGCTCCCTCGCCCTTCCGATCGTCCGGAGGACAAGGGGGAGGGAGGCGATCACCAGGCGCGTGCGGGAGCCGGAAGTCGGGCGAGTGTCCATTCCCACCTGATCAAAGGGAAGCGGTAACCGGCGCGCCGCCCGCAGGCCCCCGTTGGCCCATCAATCGCGGCAGGGCCTCGCCTGCGAACGGGTGCGGCTTAATCCCGCTTAACGTACGCTCGTTTGCTGCGGGCGCGCGCCCCACGCACGCAGGCGGCTCGGCTGTCGCTACTCGCTGTCAGCCGGCGATGTGATCGTTGTCGGCGGTGACATTACTCGCGATGTCATGCGGCGTCGCCGCGAGCGGGCGCACCGCAGCGGTCCGCTACGCGCGGCAGGCGTCGAGCGCTTCGGCGACCGCCTGCTCTGGCGTCAGGGCGTGCCCCGCCGCCCGGGCCGTTGCGACGCCGGCCTCGCCCAGCGCCGCGCCGGCGAGCGTCAGCGACCGCCCAAACCGGGCCCGATACGTCGGCTGGAGCGGCGCGCCCGATCGCATCTCCAGGGCGTCCACCGCGCCGGCCAGCCGGGAGGCGCCATCGTGGGCTCCCTCGGCGACCGCCAGGCTCGCGGCGGCGGCCAGGACGTACATCACGAACTGCATGTCCTCGGACGCCGGCATGGCCTGCAGCACCTCCCGCAGCCGCGGCCGGGCGGCGGCGGGATCGCCCCGGTCCAGGGCCAGGCAGGCCATGTTCAGCACCGTCCAGCCCGTATCGTCGTCGCCCATCGCCTTCGCGGCCACCAAGCTTTCCTCGTAGTACGCCTCGGCCGCCGCGTAGTCGCCCGCCGCCTGGGCCACCGTCCCAAGGCGTTCGAGCGAATTGGCGACGCCGACCTTAATGTCGAGCTGTCGGCAGAGCGCCAGGCATTCCTCCAGCGCCGCACGGGCAGCCGGGTAGTCGCCCTGCTCGCGCAAGGTGAGGCCCAGGTGGCTGAGCGCGTACGCGGTCCGACGCCGGTTCCCCACGCCCCGCAGGACCGCGACGCTCTCCTCTTGGAGCGCGCGCGCGACCGCGTAATCCGCCAGATCGTGCGCGGTTTCACCGGCGAGCGTGAGCAGGTCGCCGCGCAGCTGGGATAAGTCGGCCGCGCCGGGGAGGGCGAGGATGGCGCGGAATTCCGCCAACCCCTCGATGAAGTCCCCCCCCGTGCCCGCCGGAGCCATCCGAGTCGCCAGACCAGCGAGAATGCCCCCTCGGCGTCCTGCAGCCGGATGAGACAGCGCATCGCCGCCTGCAGGTTGGCGCGCTCCAGGTCGAGCCGGCGCAGCCAGTCCCCCGCCTCCGGCCCCGCCCGATGGGTCCCGGCCTCCTTCGCCAGGGCGCGATAATGGGCGGCGTGCCGGCGCTCCGCCGCCTCGGCCTCCCCGCTCGCCAGGAGGCGTTCCCGGGCGTACTGGCGCAGCGTCTCCAACAGCCGGTAGCGCGCGGTCCCGTCCGGCTGCTCCTCCGCCTGCGCCAGCGACTGGTCCACCAGCCGCGCCAAGAGGTCCTGGACCTCCTCGCGCGCGATCCCCCGCCCCGCGCAGACCGCCTCGGCCGCCTCCAGGGTCCAGTCCCCGGCGAAGACCGACAGCCGCTGCAAGAGCCGGCGCTCCGGCTCGTCCAGGAGGTCGTAGCTCCAGCCTGGATTATTCACGGAGTCGGCCGCTCTCTCTGGTCCTGATCCGCCTTTCCGAGATGCGCCACCAGGCCCAACAGGCACGCCACGGTGCCGCTCGCTTGGTCGCGGATTCTAACACCGCGGCGCGAACTGTGGGGGCAAGTGTGGGTGTCGGACGGCGCTGGAACGGGGCGTACTGCACCCATCGGGAATCGACGGATGGACCGGACGCCCGATAGAGCAGCGCACCACCAAGGAAGGCGGTCACCATGATCTTCTTGCGCAGCAAGATCAAGTTCCTACTCGTCACCCTGGCGATCCTCTCCCCGCTCGCCATAAGCAGCATCGCGGCCCCGAATTGCCTCACTGAAAATGTAACCGGAGCGGGGTTGTTGCCTCACGAATAATGTCACCCAAAGCAAGCGTTCGTAGCGAGTGGAGGGTGAGTAGGAGTGGGGTCGACGATGAGTGTGTCAGGCAAGCGGGAGTTGTTGGTGCAGGTGGCCGGTCGCTACGGAGCGGCGGCGCCGGCGCAGAAGTCGATCATCCTGGATGAGTTCGTAGCGGCGACGGGCTACGCACGCAAGTACGCCATCCGGCTGCTCGCCGAGCCTCTGCCGCCTCGGGCACTGATCCGGCGGGCGCGGGAACGACGGTACGGACCGGCGGTGCAGGAGGCGCTCGTGCTGTGCTGGCGGGCGGCGAACGAAGTTTGCGCAAAGCGATTGGCGCCGTTCCTGCCGGAATTGGTCGCAGCCCTAGAGCATCACGGCCATCTCACCCTCTGTGCCGAAGACCGGGCGCAGTTGTTGTGTGTGAGCGCAGCGACGGTGGACAGGTGGCTGCGGCCGCAGCGCGAGCAGGTTGGCGCCCACGGGCTCAGCACGACCAAGCCCGGCGCGTTGCTCAAGCGCCAAGTCCCCGTGCGTACCTTCCAAGACTGGGACGACGCAGGCCGGGCTGCATGGAAATCGACCTGGTTGCTCATTGTGGCTGGAGCACGGAAGGCGCCTTCTTGCAGACCCTGGTGCTCACGGATGTCGCCACCGGCTGGACGGAGTGCCTGCCGCTGCTATATCGCAGCCAGCAAACGGTGATTGAGGCACTGGATCGCGCCCGGCAGTTGCTGCCGTTCCCCCTACTGGCGCTGGATACCGACAATGGCAAGGAGTTCATCAACGCCGAACTGCTGGCCTACTGCGGGCGGGAACAAATCACCTTCACGCGCGGTCGCACCGGCAAGAAGAACGATCAGTGCTTCGTGGAACAGAAGAATGGTTCCATCGTCCGCCAGCTGGTCGGCTACGACCGCTTCGAAGGCGAGGCGGCCTACCGCCAGCTTACGGAGCTGTACCGCGCTGTCCGGCTCTACGTGAACTTCTTCCAGCCCTCAATGAAGCTGGCGACCAAACGCCGGGAAGGCAGCGCCGTGCAACGCACCTACGAGGCGGCGAAGACGCCCTTTCGGCGCGTGGCCGCCTCGGGCGTGCTCGCCACTGCGACGCAAGAACGATTGGACGCGTTGGCGGTAGCCTTGGATCCGATCCAGTTGCTCCGGCAACTACGCCTCCTCCAGGATGCGCTCTGGCGGCACGCCATATTCCGCACCCCTGCGCCAGAGGTCGTGCCGGACGCCGGCAGCAGCACCATCCAACGCTTCGCCGCCGAGTCGAGCGACGCGGCCACCGAGCCAGTACTGGCGGCGGAGCAGGCGCCGCGCAAGTACCGGCGGAGCGCGAAGATGTCGGGGTCGCGCTGGTGGCGGACTCGCGCCGACCCCTTCGCCGAGGTCTGGGACGAGGTAACCGCCTGGCTCGTCGCTGATCCGGTACGCACCGCGACCTCCATGTTCTTGGAACTCCAGCAACGCCATCCCGGCCGCTGCACGGACGTGCAAGATCGGACGCTGCAGCGGCGCGTCAAGGAGTGGCGAGCGCAGCGCACGCTGGCGTTCGATGCGCAGTGGCTCGAAGCGGAGACGCTCGGCAGTCAACGCCTACCCCGCCCGTTGCGCGTGCTGAATTGCGACCAGGGCAATGAGCCGGTATTGGCGGCCAGTCCATGCGTTGGAGACTGCCACGATGAACGCTCGGACTCCGCCGGGTTGGCGTGCTCAACCAACCGCTGGTTCTTCAAAAAGCGAGGCTGGAGAGCGACGCCTTGTGCCTGCCCGGCAGTCATACCGACGTGGCTCGGGGCGCGGAACGCCGATAACGGTGCTACTCTGAACGTGCCCAAAGGGAGACGGGCCGATGTGGCGGTGGCTGCAGCGGTCCGTTTGCTCGTGTCTGCGGTCGGGAGCAGCCGGCATCGGCGTGGCCGCGATCCGCCTACCAGGCAGCACGAACGCCAGTTCTGGCGCCGCATTGAGCCCTATAGATAAGAAGTCTCGGGTAAGATCGCTATTGAGGCAACGGCCGGCGACAAGTAACCTTTTCTCGTGAGGCAAGGTGCCGGCAATTCTAGTTGACTTTCATCAGAGGGCCTCGCATGAGTTAGGAAATGCCCTCTAGCGGGTCAGCGGATGGCCCCCGCCGTAGGGACGGGCAGGGTGAGCGTCGCGCCGAGCTGCTTGACGTGGTTCATGACGTCGAAGAGCGCGTCCGCTTGCGCGATTTTGCCGTCCTGTAGGCGGAGGAAGAGGACGCCGGTGTTGGTCCAGCGCTTGCCGGTCGGCGGGATGCCCGCGAACTCGCCGACGTGGCCGCCGCTCGTGGCGAGCCGGACCCACACCGCGTCCCCCTCGGCGACCATGTCCGTGATCTCGGTCCGGTGATCCCCCCAGGTCTTTTCCGTCATCTCGGCGATCTGCCGCGCCATGGGCCGGAGCGCCGGCGCGTAGATCTCGTCCAGCGCCTTGAGGTCCAAGTCGTTCAGCGCCTCGATGCTCCGGCGGACGAGTGCCTTGTTCTCCTCGACGGACACGGGTGCCCCCTTTCCTCGGCAATGTCCCACCACGTCGGCCCGGCCGGTGGCCTGCGGTGGCGTCAGTCTGCCCGGTTACCGCATCGCCGCACACCCACACTTGCCCCTACAGTTCGCGCCGTGGTGGTAGACTGGGCGAGCAGGCAGCGGACGATGACGGGCCCCGCCGTCGGCATGCCGCCCCTGGCAAATCGCGTCGCCTCCGCACCAGCCCGGCCGCCGCGCCGGGCGCGAAGGGAGCACGGGCATGGCCGGCGATCGGCGTCCCTCCTTCGGCGCACAGCTCCGTGATCGCCGCCTCGCGCGCCTCTGGGAGGCCGGGGGGATGGGTCGCATCAAAAGCGCCGGAGAACCCCAAAGGGTGCCAGGGTTTTACGGCCAAAGGGCGCCACGCCCGGCGAGGGACACGACGCCCTGTGGGCGCCGGCGTACATTCAGGGTGAGATGTACCGGCGTTGGGACGCTGCCTGGCACCCTGACCCAGGAGTTCCCGACCGACGCGGCGCGTTGATCACGCCGTCCTCGCTGGAGCGCCAGTCTCTCGCAAGGCGCGCGGCGGCGCCGCGAACTCGCCCCGCCCTTCGGTCATATCCGCCAACGCCCGGCTCGCCACCGCGATGGGCAGTTGCTCGCCGAGGTCGCGCCAGATCGCTAAGCTTTCCGCCTGGAACAGGCAAGCAGTTTCATAGTCGCCTTGCTGCCAGGCCAGGCGGGCCAGGTCGGCCAGGTCGGCAGCGATCATCGGTCGGTCTCCTTGCGCCCGGTCGAGCTGCAGGCTCTCCTCGTAGTGGCGGCGCGCCGCGAGCGGATCGCCCTGCCGCCTGGCCAGGGAACCCAGCTCTCGAAGCGCCGCTGCCGCGAACTCCGGGTTCCCCATGTCGCGAAAGAGCGCCAGCGCCTCTTCGAGGATCTGGCCTACGGCGGTGGGTTGCGTCGTCACCGCCGCCAACCAATAGAGGGACCAGGCCGTGCCCCAGCGCTCCCCGAGCTCCTTGAATCTCGCGCAAGCCTGTTCGTAGAAGGCCCGCGCGCGCGCGGGATCGTTTGCGGCGCGCGCGGCGTGGCCCAGACACGACAGCGACCATGCGACTTCGACGGGGTCTCCCTCCTTGATCGCGATCTTCCGGAACTCCTCGAAGCACGACCACGCCAGGGCATGGTCGCCGCGGAGAGAGCCGAAGTGCCCCAGCTCCCTGAGCGACTGGCAGACCAGGTGATAGTCGCCCGTCGTTCGACGGAGCGCGAGGCTCTCCTCCAGGTGGCGACGGGCGACAGCGTCGTCGCCCTGAAACGACGCTAAATGGCCGGCGATCTGGAGGGCCATCGCCCGCTCCACGGAATAGGCGGCGGATTGCGGCAAAGCGAGCAGCTCCGCCAGCCATTGCCTCCCCTCGCCGGCGTGGCCGCGTCGCCGCCAGAACCGCCCGAGCACGCGGGCGAGTTCCATCCCCGGCACGACTTCCTCGCGCGCGATCGTCCAGCGCAGGGTGGCGCGCACGTTGTCGTGCTCTCGCTCCAGTTGTTCCAGCCAGCGCGCTCCCCCGGGGCCTTCGGCCTGCGGTCCGGCCCGTCGGGCGAGCGCCAGGAAGTGGGCGGCGTGCCGGCTCTGGATCGGGCCTGACGCGCCGCTCGCCGTCAACCGCTCCTGCGCGTACAGGTGCAGGGCCTCCAGCAGCCGGTAGCGCATGCTCCCGTCCGGCTGTTCCTCCGCCACCACTAGCGATTTGTCCACCAGGCGCAGCAGGAGATCGAGCACGTTCTCCGGCGCGATGCCGTCGCCCGGACAGACCGCCTCCGCCGCCTCCAACGCCCAGCCGCCGGCGAAGATCGACAGCCGCTCGAACAGGCGGCGTTCCGACTCGCTCAGGAGGTCATAGCTCCAGTCGATGGTTGCCTGCACCGTCTGCTGCCGGGGCAGGGCTGCCCGGTTGCCGCCCGAGAGCAGCCGGAGCCGCTGGTCGAGGCGCGCCGCGAGTTGCTCCACCGAGAGCGCCCCGACTCTCGCCGCCGCCAGCTCGAGGGCGAGCGGGATGCCGTCGAGGCGGCGACAGAGCTCCGCCACGGCGCGGCCGTTCTGGTCGGTGAGCGCGAAGCCCGCTTGCACCGCCCGCGCCCGCTGGACAAACAGCTGGACCGCGTCGTAGCAGATGAGGAGCTCGGCCTGCACCACATCGCGCGGTGGCGTCGCGAGGGCGGGGACGCGACGAACCGTCTCCCCCGTGACGCCCAGGGCCTCGCGGCTGGTCGCGAGGATCTGGACCCCGGGGCAGCCGCGCAGCAGGGCGTCGGCCAGCCGGGCGCAGGTGTCGAGGAGGTGCTCGCAGTTGTCCAGCACCAGCAACAATCGCTTGGGGCGGAAGGCATGGAGCAACGCATCCTGGATGGACTGGCTCGGCCGCTCACGCACCGCCACGGCGGCGGCGACCAGCGCCGCGACCAAGGCGGGGTCGGTCAGCGCCGCCAGTTCGACCAACCAGACGCCATCCGGGTAGCGGCCCAGCGCCTCCGCCGCCACCTGGAGCGCCAGGCGGGTCTTGCCGATCCCCCCCGGCCCGCTCAGCGTCACCAGCCGCACGTCCGGGCACCGCAGCAGGGCCGCCACCTCGGCCTCCGCCTGCTCGCGCCCGATCAGTCGAGTGAGCGGCAGCGGCAAGGGAGGCGTCGTCAAGGCCGGCACGCTGGCAGCCGGGTGATCGCGGCCGGGTACCGCCAGCTTCAGGGCGGCACGCTCGGCGATGGACAGGCCGAGGGCATCGCCCAGCAGGCGGAGGGTGTGCGGGTAGGGGTGCCGCCGCTCGCCGCGCTCCAGGGCGCCGATGGCCTTGGCCGTCAGCCCGGCCCGCTCGGCCAGTTCCTCCTGCGTCAGGTGCGCCGCGATACGGAGACGCCGCAGGCGCTCACTGAAGGCGTGATCCTGCGCTGCAAGCACATCCGGGCTCCCTTCGCGCCCCAAGGCGGCCTTGGCTGAACGGAGATACGGGACACCAGGCGGACTACTGAAGGCGGCCGGCGTCACCGCCTGACTGGTGGCACAGTCTACCCGAAGTGTGGGGGCAAGTGTGGGTGTCCGGCGGTGCGACAAGCGGGCAGACTGGAGGAGGCATCGCAGTGGAGAAGGAGGCTCGGACACATGCCGGCCGGTGGCGTCGATGGATGCAGCAGATCAGTGTGGAGAAGGGAGACTTCGATGCATCGCATGACCCATCTGTTCTGGGGACGCCCATCCCCGGCGGGCAGGCGCCCGCGCGCTCCCCGCGTGGCGGCCCTGACCCTGGCCCTGGCCCTGGCAATCCTGCCCGGCGCGGTGCTCGCGCAGGCCCAACGGACCGTCCTGACCGGCACCGATCAAAGGTTCTTCGGCGCGCCCGCCCGCGTGTGGGTCGCCGACGGGTTAACCCAAGTCCGGGGCATCCCGCAGACGGGGACCTTCGCCTTCAGCGGCGCCGGCGTCACCCTGGCCGGGACTGAGAACGATCTCGTCAACGGCACGTTGGACGCCGGGGGCAACGGGCACGCGTGGGGCATGGTGAGCTTCACGGATACGGCCAGCGGGGTGACGTGCTCAGGGATCAGCCAGGGCGAGATCACGCACGGCCTCGCCGTCAACTCCGTCGTTGCCCACTGCAGCGACGGCGCTGTGCTCAAAGGGACTTTGCGGGACACCGAGGCCTACCCCGCGGGCCAGGCACCGCCGACCTGGGTGAAGAGCACCTTCACCGGCGTGCTGCTCAGCCCGGGCAAGGACGAGGGATGATACCCCGTGGCGCACCCGCATCCCCCGGGGGTACCGGCCGGAGATGCCATGGGGGATGCGCCCCGGCGGAGGGAAGGACGACCCTACCAGGGCACGGTGCCACGGCAGGGTAAGAGAAGGAGAAGGAGGTCAACCATGCGCGCCATGCTCACGCGACTCCTGGTCGCGGTGCTGCTCGGACTGGTGCTGCTGCCGGCGACGGCGCTGGCGGCGCCCGCGATCACGATCACGCCGGCGGCGATCCCCCGGGGCGGCGCCGCCACGGTGACGGGGACTGGCTTCGCGCCGAACGCGGCGCTGGAGCTGTTCGTGGTGCTCTCGAACTTTCAGAACGCGCGGGTGAAGCTGGCCGACCTCACCGCCGGGCCGGATGGGACCTTCGCGACGACCGTGTACATGGCCGGGCCCAGGATGCCCCGCCCCTACCCCCTGGTCGTCGTCTCCGGCGGGGTTGACCTGGCGCAGGCCACCTTGACGGTGACAGACGCGCCGTCGATTGCGCCGGAGCGGCTGACGGTCACGCCCGGCGACGGGCCGGCCGGGACGCGCTTCACGGCGACCGGCGCGGGCATGGCGGCGGGGACCACCGTAATGGCCTTCACCACGGAGTCCGCCCTAGGGCCGCGCGGCCACTTCCGCCAGGTCGCGAAAATCCAGGTTCCGGCGGACGGGCGAGTGAGCTTCAGCTTCGATACGACTGGCTATAGCGCGGAGAGCTTCGACCTGATCGTCTTCGGCCCCGGCGGGCCACAGATCGGCTTGCCGCTGGTGATCACCCCGTTCATGGTCACCGCCGTCGGGGGCTCAGCCGTGGTGGCGCAGGTGCCCTCCCAGATGCCCAGCACCGGTGGCGGAGCCGGTGCCGCGACTGGCTGGGCGCTGCTCGGGCTCCTGGTGGCCGGACTCGGCGGCACGCGCCTCATCGCGCAGCGGCGGCGCCAGCGATGAAGGGCATCACCCCCCCTTCTCGTCGAAGCGGTGGTGGCCCGTGATGGATGGACCGACCCTCGCCCGCTGCCCGGTGGCCCGGCCTGCCGCCAAGTCGCGAACTGTGGGGTTAAGTGTGGGTGTTCGACCGGGTGGCACTGCCGGACACTGGGGGCGGCGCGCTGCGCCCGCGCCCGTACGGAAGGAACGAAGCTCCGGAGTGTGGGCTGGCGGTGGGGTTCGCCAAGACGCTGGCGGAGCCCAGCCAGGTCGCGGCAGGCCGCGCGGCGCGGCGCATCCGGGAGTCCCTCACCGTCCCGTGACGGCGTCGAGGGCGCGGGCAATGGCGGACTGCGTAGTCATCGCCTGGCCCGCCCATTGGAAAGCCGCGATCGCTCGGGCTAAATCGAAAGGGGTACTTGCAATGGCGGCATACGGTTTGGTACTCCCCGTCCTTCCGGGCAAGGAGGAGCAAGCCCGGGGCTTGGCAGAGGAGTTGCGCGGACCGCGTCGGGGCGCGCACGAGGCCTCTCGGCGGCGGCTGGGACTGACCAGCGAGCAAGCGTGGCTCCAGCGGACTCCCCAAGGGACCATGCTGATCGTGTACCTGGAACTGGAGGCGGATGACATCGAGCGGATGCTCGTGGACTCGGCGGCATCCGACGACCCGTTCGACCGATGGTGGCGCCAACAGCTCCAGGACTTCACCGGCCTGGTCATGACGCCGCCTTCGCCCGGAGAAACCAACGAGCATATCTTCGACTGGCACCGTCAATAGTCTCGTGCTCGACGGCGCGGGCCGACATCTCGCTGTCAAGATTGTTACGGCGTGAGTAGTCTCTGGGGGTGTCGCGTGGCCGATCTACCAAGGTGCGGCGCCAACGTTACGTCTCGTGCCCAGCGCAGTATTCTGGGCTTTACCTGGGGGTTTTTGCATGACCCCTCAAAAAGGTGCAGTAGGCTCTGTCGCGGGCGGAAAAGGCCAAGCGGCGAGCTAATTCCTGACCAATCCCGTCTCGATTGGCGTCTCACAAAGTACAC
>JBPCLN010000207.1:0-52616 GCA_051003235.1 Chloroflexota bacterium | reverse complement strand
AGACGTTGTGAGAGCGCGCCGGCGCTCTCTTCGTCCAAATCGGGCCGATAACAGACCATCATCTCGTAGTTATGCAAACTTAACCTCTCCACACGGGTATGCCCCACGGGACGACCGACCATTCCCGCTGGGACGAGAGGTCGAAGCCGGCGCTTGCCGACTGGTTCGCCGGGAGCTGGAGGAGCGCCCCACGCGGACGCCCACAGTGGTGACCGGCCCATACCGGCACCGGGACCGGCAAGCAGCAGCGCTCACCAGACCGTGGGCCAGTTTACCACACCTGCTGAGGGGGAAGAAACAGGGCGGCGCTGCCTGCAAGGGCGTCCGTGGTGATGACAAATACCAACTCCGTTGGAAGCTCCAGCCGCTCTACCTGCCAGGGCTGGTCGCTGATGAGCTGCTGGAAATGGGCTTCGTAGCCGGCGAGCATGCCCTTCTGGCGGCCTCCCAGGCTACGTACGGGGAAGGAGACAACCATGTGCTTCACCTGCAGCGACCTGAGAAGCCGCGCCCCGGCAGCGCGATCCAGTTGCTCCAGCGACGGCAAACACTTCAAAAGGAGCGCCAGGTCCGCCGGTTGGTCTATCACGTCATGGGTCAGATCAGCCAGATGAGCGCCGCCTGCCGCGCCCAGCAACGGCAGGGCGTCAGTCAGGAAATTCACCAGTTCGCCGTGTACGTCATAGGCGTGATAGGCGCACCCTGCTGCCAGCGGCATCCAGGGAATCGCCAGCGGGTTCAGGCCGCAACCGAGATCAAGGACGCTGTGGATCGCCCCCAGGTGACGAAATATCCGCGCGTAGAAGGTTTCTAGGAGCGGCAGCCGCTCGCGCGTGGACGTATGGCCTTCCATAAGGGTGCGGCAGCAGCGCCGGAGCGCGGCCCCATCACCGGTACAGGCACGGAGGTCGCCAAGGGCCAGAGAAGCGTCGAATGTGCTATCCAGGAAGACGCCGACCACTTGATGCAGCTTGCTCCGGACCGCCTTCACCGCCTCCTTCTGACTGCGCCGCTTGGGCAATTCCGCGCGCGCCACGGCCTCCACCAACATTGGGCTGATCGCACGGTACCTGGCGCCGGTGCCGACGGCAGCGATCAGCGCTTCCAGTTCAGTCGGCACTCGGTGCTCCTTGCGGGCGCAACAGTTCCGTCAAGCGCGTCATGAAGCGCAGGTTGTGGATGGTTGCTAACCGAGCGTAGAGCAGGTCATTAATGCTGTGCAGATGATGCAGATAGCCGGTGGAATAGCGGCGGCAGCAGAAACAATCGCAATATAAGGAGATTGGGGCCGGCGTCCGGAAGTGCTTCTTGTCGTTGATATAGAGGTAGGAGAACCAGCTTCCTTCCTGTCCGGCGTCCGGTGGCAGGCGCTCGCAATTCCAGGTGTAGAGCCGGCCCTGACGGGCGTCGCGCGTCGGCAGCGCGCTATCGAACATTTCGTAGCCGGCGGCAACAGAGGCGGCGACGTTGCGGGGACTGCCTACGCCCAGCGCGTGCATCGGCCATTGGGGTCCGATCAACTGGCGGGTGTAGGCGATGATCTCCGTGAGCAGTTTTCCCTGATCATCCAGCGGCCAGCCGCCAAAGCCGTAGCCATCGAAGCCGATCGCCAGCAGTTGCTCGGCGCAGGCCCGGCGTAACGACGGTAGGTTGCCACCCTGGACCACGGCGAAGAGCCGCGGCCGTTGCTCCAGCGGAGTCCGACGTTCGTCCAGCGCGCGGCTGAACTCCGCCTTGCAACGCCGCGCCCACTCCACCGTCCGTTGCACGGCCTCCTCCTGGTCCGCCAGGGGGGCGGCAGCGTTGGTGCAGTCGTCCAGGCAGACGACGATGTCCGCGCCATAGCCAAGCTGCAGGCGCACGGTCTTCTCCGGCGATAGATGGTACCTACGCGGTGCGTCCTGCGGCTGGAAGGTGATGCCGTCGATACCGATGCGCCCCTGCTTCGGACTCTGGCGGATCAGAGAGTAGGCCTGGAAGCCACCGGAGTCGGTCATGATTGGCCCGTCCCAGCAAGCCATACGATGCAGGCCGCCGAGCGCCTGGATCGTCGAGGAGCCGGGGCGCTGCATCAAGTGAAAAGTATTCATCACCAGGGCAGTTACGCCGCACTGCTCCAGGTCCAGCGCATCGACGCTGCGGACGACGCCAACGGTGGCATCGGGCAGGAAGGTGGGGAAGGTCAGCGTGCCGTGGGCGAGCGTGAGATTACGCATCGTCGCGTTCGTCGAAGGCGCCGCTCTCCTGTTCCGACGCAGGTCCATCAGGGTGAGCGCCGGCGATGACCAGCGTGTACTCGCCGCGCAGCCTGGTTGGGCGGAGCCGCGTCTCCAGCTCACTGAGAGGGCCGCGCTCGAAGGCTTCGAAGCGCTTCGTGAGGTCATTCGCCACCGCCGCCGGTCGGTCGCCGTAGGTGGTCAGGGCATCCTCCAGGGTTGCCAGCAGGCGGTAAGGACTTTCATAAAAGACGAGCGTGTGGGGGCTATCCCGATCCAGTTCCAGGAAGCGCAGACGCGGACCGCGCTTGCGCGGCGGGAAGCCTCGATAGGTGAAAGCGTGGGCGGGCAGGCCGGAGAGGACGACGGCCATGACCAGGGCAGTGGGACCGGGGATCATGGTCAAATCGGCACCGGCGGCAAGAGCGCAGCGGACCAGGCTAAAGCCGGGATCGGAGATGCCGGGCGTGCCGGCGTCGCTGACGAGGGCAATGGATTTACCTTCGGCGTGCAACTGCATCAGGCGGGGCAGGACCCGCGCTTCATTGTAGGCGTGGAAGGCGATCTGCGGCTTTTTGATCTCATAGTGGTGCAGCAGGATCGCCGTATGGCGCGTATCCTCGCTGGCGATAAGATCGACACTCCGCAGCGTTTCCAGGGCGCGCATCGTGATGTCGCCCAGGTTGCCGATTGGCGTTGCGACAAGATAGATCATGCGCCCCTGTTCCGTTGATACTGTATAGTGCCATGCCGTGATCGGAGAGAAAGAACGAGTGAAGTGCGTCCTGACGATCGCCGGTTCCGACTCCGGCGGCGGCGCCGGCATTCAGGCCGACCTCAAGACGTTCGCGGCGTTAGGACTCTTTGGTACCAGCGCGATTACGGCGATCACCGCTCAGAACACGATCGCGGTGACTGCCATCTACGAAGTGCCGGTGGCGATGGTCGTGGCGCAGATAGACGCCGTGGTGGCGGATTTGCGCCCGGAAGCCGTCAAAGTGGGCATGCTGGCCAGCCCGGCAATTGTCGCGGCGGTCGCGGCCGCCATTGTTCGCCACCGGTTGGCGAACGTGGTTGTCGACCCGGTGATGGTCGCCAAGAGCGGCGACCAGCTATTGCGCCCGGAGGCGGTCGATGCCTTAATCCGGCTGCTCTTACCGCTGGCGACGGTGCTCACGCCGAACTTGCCGGAAGCGACTATGCTGCTAGGTCATCCGGTGCTCACGCTCGCCGAGCAAGAGACTGCGGCGCGGGACATTGCCGCCCTGGGGCCGGCCGCGGTGGTCGTCAAGGGTGGACACAGTGCCGGCGAGCCGGTGGATGTGCTGTTCGCTGCCGGGGAAGTGTGCCGGTTTCCAGCGCAGCGCATCGCCACCCCCAACACCCATGGCACCGGTTGTACGTTCAGTTCCGCCATTGCCGCCTACCTGGCCCTCGGTCTACCGGTGGCGGAGGCGGTTGGCGCGGCCAAGCGTTATCTCACCGGTGCAATCGAACACGCGCCGGGACTGGGGAGCGGTCACGGTCCGGTCAACCATGGCTGGCAACAGGACGCCGCGGCACGGGACAGATGAATCCGCAATTACTGGCCGTCTACGTCATCCTTGATCCCGATCATTGTGGCGAACGTTCGCTGTCCGACCTGGCGCGCCAGGCGGTGCAAGGGGGCGCAACGATGATCCAGTTGCGGGCCGAACGGCGAAGCACCTACGAGCAGGTGTTGCTCGCGCGGGCGTTGCGCGAAGTGACGCGAGCGTTGCAGACGCCGCTGGTGATCAACGACCGGGTGGATGTAGCACTGGCAGTTGGCGCGGACGGCGTTCACGTTGGGCACCCTGGGGTGGAGGATATGCCGCCGGAACTGGCACGCCGGCTACTCGGACCTCAGGCCGTCATTGGCGTGTCCGTCGCGACGCCGGCCGAAGCGCTCACAACAGCCGCTCTTGGCGCCAGTTACCTTTCCGTCGGGCCGATCTTCGGCACGGCCAGCAAAGGTGACGCCGGCCCGCCCGTTGGACCGGAGCGTTTGACCGCCATCCGTGCCGCCGTCAGCGTGCCGCTCTGCGCGATTGGCGGCATCACGGCCGACAACGCCGGCCTGGCCATCACCGCCGGCGCTGACGGCGTCGCTGTGATTTCGATGATCAGCACGGCATCCGATCCGGTGGCGGCCACGCGGGCGCTGGTTGCGGCGGTCGCTGGACGGTGAGCCGAGTTGCCCACCGCCCAGCTTATTATCCCACGGCCACTGGCTCGGGTACGGCGTCCGGCGCGAACGACGCGTAGCTATGCGACGCCTCTTCCTCTTGCGGCTGACCGCGCCCGAGGATCTGGCTGAAGAGGTCGCGGTAACGCCCGGCGACGGCCGACCAGGCCATCTCCTGCCCGTAGCGGGCCGCTTGCGTCTCCACGTGGTGGCGCAGATCCGGGTTGCCCAGCAACTGGTCAACCGCGTTGCAAATGCTCTCGGCATTGCGGAACTCGGCGAGGATTCCGCGCCCCTCCGCCAACGCTTCGGCCGCGTAGAGGTAGGGAGTGGACACGATCGCCTTGCCGCAGCCTAGGGCATAGGCCAGGGTACCGCTCGTGATCTGGTAGCGCGCCAGGTAGGGCGTGACGTAGACGTCGGTCGCCGCCAGATAGCGCACCAGTTCGTTCTGGCTGAGATAGCGATTCACGAAGCGCACGTGGTCGCGGAGGCCCAGCGTTCGGCAGCGCGCCAGCAGATCATTGCGGTAGCCCTCACCGCGTAGTTTGCGTACTTCCGGATGCGTCTCCCCAATGACGAGGTAGAGCAAGTCCGGGTACTTCTCGACCAGCGACGGCATCGCTTCGACGACGTACTCGATGCCCTTGCCCTCGTTGATGAGGCCGAAAGTGCTGAGCACGCGATGGCCGGAAAGGCCCAGGGCCCGCTTAGCCGAAGCGAGCGACGGCGGATTGCGGCTACCGGCGCACGCGGGAACGCCGTGGGGGATCTGCACGACCTTCTCCAGAGACTCTTCGCTCAGCCCGTAGTCCTCCTGCAACAGCACCTTGGCAATGTTCGCCATGACCACAATCGCCTGGGCGTATTTGGCGATGCCCTGCATGGTCTCCCGCATCAGGTCGTTGGGGTGCGGCGTCACCGAATGCAGTGTCACCACCACCGGCAATCGGAGCTTCTGCAGCATCGGGACGAGGTAATCGGCTTCAAAGCTGTCCTGCCAGAGCCCATATTTCCCAAAGTCGTGCTGTAAACAGACGATATCCAGGTGTTTCATCCGGTTGAGACGCTCGGCGGCCTGAATGTAACTCTCGGGGTTGCCTTCTTCCATCTGGACCCGGATAAACGGCTCGTACTGGTACTGTTCACCATTGCCGTTGATCGCCGCGACGATGCTTGCCACCGGCGGGTCAAGGGTGCCGACGCCGTTCACCAGATCGCGGGTAAACGTTCCAATGCCACATTCGCGTGGCGGGTAGGTGCTGACCCATGCCACTCGCAACTCAGGGGTCCTACTAACCATCATCCCCAACATCCCTTCTGGGGTAGAGCATGCCGCTGGACCCCTGTCGCGTCGCCGGGGTCCGCCCTGTCATCTGCTACCGACTCTGTGCCAAACTGTCACTCACCATCACGCTTCATTGCAAGCAAGGTTCGTGCCAAGCATACGGTATGCCGGGGTCACAGGGACGCCGCCGGTGTAGCATTATCGATGCAGTAGGCGGCGTTCAATTACCTCGTGGGCCGCAGTTTCCAGGCTGTTATCGAGGGGGATCAGGGTGGTCTCCGCACCGTAGCGGCGCTGCAAGGCCGTCGCGATCAGGTGGTCGGCGAACCAGGGGTTCTTCGGCAGGAGGGAACCGTGGAGGTAGGTGCCGAACGCATTGCGGACGCGACCGCCTTCACTGCCATCGTTGCCGTTGTTTCCGCAGCCTGCCACGACCGTGCCCAGCGGCGGACAGCCGGGACCCAAATAGGTGCGTCCGCCGTGGTTCTCGAAGCCGACCAGCGTGCGACGGTGCTCGTCCCAGTCGCAACGTATCAGCACGTCGCCGGTGCAGCGGGCGACGGCGGTGCCGGGATGGATAGTTTCGAGGTCGAAGAGGCCCAGCCCCGCCAGTTCGCGGCCGTCGGCGCCGCGGTAGAAACGGCCCATGAGCTGATAGCCGCCGCAAACGGCCAGGATGACGCGGTCGTCAGCAAGCGCCAGGCGCAGCGCGTCCGCTTTCGTTTCCCGCAGGTCCGCCGCCATTAGCGCTTGCTGGCGATCCTGCCCGCCGCCGACAAAAATGAGGTCGAATTGCGACGCGTCGAGTCTCTCCTCGAGACCGATGGTACGGAGAGCAACGTCAATGCCGCGCCACTCGGCCCGGCGTTGGAGCACAATGGTGTTGCCACCATCACCATAGATATTCATCAGGTCAGCGTAGAGGTGGGCGATACGCAGTTCCATCAATCCTCCCAGGTCTGGCCGATTCCCCAGCCCAGCTTGCGGAAGCCGGCACGCAGTTCCAGCATGGCGGTATAGGTCGGGAAAATGAAGAGCGGTGCGTCGCGTGCTGCCAGTGCGCGCCCGCGCTGCACCGCGACCAGCGGGACGACGCGGACGGACTGCTGCGTCGGCGGGAAGCCCGCATACTTCAGCCGTACCGCCATGTCGTGGGCGCGGGTGCCGGTGCAGACAATGTGCGCGATCCGCCCGGCCTCAGTGGCTAAGGCCTCGAAATCAACGTCCCAGAGCCAGGAGACATCCCGACCGTCGGCGACCCGGTCGTTCACGGCAATCACCAGGGTCTTCCGCCCCGACTGCGCCAGCAAGGTGCGGAGCGCCTCGTTGAAGCCGGCCGGATTCTTGACCAGCCAGAGCACCAGTTCCTGGTCATCGACGCGGAGACGTTCCACTCGCCCGAAGGCCGCCGTCGTCCCAGCCAGGCCGGCGGCGATTGCTGCCGGCGGTAGCCCAAGCGCCGAGGCCGCCGCCGCCGCCGCCACAGCATTGCCCACGTTGTACAGTCCGGGCAGTGGAATGGACACGTCAATCACGGCGGTGGGCGTGTGCAAGCGGAAGCGGGTATCGGAGATACTGCCAAATCGAATCGCTGTGGCAAACACGGAGGGCTGGGGTCGCTGCCGCCCGCAGGCCGGGCAGCGCCAGTGCCCCAGATGCGCGTACAGCACGGCGTCGTAGATGAGTGGCGCCCCACACGTGCAGAAGAGGGCATCGGCGGCGTGCGACAGCGTCGCGGCGCCAGCGGCGGTGTCGTCGATGCCGTACCACCGGACGTCCGGCATTGTTTCTCCAATCGCCGCCAGGCCGGGATCGTCCGCATTGCAGACGACGACCATCGCCTCGGGTGACGTTCGACCACCGTGTGGCGAACTGGGCTGCTCGGTTTCTTGGGCCCGGTTCAGACTGGCCTGCCAGAGTGTCGTCAGGTGGTCGAGCTCGCCATATCGATCCAGTTGGTCGCGGAAGAGATTCAAAAGCAACGCCAGCCGCGGTTGGACCTGGCGGACGACCGCCGGGAGGCTGGCTTCATCGACCTCAAACAGGCCGATGTCACCGACCGGGCAGCCGCCGAGCGACGTGTTGGTCGTGAGCGCCGTTGTTACCCCGCTGACGAGGTTGGCTCCGGCGCGGTTGTGTAGCGGCGTCAAACCGGCCTGACGGAAGATGCCGGCGAGCATCCGGCTGGTCGTGGTTTTGCCGTTCGTGCCGGCGACAACCAGGGCTCCCTGGGGCAAGCGGGCCGCTAAGGTCCGCAGACTGTGCGGAGCGATGCGCTGAGCGATCCGTCCGGGGATGGTGCTGCCGCCGCCCCGCCGCAAGACACGGCTCGCACCCTTCGCCAAACGAGCGGCGCCAACGGCGATGGTGAGGCGGGCCGCGGACGATATGCTCACCGGGCGCGTACGCGCCCCTTGCCTTTACACTTCGGGCAAACGCCGGTGACGCGGTGCCACCCTGTGGGCTCGGATGGGTCCGGCCAATTCTCGTTTACGTCGCCTGTGCCGTCGCAGCGGGTGCACACCAGCGGTCCGGCGCCCACCATGCGGCGAATGAATGGCGTGCCGATCGCTGCGATGGCAATCAGCACGGCAACGGTGAGGATAACGGAGGTCATAGGCACACACCGACCCTTCTCACGCCGTAGTATACCGTGAGTGGCTGTTGGGAAGCGCCGCAGAACGGAAAGAATCAACGTCATGGGCAGTGACAATACGATCGCGGTGCGACAGCAACTTCTGGCTGACGAACAGCAAACGGTAGAGCAAATCGCCATGGTGGATGAACGGGCGCGCGAGATGCAGTCGCCCGGCGAGGTTGCCTTCAGTAGTGACGCGACACTGGCGGACGAGGCGCCCCTGGCGGTGGAACGGGAGAAGGAACTGGCACTGCGCCGAACGTTGCAGAACCGTTTGCTCGACGTGCGCCACGCCCTGGACAAAGTGGAGCAGGGAACCTACGGTCGCTGCGACTCCTGTGGCCAGGAGATCAGCCCCGGCCGTTTGCGGGCCCAGCCACATGCGGCGCTCTGCATTACTTGCAAGGCGCGCCTGGAGCGTGTGCGCTAGCCTCACCCGCTACAGCGAGTACCCGCCAAGCCTGCTCAAGCAGGCTGAGCACAACCGGCAATCACTCCACCAGCCCCGGCCAGCCCGTTTGCGGGGCTTTGTGCACGTAGCCTGCCCGTTATTGGGCGGGTGGACCCCGCCAGCCTGACGGCTGGCTGCGCTCAGTGACGGTCAGGAGAGAGGTCCCGCCCGCCGCAGGGAGCGGTGACTGATGGCGAGGAGTACTGCCGTCAGTAGCATATCGACGGCGAGTGTCATGGTCCAGAACGGAAATGGCACCTGCCATTGACCGACGAGGTGGACCGGATGTTCGGGCGAGGCGTGCAGGAGGGCCGGCAGCAGCACAAGGTTGCTATCCGGCAGTTGCGTCGAGGCGGACGAAAGAAGGGCTGCCACCGGGCTGGGGAGGAGGAGTAGTTGCGCGAGGATCGGCGGCGCCCCCGTCACCTGCGTGAGGAGCAAAAAGGCGGCGCCGCCACCGACGAACAGCAGGCCGGCGACGACAGCGGCGCTGAAGAACGCCGCGATGCTCGAGCGTAACGTCGCGGAACAGTAAATGCCGATACTGGATCCGAAGAGTAGGCTGCCGAGCACAATGCTGGCGGCAACTATCAGGTTCTGCGCCGGTACGCTACTGAAGACCAGAAGGAAACCGAAGGCCGGCAGCGCGGTTAGGGCAAGGAGCAGGCTGTATAGGAAGGTGGCGATCAGTTTGCTTACCAGCAGGCCGCCAGCGCCAAGTTGCGTGGTCAGGACCAGGTCGAGGGTCTCGCGCTCGTACTCCCCGGCGATCGCGCCGGAGCCGACAAACGCGCCGACCAGCCCACCGCCGACGGCCAGCACGCCAGCCAGTGCCACTAATACCACCATGCCGCGACTGGCGCTGGTCAGCGTACTCAAGGCTGGCCGTAGGCTGCTGGACGTGTCAATGGGCACGGCAGGACGCCCGAAACCCGAGAAGCCCGTGCCGCCGTAGTTCACGGTCGGAATAGGCTGCTGCCCAAGGGCGCGAAAGCACAATAAGGCGGCGATGGCCAGCGCCGCGAGGAGGAGCAGCAAGGTGACACTGACGCTCGCCCGTCGCATGCGCACCCGGAGGTCGATCAGCACGGCCTGGCGGATCATGCCGACACACCGCTGCTGGCCGCGTCGTGCAAACTGGCGAGGAGCACTTCCAGGTCATTACTCTCCTCGGCGAAGCGAATGACTTTCACGTCGTGTTGGACGAGCGCCACGACGACATCCGGCAAGGCGTAGCGGCTGCCGGAGAACTGGAAGGTAATTTCCTGCCCCTGAATGTCCGTGCCGCGGACGCTGCTGATGCTCCCGAGCGCAGCCACCGCCAGACGAGGATCGTTCGCCACTTCCACGCGCATCCGCCGAGGCCCCTCGACAATCTGGCGCAGTTCCTCCGCCGTGGCTTCGGCCACGATGCTGCCGCCGGAGAGGGCGGCGACGTCCGTGACCAGTTGGGCCGTGTCTTCGAGAAGATGACTACTGATGACGATGGTCTTGCCCAGATGGCGCAGTTCCTGGAGGATGGCCAGGATGTCCCGCCGCCCATGGACGTCGAGGCCGAACGTCGGTTCATCGAGCAATAGGAGGAGGGGATCGTGCAACAGCGCCCGGGCAATGGCGAGGCGTTGCTTCCTGCCGCGGGAGAGCGTGGAGAGGTACTGCTGTTCCACCGCCTGTAACTCCATCAAGGCGAGGAGATCGTCGATCGTCGCGCCGGCATGCTTGAGCTTGTGGGCGCCGGCGAAGAACTCCAGATATTCGCGCACTTTGAGCCCCGGATAGCTGCCAAACGTATCGGGGACATAGCCGACCAGACGGCGCACCGCGGTAGGCTCGGTCACCGCGTCGTGGCCGAAGATCCGCACCTTGCCGGCGGAGGGACGGATCAGCGAGGCCATGACTCGCAAGAGGGTTGTCTTGCCCGAGCCGTTGGCGCCGACGAGTCCATAGGCGCTCCCCTCTGGAATCGTTAGCGTCACGTCGTGAAGAATGGCCACGCCATTGCCGGAATGACTGACGGTGTGCAACTCGACGGCCGTCACGATGTCCGCCCGGCCGCTGATAGGGAAAACTGCGTGAAATCCACCCCGCTGGCCGAGGAACCGGCCGGCGCCTTGAAGCTGTAGCGTAGGCGCACCTGGCCGGTGGGGGAGACAAAATTGCCGGCGCCCTGGTATACATTATCTCCCGCCAGCAACGGCAAGGACTGCCAGGCATCAACCGCCCAGTTGAAGGCGGAAATCGTACCCAGGTCATCGCCGGTCGCTAATGGCGCCCCGCCGCTGAAGTCACCGTGCACGAGCAAGTGGAGCGTCTGGATGGCTAGATGGTCGGACGAAGGCAGATCGTATTCGACGCCGAAGGAGCCGCCGGTGGCGACGGAGTAATGACCCGCCTGCGTCTGCGTGACGCCAAGGCTCTGCAGTGAATGTTCGGAAATCAGGACGTCGCCTATCGTGTCCAGCGTCGTCGTGTCGATGGAGAGCTTCATCTGGGCCTCTAAGAAGGTGAGCTGGCGAGTCGCCGCTCGAGCCTGGCGCACGTCGATATGCAGGGGAGTCTGCTCCAACCAGCCGACGAACAGTGCGCCGCCTTGCGCTCCGCCCGCTGAGAAGCTGCTACTGGAAAAGACGCGATCCAAGATATCACGGCGGGGATCTTCAATCACGCCGGGGCCGGGCGCTGGCGGCGGGTAGAGACGGGCCGCCAGGCTGTTATCCGCAACGGGGGACGGCACGGCGCTACCGACCGGCTCGGCAAACGAAACAGAACGGGAATCGTTCGGATTAAGGATGCCCAATGGATGGACGGTCGATCCCACGATCAGTGACGCATCGGTGATGCGTTGCCCTGTCTTGTTCTGGATCTGACCGTGAACGACCTGACCGTCGGCGGTCAAGGTACCAACTACGCCGCCACCCAGGGTCGTCTGGCTATCGATGGTGAACGTGGCGAGGGTGCCGGTGTCCAATCGCACAGCGGGTACGAATACGTCCATCCCTTCGGATATTTGCAGGGCCGTCTGGGTGTTGTTGGCGTTCGTCGTTCCGCCGATCGCGCCACCAAACTGACCAATGGCGCGGCGCACGGATGCGAAGAGCACACCGCCGGGCACCCGCAGGTCCACGGTCTGGGGGCGCGGCGAGTAGAGGCCGACGTAGGTATGGGCTAGCGCGACCGGCGAATCGGCATTGGCGCGTAGGAGCGTCACCTCGGTGGCGGCGATATCGCTTCCCTGGTGCTGGGCGGCCAGTTGGACCGTCGCCACCGTCCCGGCGAGAGCGGCCACCGGTAACAGCACCAGCAGCCACTCCTGGCGATCGATGCGCCGGAGGAGCAGGAAGGCCAGCGGCCCGATCAGCGCGCCGTAGCCGAGCAAAAAGAGCACCAACCATACCGGACGGGGCGGATTCAGGTTCGGCAAAGCGCCCAGAGCCGTCACTGGCGTTGGTCCCCAGCTGGATAACGACGGTTGGTACCCGGCGCCCGCCAACGGGGTATTGGCGTAACTGAGGAGGTAGGGCCAGAGGAAGACATTACCGGCCCAACTGCGGGCCGGTTCCTGAGTGGGGTCAAGCGCATAGAAGAAAACCGTGCCCGACCCGAAGCGATGGACAGCCAGGAGCGGCGAACTGCTGTCGCCGGCTACAACCGCGCTGTTTTGCAGGGCGCCATGCGCGACCGGCCAGGGGCCGGGTCCCGAATCGGCGACGTGCGCGAAGCGATCCAGAGTGGCGATCGAGGAGAGTGTGTCGACGCCGGAGACGTGTACCGGCAGGAGCTGGGAAGGAAGGGCGGGAATGCTCTGTTGCCAGTTGATGCCGCCCGTGACGATGAGCAAGCCGCCATTGCCGACCCACGAGGTGAGCGCCATTTTCTGCGCCGCAGTCATCGCCGTCAGGTTGATGTCGCCCACCACGAGACAATCTAGACTGGCGAGCAGCGCTCCCTGACCGGGTAGGTCCGCCGGCGTCAGCGCGGCGATCCGGGCGCGCTGTTGGCGGCCGGGCAGATCGAGGCTTCCCAGGAAGTCATAGGCGCCCAGCGTTTGATCGAGGACGCCGCAGGCCAGTTCCCCACCGCCAATCGGCGTGAAGGCCTGGGCCCGCTGCAGCATCGTCTGGTAACCGGTGACCAGACGCACCTGAATCCGATTGGTGTGCAGAGAGGCCGGTATCGGCACATCGACGACGAGCCGCTTGTGGGAGTGCTGGGGGAAGGTGGCCGGTGTCGAGTAGATCGTCGGCGGGGGACCGAAGGCGGCCGGCGTTCCCGACTCGAATTGCACTTCGACCCGCCCAACGAGATCGGCCCCGTCATTAGCTACGTTAATCTGGACGGGAGCCCAGGATCCCAATCGGGCT
Organism: Chloroflexota bacterium; assembly: GCA_051003235.1. Classification (GTDB taxonomy): domain Bacteria; phylum Chloroflexota; class UBA4733; order UBA4733; family UBA4733; genus UBA4733. The sequence continues at coordinate 39,456 of JBPCLN010000207.1, read as the reverse complement.
GCACCGGCATAGCCCACCTGCACGTCCATACTCAAGCCGGCGGCGGCATTCACCGCTGAGTCCGCCCGCACCCTCCCCGGCAGCGCCAGAGAAAAAATTCCCAGCACAAGGACGAGGTAGTTTCTCACCTGCGCTCGCATGGCCCCGCCTTCTGCAAGTCCCGCTTGAGCAATCACGGTGCCAGCGATCCAAACCAGACCTGAGCCGCTCTCCCGCTTCCGCTAGTGTAGCGCATGACGGGTGAGGGCACTACCGACCGATGATGCGGATCAGGAGTACGCCGAACCAGTACAGCACGATCAAGAAGGTGCCGAGGACGAGGGGGGAGACCAGGTCGGCGCCGGGGGTGATCACCATCGAGACACCAAATATCACGAAGATGGCGACCCGGAACTTCTGAATAAAGAAACGCGAGTTGACGATCCCAAGCAGCGAGAAGCCAACCATGAAGATTGGAAGTTCGAAGGTGATGCCGAAGATTACAGCGATGAGCACGATGAACATGATGTAACTATTAATATCGAGTAACTGTTCGAGATCGAGTACTTGAAAGAAGTGCGTCAAAAATTGAATCGCTAACGGCACGATCAAGACGCCTACCACGGTGCCGCCGGCAAAGAGGATCCCGCCAATTAGGGAGAACGGTAACGCATAGCGCTTTTCTTTGCGGGTGAGGCCCGGCGCAATGAAGCCCCAGATCTGAAAGAGCACAATCGGTGAGGCGATGATGACGCCAATAAGGAAGGAGAGTTTCAGCTCCAAACCAAACGGGCCCAAAATCGTTGGACTGAAGAACTTGCTGCCGAGCTTTCGGGCGCCGTCTTCCAAATATTGAACGACATGCGGGACGATAAACCAACCGATGACCGCCCCGACGACGACGCTGATCGCGCTGATGGTAATGCGGTGACGCAGTTCCTCCAGGTGTTCGATGATGGTCATCGTGGCGCCCGTTTCCTCCCCTTCGTCGGGAGGCGGAGTGGCAGGCGGCGGAGGCGGAGACGCGGCGAACGGCGGCGCCGGCGGGTCGCCGGGCGGTATGGCGGGGATGTCGGGGTCGGTTATCACAAGTGGCTCTGTCGCCAGGGCCGTTGCCGGCTCGATTATCGGTTCGGCAAGTGGCATTGCCACTTCTTCGATACTTATGCCGATAGTGGGAGGCGCCGGCATCTCCATTTCCACGGCCACCACGCCCAATTGGTCTGGTGCTTCGGATGGAGTAAGCACGGCGGTCCGGTCCGACGCCTCGGCGGTAGGCACGGGTACCTCAAAAACCAGATCGTCAGCCGGCGCCTCTTCTCCCCCCGACGCGGTTGGTGCATGTACTGGCGCATGAACGTCCGGTGTTTCCACCGCATCGCCGGGCTGAATCGTCGGGTACTCCGCCGTCTCCGCGACATGGTGGGCGAAGCCGTTACTGGCGATGAGCGGCGCCTCAGGCTCTTCCTGGCCTTTCTCCTGCACGGTATCCGGCGCCAACAATGCGGCGGGAATGGACCACTCCTCCGGTGGCGCACTGCTCGTCGTGGACGGGGCCGAGGCAAACTCCGGCGGCGCTGTCCCCTCATGCTGGGCCAGAGTTGGGAGCGGAGCCGGCTCCGCCAGGTCGTCTCGGAAAAGACCTTCGGCGGTGGAGACGGGTTGCGTCAGGGGGAGCGGAGGGGCCAGTACGGCAACCGCCCCATTGGTCGGCGTGGGGTCGTGGTGCACAACGGGCTCCGTGAGTGAGAGCGGTTGGGCGCCTGGATCGGCCGGCATGTCGCCGGCTGCGTCGGACATCGCCAGGTTCGTGTGGGACTCTTCGATCGGCGGAGACTCGGCGAGCTCGCTCGGTACTGCCGGTTCGACGTCGGGAACGTGCTGTTCCGGTAGGTCAGGCGTGCCGTCTTGATCGTTGGCGGGGCGCGTCCGGACGGTGGGCAGAACGCCGCGTCGCTGGGTCAGGAGGTCGTCGCTGTCATAGCATAGATCGGTAGCGGAAGCGGCGGCGACGTGATTGCTGACGGGCGTCTCCGGCCCTGGCGCCATGCGCTCACCGTCTCCACTCGTCATCGTTTGACCCTTCGCAACGCTAGGGGCACGGCAGCCGGCGGATCAATGAGGCGGCACTAAGGCTGCGCCTGATCGTCGGCTTGTGGGTCGCGAGCGCTTGTGCTCATGCCCCGTGCTCATCTACATAGTCTACCGCCTCCTGGACGGTTCGGATTTTCTCGGCGTCTTCGTCTGGAATTTCCAGGCCGAATTCTTCTTCCAACGACATGATGAGCTCGACCAGATCGAGCGAGTCGGCATTCAAGTCATCGACGAAGGATGCCTGCGGTGTCACTTCCGTTTCTTCGACACCGAGCTGCTCCGCAACGATCTTCTTCAGGCGATCATAGGTCAATTCGGCCATGAACTTCGCCACTCCTATCCACTTGTGAGGCTATCGATCCCAAGACACCATTGACGAAACGGCCCGAATTTTCTCCGCCGTACACCTTCGCGAGATCGACAGCCTCATTGATCGCGGCTCGCGGCGGCGTTTCATTATCAAAGCACAACTCGAAGATTGCAAGCCGGAGAACAGCCCGTTCTACCGCCGGCAACTGGGGCAAAGGCCACTGGGGCGCCGCGACCGCGATGCGGGCGTCCAGATCGTCCCGATGCTGCCATGCGCCGGTGGCGAGGCGGCGGGCAAAATCCTCGTACGGCAACGCGAGCTGTTCATCTGGGGGCGCGTCGCGTAAACGATCCGCCAGCACCACATCCAGCAGATGATTGGTTTGATCCAACTCGAACAGTACTTGCATCGCCGCTTCGCGTGCGCGTCGCCGGCTGGCAGCGAATGCGGGATCTCGCCTGGTCGTCGTCACGATAGCAATTCCTTGGGCGCCGTGTCCGGCACTCCAAAGGGGAGGCCCTCGGCCAGGGCCTGGGTGACAAACTCCGTCGTTAACATGCCGGCGACGAATTGCGGCGTGCCGAGCAGCCAGTGCTGGAAGGCGATGTTGGTCGTCACTCCCTCGATGCAGCATTCGTCCAGGGCGCGGACGAGTCGCGCCAGGGCCTCCGAGCGATCGCTGCCCCAGGCGATGATCTTGGCAATGAGCGAATCGTAGAATGGCGGCACGGTATAGCCCGTAAAGAGGTGGGAGTCGACCCGAATGCCCGGCCCGCCAGGTGGCAAATAGGCAGTAATCGTCCCGGTCTGCGCTTTGAAATTCTGGCTGGAGTCTTCGGCATTGATGCGGCATTCGATGGCGTGACCGCAAAAGGAAATTTCGTCCTGCACGTAGCGAAGTTCCTCGCCGGCAGCGACGCGAAGCTGCTCCTTCACCAGATCGAGCCCGGTAATCGCTTCGGTCACTGGATGTTCGACCTGGATCCGTTTGTTGATCTCGAGAAAGTAGTGGTTATGCTGGGCGTCCACCAGGAACTCGAACGTTCCAGCGCCACTATAGTTGATTGCCTGCGCGCCACGCACGGCCGAGGCCCACATGGCCTGGCGAGCCGCGTCGGGAAGGTTGGGGCTCGGCGCTTCCTCGACTAACTTCTGGTGGAAGCGCTGGGCGGAACAGTTGCGATCGCCGAGGGCTAGAACGTGACCGTGCGCATCGGCGAGAATCTGCACCTCAATGTGGCGCATCCCCTCCAGGTAACGTTCTAGATAGATGCCGTCGTTATTAAAGGAGGCGGCGGCTTCGCCCTGGGCGAGCGGGAAGAGCCGTGCCAACTCTTCCGGCGTCCGGGCGATCCGCATCCCTTTGCCGCCGCCGCCACCGGCCGGCTTCAGCATGACGGGATAGCCGATCTGCTCGGCGGCCTGCGCCGCCTCCGTCACTCGGCGGAGCGGCACGTCGGTGCCGGGGAGCACCGGTACCCCCGCCGCCTGCATCGCCCGCTTCGCCTGGGTCTTCTCGCCGACCGCTCGTAGCACCGCCGCCGGCGGACCGACGAACACGATGCCATACTGCTCACAGATTTCGGCGAACTTGGCATCCTCCGAGAGGAAGCCTGCCCCTGGATGGATCGCTTCGGCGCCGGTGAGCAAGGCCGCTTGAATGACGCTTGGGATATGCAGGTAGCTGCGTATGCTCGGCGCCGGCCCGATGCAGATTGGGTGGTCCGCCAGGCGCACCGCCAAACTGTCGCGATCGGCCTCCGAGTAGACGCAAATTGTTTCAATGCCCAACTCGTGGCAGCAGCGAACAATGCGCACGGCGATTTCGCCCCGGTTGGCGACAAGCAATCGACTGAACACTACGCGCTTCCCGCCATTTTTTTCGCTGCTAACTTTGCGTCGTACCCGCCGTCACCGTGAGCACCTGGCGGCCACGATAATAGCCACAGTGGGGGCAGACGTGATGCTGGAGTTTCTGGTCGTGGCACTGGGGGCACGTCATCAACGAGGGGAGTGTCAGGCGATGATGGCTGCGCCGGTTCCCCTGTTTCGCGCGCGAGACTCGCTTCTTTGGTACTCCGGTCATCGGGTCGATCCTTTCCATTTTGCGCCGGCACACGCGACTCGCGATCGCCGTGCGGCCGAACTGTCTGAGGCGGGAGGACCCCAAGCGGGGGCGCGCACCCGTACAGTCGCACAGTGGGCATGAGTAACGTTCCAAACAACGGCGCATTAGTGTACCCGAACCGAACCCGGATGCTACGGCGCCGGCTGGAGCAGGCGGCGTAAGGCCTCCAGGCGGGGATCGACTGGCGGGGTATCCTGGCAGGCGCATGGTTGCTCGTTGCGGTTGCCACCGCAGATTGGGCAAAGGCCGGCGCAGTCCGGGCGGTGAATTGGTTTCATTGGGGTGTTGATCACTGCCTGCTGGCGCACCGCCTCGTGCAGGTCCAGTTCATGGTGGGCATCCAGGGTGTAGACGTCCTCGTCATCTTCGTCCTCTTCTACCTCGTGGACGGGTATCCCGGTGTGAACATCGTAGGTGGAGACGAAGCGCTCTACCAAGGAGAGATCAAGGTCGGCCACAAATGGCTCCAGGCAGCGGCTGCATTCCAGGGTCAATGGCGCGTGCAAGTGGGCATCGGCGACGACGCCGTTGTTGACTCGCGTCAGCCGCACGGTTCCTTGAACATTGCCGGCAAACGGCACGTCCTCCGTGGGGCCAAATGGCTCATCGACGGTATACACGCGATTGGCGCCCACAGGCGCCTTGAGCAGTTGCGCGACGTTGTATTGCACGGGAACCGACCACTCCTTCTCGCGATCCGGGATCAGTTCATGCTACCTGGCACGCACTTTCCAGGGCAAAATGGAAGGGAGCGGCGATGTGGCGCTTCCTTGACACGGCGCAAAGTGGCTCCCTATACTCAGCCGACGACGATGATGCTGATTCGGTTGGGGCGCCCTTCGGTCACGGATTCTGCTTGGGGCCGGTGGCGCCCGTACGGGACTGTTCAACAGTACAGGAGAAAGGGACGGCGCGAGTGCAGCTACTGGCCTTTGGGAAGCGCGAGGAGATTCCCGGCAGTTCCCACGTGTGCCAGGTATATACCCGTGCCGACGAAATCCCCCATATTGCTGCCGGGCTGTTCTCTGCCGACCCCTTTCCGCATCGCGATCGCTGCGTCTACGTGGGTCCGCCGGCGGTCATTGCCCAGGTGGAGGCGCAACTACGCCAACTGCCGGTGGATGTGGAGGCCTACAAACGCTCCGGGCAGTTCGTCTTCGTTGACGACCGCACGGAGTACCTTTCCCAGAATCGCTTCGATCACTTCTCGTTACTCTCAAGTCATCTCAATCTGGTCAATTCCTCGCTGCGGGAGAATTACACCGGGGTACGGCTCGCCATTGAGATGACGTGGCTGGCCGATAATGTGGCGACGCCGGCCCAAATTCTGAAGTACGAGGCCATGTGCGACGCCGTCATTACCTTTCAGCGCAAACCGCTTCTCGCCATCGCGCAATATAGTAATGCCCGCCTCGGTGAGCAAATTGCCGGCGAGATGATGAAGCTGCATCCTCTCGCCTATGTCGGACGGCACCTCAAGCGCAATCCCAACTACCTTAACTCGGAGCAGTATTTCCTCAATATCCTCCGCGCCACGCGCAAGCCGACGGATCGGTAGCAGGAAAGCGCACGCAAGCCTGGGTAGGCGAGGCGGTCGCACCGCGCGTCAGCGCCGACCGCAAGGGCGGAAACGACGGCACCCCGCCGGTGATGACGCCGCCAACGGTAGAAGGTGTGCCCTCGTCGCCGGGCAGGAGGCTGACCAGGCGCTGCCACTGCCCCGCGTCGTCGGCGATATAGGTCCAGCCCGCCGTCTCCAGCATGAAGCCGTGGGCAAATGGTTGCAGGAGACCCTGGCCCTCCGCTTCCGCCGATACGGGCGACCCCAGGGTACCGTCCAATACAGGGTGGCTCTGCCGGTAGCTGCTAAACGTCGATCCGATCGTCGTCTCGGTCGAAACCAGCGCCGGCGCCGGCTGAGAGGTGACCGCGGCGGGAAGGGGCGCTTCGCGCCATAATCCATCCACGGTTAGTTCGTAGACCTGGCCATCGGGAATCGCGGCGAGGAGGATGCCTCGCTGGAAATCCTGGCTGATGATGGTGGTCGTATGCGGAGCGCCATCAACGCAGCCAAGGGCGGTTCGCGCGTCTCCGCGACTGCTGTAGATGGGTGTGAAGACATTCGCTGGAGCGCAAGGCGGCAAAAGCGTTGGGCGTTCCAGGTTCTCCGCCAGCGCACTCGCCGCGTCCGGGGTGGAATTTGCCACTGGCGTTGCGGCGCCGAAGCGGGCAAGTGGCGATGGCGCTTCGGCGTTCGCGCCAAGGGGGGCCGCGGCCTGGTCCGCCCGAAGCAAGGCCACGGGTGATGGCGTGGCCGGCACGCCGAGCACCGCTGGCGGGATGCCGGCGGGTGGGTAGGCCGCGACGAGTGGCGAGCGGTGCTGCGGTCCCCATTGGACAAGAACGCCGACGACGATCGCCGCCAAGAGCGAAACAGCGAACAGCGCCCCCGCTGAGCGCAGCGGTCGGGGTGGCAATTGGGGAGCGGCCGGCCGGCGGGTGACAACGCTGCTGATTGGTCGCGACCGGAGAGCGAAGGACAGGCGGCGCAGACCAACTGCCAGCAATTCATAGTGCGCTAACTCCTGACGGCAAGCCGGGCATCCTTCCAGGTGCCCCTCGATCCGGCGGCATTGGACCGAGTCCAGCGCCTCGTCACGATAGGCGGAGAGGAGCGCTGCATCGCAGGCCGGCGGATAGTAGACCTTAGCCATCGAGCGGCTCACCCCCGAGGGCCGTGTACCCGGTGCGCAATTGGTGGCGGGCGCGGAATAACAGTTGCTTCGCCGCCTCTTTGGAAATGCCAAGGGCCTCCCCTACTTCCTCGCAGGAGAGACCCTGGCATTCCCGCATCAAGAGGGCGGCCCGGTGGCGTGGGCTAATCCCCTCCAGGGCCTCCCGCAGCAAGGCCCGCTGTTCGCCGCGAATAGCGTCGCGTTCGGGGTTATCGTGCGAGACGTGGCCCGGGTGGAAGACGGCGGCGAATTTTTCGAACGGTTGCCAGCGAATCAGTTTCCGTCGGCGCAATTCATCCAAACACGTGTTGGTGGCGATGCGGTACAACCAGGGCGCAATGTGATCTGGTGGCGCCTTGTTCCAACTGCGGAACGCCTTTTCAAAGCTCGCGACGCTCAGATCATAGGCATCGTCCGGATTGCCGACCATGCGTTGCAAATACGCACAAATCGGCTGGAAATAGGTGGCGTAGGCCATCTCAAAGCCGGGAGCAGCCGCGTCGGAAAGGGGCGTCAGCGCGGGGGCTGCACCGGTTCTTGGCATGTAGTCATCCTTTGCATAGCATACCTCAAAGCGGTAGACGAATCAGACGAGCGTTGGTAACGGCAAGCCGACGACCATAGCGTTCCCTGCTCGCCGCCAGGTTAGGTGGTATCGTGCGCTCCGTGGACGCTGTTCAGCCAGATGCCGCCCTCCTTGGGCCGGCGCCATCGGCGGTGAGTCGTCTCCGCGGTGAACGAGCCGAGGGGATAAAGCACCCGGCCGTGGCGCTCGCCCGCTCCCTGAAAGGTGAGGCGGGCCGTGTCGCCGCCGGCCTCTTCATCGTCCATGGCTCCGTGCTTCTCCAGCGGGCCTTGGCGGCCGGCGCGGCGGTGGCGCTCGTGCTCTACACCCCACGCCTACTTGTCGGCCCCGACAGCACTGACGTTGGCGCTACGCTCCGCCTGCATAATGTGCCATATGCCGTGGTCAGTGAAGGCATCATGCGGACGATTGTCGAGCGAGCATACGTCCCGGAGTTGATTGCTCTTGTCGCGCGCCGCCTGCTCCGGCCGGCGGCTGTGCCGGTCACGGCGCACAGCCTCTTCTTGCTGGCGAACGATCTTACTAACCCAAGCAACCTGGGGATGCTGGTGCGCACGGCCTACGGCGCCGGTGTCGAGGCGCTCTTCCTTACCAGTGGCACGACCGACCCGTTTGCCTGGCAGGTATCTACCGGCTCCACCGGCGCCATCTTTCATCTACCGTTCGTGGCTCCGACGCAACCGGCCGACCTAATCGATCTTCGCGCTAAAGGCGTACGCACGGTCGCCGCGGTGGCCAATGCCGAGCGCGACTATACCGACCTCGACTATCGCGACCCGATCTGCATCATGGTCGGTAACGAGGCCCACGGCCTGACGGCGGAGATCGCGGCGCTGGCCGATGTGACAGTTCGCGTTCCAATGGCGCACCAGCTTGATTCGCTCAACGTCGCTGTTGCCGCCGGTGTGCTGCTGTTCGAGGCTCAGCGACAGCGTCGGGAGACCCATTAGGGCGCCGTCGCGGTTTTGCTCCCCTACAGGCCCGCGGCCTGCCAGGCTTTGTCCAGGGCGGCGGCGGTTTCGGCTACCGCCTGGTCCGGTGGCAATTGGCGGAGGCGAGCGCTGAACGGCTCGACGGTGACTGGTCCATCGTAGCTAAGGTCGTTCAGCGCCCGCAGGTAGGCGGGAAGGTCGATCACACCGGACTCCATGGGCAGCATCCGCTGATTGTCAAGTTGCGCGTCACGGTCGATGCCGGGCGGGGCGTCGTTGACGTGGACGGACACAATATCGGCCGGTTGGAGGCGACGGAGCTCGGCGAGGGTCCCCCCCGATGTGTACCAGTGCCAACAGTCGTGCAGGAGGCCGACATTCGGTCCGATGGCGTGCGCAAAGTCCAGCATATCGTTGGCGGTGTAGAGGAACGCATGCTGGAAGCGGTCGCGCAGCGTTTTGGGGCCAATGAATTCCAGCCCGAGCCGGCAGTTATGGTCGGCCAACACCTTGGCGATGGGTTGGAACCGAGCGAGGAGGTGGTCGTATTGTTCATCCCGCGTCCGGTCATGTTGGCCCGACATGACCCAGGTGTTGGCGCGCGTTGCGCCCAACTGTTGGCCCAGGACGGCATATCGTGGCAGTTCCGCCAGGCCCAACTGGTACTTCTCCTCGTCCGAACGCCAGTCGACCGCCAATCCCCAGGGGCCGAAGCCCAGGTCCACGTCACGAAACATGGACGCGACCGCCGGCACCCCCTGGGCGTCGGCCAGCCGGAGCATCTCGCCCATCGGCAGGTCAATGGCCTGGAAGCCGTGCTGTTTCGCAAGGGCAAGGGTGTCCGCAAGGTCGGTTTTGACGCCAATCGCGCCGGTGTTCAAGCTCTTGTACACGATGTCAGTCCCTTTCTTATCGGGCAGAGTATAGCCATTCGAACGGACACGCGACGGCACGGTTCTTTAGCCGCCAGAGGTCCTAGACCCCTGGTAGCGCAGCTGGGGGATAGCCATTGGGCGTTGGGCGACGTAGCATGGACTAACGGTCTACGTGACAATGGAATGCCCGCGGATATCGAGCAGGCCGCGTGCCGGCTGGTGAGGGTGGCGATGGCGGCTCAAGACGTTCCGTTCGGAGCTAACGAGCAACTAGGTATCGCCGAAGTGCTGCAAATCATCGGTCTCCGTGGACGTAGCGGTCAACTACTGCTGACCGGTGAGGGAGGTCGGGCCTTCCTCGAGTTCGCCCATGGCCGGCTCGTGAACGGCGATTTGCTACCGGTGGCGCCGGACGCCGACCTGGGGCGTCTTCCAGAGGAGCTTCAGCGACTGGCACGATTGGCCGATCTGCAGCGCACCCTGGTCGACGTCCTCGGCTGGCCGAGCGGCTGGGCGGCGTTCCAACCCCATGAGCCGCTGCAGGCGCCTGAGGTGGCTTACGACGTGGACATGCTGCTCATCGATGCCGTGCGCGTGGTGGACGAGTGGCAAGCTGCCGCCGGCGATCTGCCTTTACCGGGCGACTGCTTTGTCTGGGCCGATTCGCCGCCAAACCTGACTGTGACGCCGCCGCTCACCGAGCTGCAACGTCGGGTCTTGCCCCTGTGCAATGGCCGCGCAAGCCTGGCTGAGCTTGCTCGCCGCCTGCATGTGCGCGACCTCGACCTGTTGAAAGCCACGCAGGATCTCTGTGAGCGCCACTTTGTTCGGCGCAAAGAGACGGCGGACGAATCACCGTTCGATAGCGAGGCGGAGGCGACGTTGAACCACCGCGCGGTCGAACTTCAGGTGCGCACTTCAGCCATCGCCGGGTTCCGGAGCCGAGACAAGCAGGTGCAAGGCCTCCTGGGGGTCGTCGTAGACGCGACCAATGCGCTCCTATCGTTGGTACGCCACCCGGATGGTCGGCACGACAACGCGAATGTTCCCATGCTCCAGGCCCTCGCGACGCTGCAGGAGCAGTACCGCGCCCTGGAGTTAGTGTCGTTGGGGCACGCCGGACTGGAATGTGGCGACCTGATCGCCGCCCATTCGGCCCTCAGTGGCCAGTCCCGCGACGCCTTCTACCTGGAGGCGATCGACGGGCTGTACGGCTTTCTGTTGCAGATCGCGGTGCATCTGGTGGAGGATCGCGTGAGCGGCCGCATCGCTGCCGAGCGGATTCGCAGTATGCTCGGCGCCCTCTTCCTGGAAATTGAGACGGCGATTCATCTGGTCAAGCCGCCGGCGACGCTGGCGCCTAGTACCGGACTTTCTGCGTTGCGCCAAGAACACTTTCAGCTAAGAGCTTGAGAGAAGAAACAGACCCATGAGTGACATGACCGTGCTGGTAGTAGACGACAGCCCCACCATCCGCAAAGTGGTGGAACTGACACTTAAGCGGGAGCAGATCCGCGTCCTGGGGGCCGCCGACGGACTATCGGCGCTGGCAATGGTCGCCGACGAGAAGCCCGATCTCGTGCTCCTCGACATTATGCTGCCGCGCATGGACGGCTACCAGATTTGCCAGATTATTCGCCGCAACAAGGACTACAAGAAGCTGCCCATCATCATGCTCAGTGGCAAAGACGGTCTGTTCGATCGAGTTCGGGGCAGGCTGGCCGGTTCCAGCGAATATATCACGAAGCCCTTCGACCCGAACGAACTGGTGCGCGTGGTGCGTAAGCATCTCACCCGCAAGCCGGCGCGGACGCCATTCGTCCTTGCTCGCCAGTAACACACGAGAAACAGGGAGAGATTTTATGCGCGGCAAGATTTTGGTGGTCGATGATAGCCCGACCGACCTGGCCTTGATCGTTGCTCCCCTCCGCCGCGAGGGCTACGACGTAGTCACGGCGGCCGACGGGGACGAGGCGCTCCGCAAGGTGAGCGAGGAGCAGCCGAACTGCGTCGTGCTGGATGTAGTGATGCCGCGCAAGAACGGCTTCCAGGTGTGTCGCACGATCAAGAGTGGCGCCGACTCCAAGCACATCCCGGTGATCCTGCTCACCTCCAAGTCCGAACGCACCGACGAACTATGGGGCAAACGCCAGGGCGCCGATGTCTACCTGACCAAGCCGTTCGACGCCAATACGCTCCTCACGCAAATTCGGCAATTGCTGTGAAGGACCAATCATGGCGGTAACGGAACGCTGCCTGCTTGTCAACCTGGGTGGCGCCATCTTTGGCGTGTCGCTGCGCCAGTTGATTAGCGTCGAGCCAATGGCACGGGTGATGCCCATCCCGCGCGTGCCTGCCTGGTTGTTGGGGGTAACGTACCGTCAGGGCCGGGTGATCTCCGTGGTTGACTTGGCGGCGATGCTCCAACTGAGCACGGCCCTCGACCGCGACGCCAAGGACGCCCGCCTCTTGATTGCCACGGAGGGCGACTTTTCTGCGGCGCTCGCTGTACCGTTGACGACGGAAGTGTTTAATGTCGCGCCGGAGCAGGTGGGGCCGATCGCGCCTCTGCCCGACCGTCCGGTCAACCGATTTTTGACCGGTCAGGTGAATTATGGCGAGCAGTTATTTGGGCTATTGGACCTTGGTTGCCTGATGCGCTCGCCCGAATTCATGCTGACGGCGTAACCGGAGCGACCGCAATGCACCATTACTACCGCGGCGACAACAGCGCGTAAAACCGAGTGGACCGCAAGCCGATCACAACGACTGGAAAGAGGAGCAACCGATGCGACGCCGACTATCCCTGGCACCGTTCAACAGTGTCCGCACCAAGTTCACCCTGGTGCTCCTGCTCGTTGCGCTCGTACCGATGGGCCTGCTGACCTACCGAAACTATCTTGACAGCCGGCAGGCGTTGTTATCTTCTACGACGACCCAACTCGTTGGCCACGCCGGGCTGCAAGCGAACAGCATCGACAGCTTTCTGGCCGATCGCGTGTCTAGCGCCGAACTGCTGGCCAGCTTGCCCGGCATTGGCGCCTATCTACAGCAACCGGCAGGTAGCCGCACCGGCGCCACCGCCGACACCTTCGCCGCCACGAACGCCGTCGCGACTGCTAAGGGCTCCGCCGCGTACTTCCTGGACAGTAAAGGAACGAATGCCCTGACCACCGATGTCGGGATCGCCAACCAGCAGTTCGCGAACCAGAGTTACTTTCAGGAGGCGATGAAGGGACAGAACTATATCGAGTCGCCGTCCGTGACGACGGAGAGTACTCAGTACTCGCTGTTCTTTGCCGCGCCGGTCCGTGGGAGTAACGGCGCTGTCGTTGGCGTGGCGGTGTTGCGCGTCCCTGCCAGCCAGTTGCAGCAGGTGCTCCAAACGGACGCCAACGTCCTCGCCCCTGGTAGCTACGGCATCCTGTTGGATAGCTATGGCATCCGGGTGGCCAACGGAGCGGACCCGAAGGAAAACTTCACCGCTATTGCTCCGCTCGCGGCCGGTGAACAGCAGTTATTGGTGGCCCAGCAGCAGCGCTTTGGCCTGAGCGACACCGGCACACCGCTGACTCCTGGTCTGTCGGCAGCGCCCCAGATTGCCCAACTCACGCGCATGCTGACGACACCCGGGGCGGCCGGCCATGCCGCGGTTACCCCTGGCGTGGGGGCGATGCCGACGGTGGAAGCCGCGGCGGTGCGTCTGCGCGCCAAAGAGTGGACGTACGTGGAAGTGGTGCCCCAAGCGGCCTTCCTGGCGGCGCCCAACTCCGAACTGCATACTGCGGCTATCTGGTTTGTGGCGATCGCCCTGGCCATCGTTTTCCTGTCGATCATTCTGGCGCGGCAGTTCACTGCGCCCCTCGGCGCTATCGCCGGGTATCTGCACCGCGTGCGCGAGGGCGACTACCAGAGCCGTCTGAAGGAACGTAGCCGCGACGAGTTTGGCTTGCTGGCGGAAGACGTCAACGTTACCGTGGACCGCCTGACGAATCTGTTGCATACGAGTGAGCAAAGGGACGCCATGCAGGTGCAGATTGAAAAGCTGCTCGACGAAGTGAGTGCCGTGGCCGATGGCGATCTCCGTGTCGAAGCGGAGGTGACGGCCGGCACACTTGGTTCCGTGGCGGACTCCTTCAACTATATGATCGAAGAGTTGCGGCGCATCATCTGCACCGTGCAGGCCTCGACCTTTGAAGTCAGTACGTCGGCTATGCAGTTGCGCCAGTCATCCGAACTACTGGCCGCCGGATCGGCACAACAGTCCGTGCGAATTGCCGAAACGTCGCAGGCGGTGCTGGTGATGGACGAGTCCATTCAGCGCGTGGCCGAAAACGCCGGCCTCTCGCGCCTGGTGGCGGAGGATGCCTTTGCCAACGCCCAGCGCGGCGGTGAGGCCGTGGCGAAGACCATTGACAGCATGAACCGCATCCGTACGAACGTTCAGGAAACGGCGAAGAAGGTCAAGCAACTGGGCGAGAGTTCCCAGGAGATCGGCGATATCGTCAAGCTGATTGAGGACATTGCCGACAAGACGGACCTCCTGGCGCTCAATGCTGCGATCCAGGCGGAGTTGGCCGGAGAGCACGGACGGGGCTTTGCCGTACTGGCGGACGAAGTGCGGCGCCTTGCGGAACGGGCCACCGCATCGACCAAGCAAATTGCCCCGTTGGTCAAGAGCATCCAGAGCGAGACTCAGGAGGCCGTCATGGCGATGGAAGAGAGCACGCGGGAAGTGGTGACCGGGTCGCAACTCGCCGACGAAGCTGGGCAAGCCTTGCTGGCGATTGACCGCGTTATGGCCCAACTGACCGATCGCATTGCCTCCATCTCCGATTCCACGGCCGAGCAGGCCACCGCCTCGAAGCAAATTGCCGAGACCATGCGGGACATTTCCGAGGTCACGACCCAGACCAACGCCAGTACTCGCGATGCGGCGGAGCGAGTCAGCTACCTCGACCAGGTGGCAACACAGTTGCGGACCTCTGTCGCCGCCTTCCGGCTGCCGGAAAGTCAATCGGCCTAGGTTTCCGAGCCGAACCGGCACAGCAGGGAATAAAGGGAGACGGCAATGGCCAGTGCGCAGATCGACGACCAGTTTGACATGTTCGGCGGCTTTGTCGCTGAGATCGAGGGGTACTTGCCTGTCATCGCCGCCGATGTCCGTCAACTGCTGATCACGCCTGGCGATGAAGCATTATTAGAGGAAAGCCACCGCTTCGCCCACACCATCAAGAGCTCCGCGGCCATGATGGGGATGCCGGAGTTACGGCGCGTCGCCGTGCCGCTGGAGGCGCTGCTGGCGAGGAGCTACGCCGGCGAGGTGGCCGTCGACGAAGCGATGGTCGCCACGATTGATGGCACCCTGACGCGCATGCGCCGTTGTCTGACCATGCAACAAGGGGGGAGCGATCTGGAGGCGCTGGTCAAGGCGAACGATCACGCCTACGCTACGTTGCGTACCAGCGTCCGCGGCAAGCAACGACCGGCCGGCGAAGATGCGCGGGAGCGATTGCTGCACGCCGACCTGCCTGCACCGATGGTCCTCCTTCCTGTGGAAGGCCCGCTCGCGAACGACGAACGAGACGACCTGCCCGCGCCGCCCGTCTCCGAGGCGGATGAGGAGCAAGTGGATCTCTCACTTACCATGCCGCCGGCAGCTCGCCCCTGGCTGACCGTTTTGGCTGGCGGGCCAGATGCCGATGGCGCTACCTTAGATCTTGCCGTCGACGAAATCGGCGTCGCCGATGCACACGAACGCGTAGCCACCAGTGAATTCCCGCTCGCCCGCCCCTCATCGACCGGGGCAGGCGAGACGACCGCGCTCCCAGCACGATCGGACCCGAACCACCACCTGGACGCCTCCGCCAGCCATTCCATCGCCGCGGAATGGCTAGCGGAGGTCCTCGGCGCCATGCCGACCGGAGCCGGCGCGCCGGCAGGACTGGCACCGGCGAGAGAAGAGTCGCTCCATACGCCGGAACGCGAGGCCGCTGCCCTGGCCGAAGTTACAGCGCTCCAGCAGCAGTGGGAACTGCGTTGGGCAGTCGAGCGGACCGCGCTTGAGGAGCAACTCGGCCGCGAGCGCCAGACCGCCGCTGCGCTCCTCGCCGCGGAACGGCAGCAACACGCGGAGCAACGGCGGGAATTGCTCAACCAACATGGCCGGTCCCTTCGGGAGGTGGAAGCAGCGGGCGAGCGCGCCTTACAGGAACAGCGGGAGACGCTGGAACGCGAAGTGCAGCGCTACGTGGAGGACGACCTCCGACCGCAATTGGAAGACGAGCTCCGGCAAGAACTGACGCACGAGTTCGAGGTGGCGGCGCTCCTGAATCTGGCGCCGACGGCCGTAGGGGCCACTCGCCCCGTCGCCACGCCGGCCTATGCCTTCGTCGAGGATGCGGCGCTTGTCGCGGAGATGCGCGAGATTTTCGCCCAGGAAGCGGAGGAGCATATCCAGGCAATCGGTGAGCACATTCTGGCGCTCCGTTTGCAGCCGGAGGATCTAGATCACCTGCAGGGCTTGCGTCGGAGCGTCCACACCCTGAAAGGGGCGGCGGCCACGGTCGGGCAGGGGGCGGTGAGCGCCCTGTGTCACCAGATTGAAAACGCGCTCGACCGCCAGTTGGAAGCGGGCACTGCTGTCGATGGGCCGGGCCAGAGCCTCCTCCTGTTGGCGAGTTGCGACACCCTGGAAGCGTTGGTGCGCGGCGATGATGCAGCGCTGGCGCAGGCGCGTGCCCTCGCCGAGCGGCTCAGTGCCCTGACCGGCAGTCCGGTTCCGCGGGAGACCGTGGAGGAGGTCGACACCTCCAGTTCGCTCCCCTCCGCGCTAACCGTTGCCGGTGGCGACTCGGAGGTTGGGGGCAGCTCGCCGGACTACGTACCGATGCTCCTGCCGCAGCCGGAAGTCACCGAAGGAGCCGTACCGGCGCATCAACGGGAGGTGGAGCTCGCGGGCACGGCGCCGGCGGGCGGCATGGCGATCCGGGTGGCGTTGACGGAACTGGACCGGCTGATGGCGGCGAACCACGAGTTGATCATCACCGAATCGGCGTTGGAGTTGCGCCTGCAGCGCCTGCATCGAACCCTCGGTGACGTGCGCCACACGAGCGATCGCCTTCGCGCCGCCGGTAGTCGCCTGGAGAGCGGTCGGTCCTTCGCTTCGCTCCTGGCCGAGGTCGCGCCGGCCGGGCCGATGACGCCCGAAGTGGAGGTTCCCACGGCGCCGACCTGGCGCGATGCGCTGCGCCAACAGACGGATGGGCGAGGTCCGCGGAGTGAGTTCGACACCCTCGAAATGGACCGCTACACCGAGTTCCACCGCCTGACGCGGGAAGTGTCGGAGGCCGCCAGCGACGTGGCGACGAGTGATTCCGAAATCGGCGACGTGTTGGATGACCTTCGCCTGACCCTGAAACAGCAAAAGCGGCTGCACGCCTTGCAAAACGCGGTGCTGTTGCACGCGCGCATGGTGCCACTCCAGGTCATGCTGCCTCGTTTGGCGCGCGCCGTCCAGGCGGTCGCCGCTCAGCAGGGCAAGCACGTGGCGTTCGTGGTCGAAGGACAGGACACGCTGCTCGATCGAGCGGTGATGGAGGAGGTTGCCGATGCCCTCTTACACCTCGTCCGCAACGCGGTGGATCATGGTATGGAGACACCTGCGGAGCGTCTGGCGTCCGGCAAGGCGGCGGAAGGCACAATCCTGCTGACGGCCCGCCGGGTGGGGCCGGAGATCATGCTTGCCCTGAGCGACGATGGTCCGGGGCTGGACACGGCTGCCATTGTGCGGTCCGCCAGGGCGCGCGGCCTGGTGAGTGCCACGGCGCACCTCTCCGAGTACGACATCCACCAACTGATATTCACGCCTGGTCTCAGCACGGCGGCCGCCGTAACGGATATCAGTGGGCGTGGGGTTGGTCTGGACGTCGTCCGGGCCAATATCCAGTCGCTACGCGGCGAAGTGGAGTTGACATCTCGCCCCGGTGCCGGCACGACCTTCTCGCTCAAGGTACCGATCAGTCTGGCCCTCCTTACCGTCGCCCTGGTGGAAGTGGCTGGGAATATGTACGCTATCCCCTTGACGCTCGTCCGCCACGTGGAAAAGGTAGCGAGCCGGCGGATCCAGGCGGAGAATAACTGCCAAACGGTGCAGCATGGCGGGCGCACCTATCCCGTGTTTGACCTGGCCACCCTGTTGGGCCTGCCGGCTCCCGCACCTGGCGGCACGGCGCCGCGGTCCCTGGTCTTCATCGGCGCGGCGCAGGGTACCATCGCGTTGACTGTCGATCATCTGGCCGGTAAGCGCGAGGTCGAGGTTAAAGATCTGGGTCGGCAACTGCAGACGGTGCGCGGCTTGCACGGCGCCACGGCGCTTGGCAATGGCGACCTTGCCCTGATCCTGGACGTGCCGGCCCTATTGCAGCAGGACGAGCCGGCGGTGCGTCTGCCGGTTTCGCCGCCGATGGCGAGGCGTCAACGGCAATTGTTGGTGGTGGACGACAGCCCGAGCGTACGGCGTCTCACCTGTGCCGTGTTTGAACGCCAGGGCTGGCAGGTGCGGCCGGCGCGCGACGGCGTCGAGGCACTCGACTTGCTGGAAGGTTGGTACCCGGACGCCGTGGTGATGGATATTGAGATGCCGCGAATGGATGGGTTTGAACTGCTGTCCATTCTGCGCCGGCAACCGGAAACGGCGCATGTGCCGACGATCATGGTGACCTCACGTTCCGGAGACAAGCATCGGGAAAAGGCAGTTCGGCTCGGTATAGATGCCTACCTGGTGAAGCCCTTCCGGGAGGAGGAGCTATTCGGCACCGTCGACGGCCTGGTCGGTCAGTCTTCGGCCACTGCTCCGTTGTCGACGCGGTAGCGCCGGCAGCGGGTCAGGAAGTCGCTGGAAAAGGCTTCCAGGTCGGTCGCCGTGATGAGAACCTGCTGGTCGGACGTTAGCGCGGAGAGGAGCAGGGTCCGGCGGCGACGGTCCAATTCGGAGAGGACATCGTCGAGGAGCAGGACCGGCGTTTCCCCGGTCAGTTCCTGCATGAGGGTCACTTCGGCCAGTTTGAGGGCGACCGTCGCCAGGCGAATCTGACCGCGTGACCCCGCCGCCGCCAGCGCCCGGCCGTCGATCAAGAACGCCAGATCGTCACGATGGGGGCCGAGCAAAGACATGCCGGCGGCGACTTCTCGACTGCGAATCCGTTGGAGGGCCTCAGCGTAGCGGGCGGCGGTGCCGCCGCCCGCTATGGGCGTTGGCTGGTCATCGAGCGACGAGAGGTAACGCAACCCCACGATCGCCGTGTCCCCGGAGAGCAAGGTGTAGTTCGGCGCGAGCAGTTGTCCGAGCCGGTTGATCGCCGCGGTGCGCTGATCAAGGATATAGACGGCGGAGCGCTGTAACTCGTCGTTCCAAAAAGTGAGTTGCTCGACGCGTCCGTGGCCTTCCCGCAGCATCCGCAACAGCGAGTTTCGCTGGGCTAGGACGCGCTGGTAGCTGGTGAGGGCCCGGAAATAGGCGCGGTCGGTCTGGGAGAGTGTCAGGTCAAGGTAGCGCCGCCGCAAGTCGGGCGGGCCGAGCACTAGGTCGACATCGGCTGGGGTGAAGAGCGTGACCATAAGCTGGCCGACCAGTTCCGCCGGCTGGCGCTTGACGCCATTGACCATAATCTGTTTCCGGGTGGCGATCCCGTTGGCGGCATCCTTGCGCTCCGCCTCGGGAGCAGCAGCAATCACAATATCCAGCCGCACACCACTGCCGGCGCGTTCGATCAAGGCGGCAACACGGGCGAAGGCCCCAGCGGGCGCACCGGCGGCCGTCTGGTCCCAATTCAGGAGTTCGCGGTCGGCACGGGTTCGAAAAGAACGCGAGGTCGCCAGCAGATACACTGCTTCCAGCAAGTTGCTCTTGCCCTGGCCATTATCTCCGCAGAAGACAGAGATGCCGGCGGGGAAGTTCAGCGCCAGCCGGCGGTAGTTCCGAAAGCCGGCAAGATGCAGTTGTTGTAATCGCACACGCAATACTAACCCTTTGGATGCGAGCCGAGAAAGGAATCATGACGGAGGATTTCCAGGGGGCGGAGCAGGTCGCCCGTTGGCTGACGGAGCGGCGGGAGACCGTCGCCGTGGCGGAGGCATCGGCGGGTGGGCGGCTCAGCGCCGCGTTCACCTGCGGGCCGGGCAGTTCCGCCTGGTTCCTCGGGGCGGCTATCGTCTATTCGGCGGCGGCCAAGGAGGTGCTGCTCGGCATCACTGCCGTGACATTGGCGTCGGCCGGCGCCGTCGACCCCGCGGCGGCGTTGCTCCTGGCACGCGCGGTGCGTGCGCGACTCAGCGCCACATGGGGGGTGGCGGAGACAGGCGTGGCGGGGCCACAAGGGGGGCGCCGCTCCCGAAAACCTGCCGGACTGGCCTACGTTGCCGTGGTTGGGCCGGACGGCGAAGCGGTACGTACCGTGTCGACCGGCCGCGACGAACGGCAGGCGAACCAGCAGGCGTTTGCCGCTGGTGCGTTGGCACTCTTCGCTGAGGTACTGGCGAGTGACCAAAAGGGGTATCCCCCAATGGGAGGATGAATCCGTTACAATTGCTGTGAGCTGTGACCGACGCTGCTATACTAGGGCGCGCCAACCTGGGCGCCCTCACGGGGCCGGTCGCGGCGGACACCGGTGGCGCGCCAACTTGGAACGCCTCGACCAGAGACGAGCGGAGATCCTGAGCCGGTGTTCCGTCCATTCAATGCTTTGCTCGGCCTGTTCTCCAAAGACCTCGGCATTGATCTGGGTACGGCGAATACCCTGGTCTACGTCCGTAACGAAGGCGTGGTGATCTCTGAGCCATCCGTCGTCGCCAAAGACGTGCGTACCGGTAAGGTCTTCGCTGTCGGCACCGAGGCCAAGCGGATGGTCGGTCGCACCCCGGCGTCCATTGTCGCCATTCGTCCTTTGAAAGACGGCGTCATCTCCGATTTTGACGTGGTGGAAAGCATGCTCCGCCATTGGATCAAGCAAGTGCACGACCGCTACCTGTTCGCGCCCGCTCCTCGTGTGGCAATCGGCATCCCCAGCGGGGCCACCGAGGTGGAATGGCGGGCGGTGCGGGAAGCGTCTCTCAACTCCGGCGCTCGCGAAGCGTATCTGATCGAAGAGCCGATGGCGTCGGCGATCGGTTCCGGCCTTCCCGTGTCCGAACCGGCCGGCAACATGGTTGTCGATATTGGCGGTGGCACCACCGAAATCGCCGTCATCTCGCTGGGCGGCATCGTCGTGAATCGCTCCATCCGCATCGCTGGCGATGAAATCGACGACATGATCTTGCAATATATGCGGCGGGAGCATAATCTCCTGATCGGTGAACGCATGGCGGAGGAAACGAAAATCGTCATCGGTTCAGCCTTTCCCTTGGCCCAGGAGTTAGTCGCCACCTTGCGGGGGCGTGACTTGCGCACCGGCTTACCGGCCTCGGTGCAGGTGAGCAGCGTCGATGTCCGGCATGCCATTGCGGGACCCGTCAACGCCATTGTCACGGAAGTTAAGGCGGCCCTGGAGGAGACGCCGCCGGAACTCGTGGCGGACATTATGGATCGCGGCATTATGCTGGCCGGTGGGGGGGCGCTCTTGCACGGCCTGGACGCCCGTTTGCGTGAGGAGACGCTCATGCCCGTCACCATCGCCGATGATCCGCTGACGTGCGTGGTGCGGGGTACCGGCAAGTGCCTGGAGGAGCTCGCGTTGCTGCAGAAGGTATCGCTGTCCCATCCTGCCGAATCCAATGCTCGAACTCGCTAGTTCCCGAAGTCGCTAGGAGATCCCGTGCGCGTTCAGCGATTAATCCGATGGGTATCCCTGTTTCTCATCGGCGCCTTCGGCCTTCTCGCCCTGGATACGCTGCAACTGGCCGGGCGCTACCAGCAGGCGGGCGCAACGTTCCTGGCCCCGTTCATTTGGGCGGCGTCGACGGTGGTGGACGATGTCGCCGGCACCTGGACCTCCATCGCGGCGATCGGTCAATTAGAGAAGGAGAACCGCCGGTTACGGGATGAGAACGCCCGCCTGGTGCAGCAGAACGTGCAGTTACAGGTGGCGGGGCAGGACAACGGGACGCTGCGCCAGTTACTCGATTATAAGCAGGCGCATCCGGAGCATCAATATCATCCCGCGGCGGTCATCGCCCGAGGGACGAACAATTTGGAGGCAATGCTGACGGTCGATCAAGGCTCCCGCGATGGCCTTCGGGTCGGCATGGCGGTCGTTGATGCCAGCGGGCTGGTTGGTCAGGTCTCGCGCGTTGCGGCGCATGCCGCGGTCGTCACCCCGATCGATAACGCGAGCAGTACTGTCGCCGCCTACGTCGAAGTGCCCGGCGCAACCGACAAGAGCGATCCCACGGGTGTCGTCCAGTACGAACCCGGCTCCGGTCTGTTGCTTCGCTTCGTCCAGGCGACCGCGCCGTTGCAAGCCAACGAATGGGTGTTGACCTCGGGCCTTGGTGGAACATTCGCCCGCGGTCTGCCGGTTGGCCGCATTGGACAGGTGCGGCTGCGGCCCGTGGACCTCTTTCAGATGGCGATGCTGACGCCGGCGGCCGATCTGAAGAGTGATCGGCAGATCTTGATCGTGACCGACTTTGTCCCCCAACCTTTACCGGGGTCGGCGCCGGCAGCATGAAGATGCTGATGTGGTTGGCGTTCGGAGTGCTGATTCTCCTCCAAGGGACGTGGCTGCCCCATCTCCGAGTGGTCGGTGTGATGCCCGATGCCGTCCTGGTAGTGTTGACGAGTTGGGCATTGCTGGTCGGCGGCGTGGCGGTGGCGCCCCTCGCCGCAGCCGCCGGCGTCGGCCTGGACTTGCTGGCCGGAACGCCGTTGGGGCTATCGGCGGCGGCGTTGCTGGTGGCGACCCTCACGGTCGGCTGGTGGCGTGGCACGGTCTTTTCCACCGGTATCGGCGTCTTCGTTGTGGGCGCGGTCGTGGCGACTGTCGCCTACGACGCAACCCTCATGGTCGGCATGCAATCTTTGCACGACCCGATCAACTGGCCGTCCGCCCTCCGCCAGATTGTGGCGCCGAGCGCCGTCCTTAACGGCTTGCTGGGGCTGCCCGCCGGCTACGGCTGCAGCGCGCTGGCCCGCCGGCTCGGTCGGATCGAGGGCCGCACACCCCTGTCCCAGGCGGGATAGGGCGCGATGCTGGACAAAGTGCGTGCTCGACGCCACATCTATGCGCGCCTCGCGGTGCCACTGGCCTTCATCGCCCTGACCGGTCGATTGTGGTACGTCCAGATCGTGGAAGGCCCGCAGTTTCAGCAGCAATCGGACCAGAATCACCTACGCGTCGACGTGGTTGCGCCGGCACGCGGCATCATCTACGACCGTTATGACCAGCAGTTGGTAGAAAATGCCCCGAGTTGGGACGTGTCGGTGGTGCCGGCGGATCTGAAACGGGCCGATGCGCACGCCGTCCTGGCGCTGCTCGCCCACTACACCGGCGCCAGCCTCAGCCGGCTCGATCAGCAGGTGCTGGACGACAAGGAGGACCCGGCGCTGCCGCTGCCCCTCCTCGCCGATATCCCGCGCGACACGGCCTTGACGCTGACGGAGCACCTGAATCAACTGCCCGGCATCCATGTCGGGGCCCAGGCGACGCGCCAGTACGTCGATGGCCCGGTGTTCGCCGATTTGCTGGGCTACGTCGGCCGAATTGGTCAGGCGCAGTTCGACGCCGCCAAAAATTTGATCCAGCCCTATGCGCTTGACGATACGGTGGGGCAGTCCGGTATCGAGCAGCTCTTCGAGACTCAGTTGCGTGGTCAGCTCGGGCACCAGACGGCGGTGGTTGATGTGGGCGGACGCACCGTCGGTAACTTCGGCGAGCAGGCGGCGACACCAGGCGCAAGCGTCGAACTGACGCTCGATGCCGGCGTCCAACGGGTCGCCTATCAGGCGCTGCTGACCGCCGTGCAGCAGGCCGGCGCTACGGACGCCGCGGCCGTCGCCATTGACCCGCGGGACGGCGCCGTGGTCGCTCTGGTGTCCGTTCCCTCCTTCGATCCCAATCTGTTCGTACACGGCATCAGCCAGTCGACGTGGAACCAGTTGATCAGCGACCCATCCTATCCCTTGCTCAATCACGCGATGGCAGCACAGTATCCACCCGGCGCGATGCTTAATCCCTTCCTGGCGGCCGCGGCTCTGCAGGAGCGCGTCGTGACGCCGACGCAGGCGCTGGCCTGCCCTTCGGTGCTAACCGAACAGGGCTGGGAATTCCATAACCCATTGGCCACGGGGACTGGACCGTTCACCCTCTCCCAGGCGCTGGCGCAGCACTGCGATACCCTGTTTGCGGCACTCAGCGGTGGCGCGACGACCGCCGGGCTGAATGTGGCAGGGCTGGGGTCGGACAAGCTACTGGCTTGGCTTCGCAATTTTGGTTTCGCCCAGTCCACCGGCATTGATCTGCCGGCGGAAGCGCAAGGCTTCTTGCCGGACCCGGCCTGGTATCAACGCAACCAGAATCAGGCCTGGACACCCCTTGATACCTACCTCGTGGCGGCAGGCGCCGGTCCGTTCGCCGTTACGCCGTTGCAACTGGCAGTGGCGACGGCGGCACTGGCCAACGGTGGCGTGATCTACCGCCCTGCATTGTTGCAACGCCTGATCGCGCCCGACGGCAAGGTAGTACAACAACTGCAACCCGCCGCCCTCCGCCGGCTCGGTCTCTCGCCCGCTGTATTGCAGGCAGTGCGTAACGGCCTGGCCCAGAGCGTCAGCGCCGGAGCGTCACAGCAGGTTCGCGTCACGTCGCTGGCGGTGGCCGGAATGGGCGCTGCCGCCGCGCCGAACAGCGGCGGGGTGGGGCAGCCCGGGCTCGATGCCTGGTGGGCGGGCTACGCGCCGCTGCACGACCCGCAACTGGTGGTGGCAGTGCTGGTGGCTGGTGGCAGCGTCCCCGATGCCGGCATGCCGGTGGCGAAGGCGATATTCGACGCCTACTTCAAGCCGACCAAGGTTGAGGCGCCCGCTCATGTCGGCTAAGCGCTGGCGGTATTTCGACCCGCTCCTGGTGACGGTGAGCCTGCTATTGACGGTCTACGGCATCGCCATGATCTACGCGGCGCTGGCGGCGCCGGGCGCGGATGGCGCTGCTCGCAGTGCGGCGATCCGCGAGGGGCTGTACGGCCTGATCGGCATTGCTTTGCTCCTCACCGCCTGCCTTGTCGATTACCGCGTCTTCCGCGCCATGTTCTGGCCACTCTGCGCCGGTAATGTGCTGCTCCTCCTGGCGGTTCTGGTCCTTGGTCGGGCGTCGGGCGGCGCCCAGCGCTGGCTTAACCTGGGCATCTTACCCTTCCAGCCTTCCGAACTGGGGAAGTTGCTCGTCATCCTGACCCTGGCGCGCGTGCTGGCCGACATTGGAGACCGCATCATCTTCTTTCGGTGGGTGCTGCTCAGCTTACTGGTGGCCGCGGTGCCGGCGGCGCTGGTCTATCCGCAACCGGATCTGGGTACGGCGCTGGTCTACATTGCGATCTGGGTCGGGATGGCGGCGGCGGCGGGAGTCCGTATCCGGCACTTCCTGGCGCTCCTTCTAGCGATTGCCGCGAGCGCGCCGATCGCCGTGCGCTATTTGCATGCCTACCAAATCAACCGGCTGACGATCTTCCTCGATCCGCAGAAGGATCCAACGGGGGCAGGCTACAATATCATTCAGGCTTTGATTGCCATTGGCTCCGGTGGTTGGATGGGGCAGGGTTGGGCCCAGGGGGCGCAGAGTCAGTTGCACTACTTGCGGGTGCAGCAGAGTGACTTTATCTTTTCCGCCATCGCCGAGCAACTGGGTTTCCTGGGCTGCGTGTTGCTCTTCTTCCTCTTTGGTATGTTGCTCAGTCGCCTTCTGGCGGCGGCGGCGGTAGCGCAGGACCTGTATGGCCGCCTCGTGGCAGTCGGCGTCATGTGGATGATCCTCTTCCAGGGCTTTGTGAACATTGGTATGAATCTGCAGATTATGCCGGTCACGGGCATCCCGTTGCCGTTCATCAGCGCCGGCGGGAGTTCCCTTATCACCTGTTTACTCGCGGTCGGCATCGTCCAGAGCGTGCGTATGCGCCAGCGCAAGCTACAATTCTGATCGCATGGTCAGTGTGCCGATTCACCTGCGGGCGCCCGCTTCCAGCGCCAACCTCGGCAGCGCCTTTGATGTCGCGGCCATCGCGCTCGCCCTGTACAACGAGGTAAGCGCCGAACCGGCGGAGCGGGACACCGTGGACGTGGAGGGAGAGGGGGCAGCGGCCTTGCGAGGCGGGGCGCCGAATCTGCTGCTGCTGGCCCTGGATCGCTTTGCCGCCGAAGTGAGCTGGCGCCGACCGGCGCTCGCCCTGCATCTGCTCAATCGCATTCCCCTGGGCCGGGGTCTGGGGAGCAGCGCAGCGGCGATTGCGGCCGGGTTGCGCCTGGGGGAAGCGCTGAGCGGCCTACCGCTTCCTGCACCCCACTTGCTCGCCCTGGCGGCCTCAATTGAAGGCCATGGCGACAACACGAGCGCCGCCTTGCTCGGGGGCTTCACCATCAGCGTTCAGGCCGGCGAGGAGCTCGTGGCACTGCGCTTGAAAGTCCCCGCCGACCTGCGTCTGGTCATCTTCGTGCCCGATTATGCCGTTTCGACGACAGCGGCGCGCGCCGTATTGCCGTCGTCGGTACCACGCGGCGACGCCGTCTTCAATGTTGGCCGCGCCGCACTACTGGCAGGCGCTTTTGCCACCGGCGACTGGCGCCTCCTCAGCACGGCCATGGATGATCGCCTCCACCAACCGTACCGTTTGCCGCTCTACCAGGCGATGCAGCCGATCCTCGCTGCCGCCCGGTCGGCCGGCGCCTACGGCTCCGCCGTCAGCGGCGCCGGACCGAGCGCCGCCGCACCGGCCGACGTTGCGCTGGTCGACCAGGTCGCGGCGGCGATGACGGCGGCAGCGCAGGAACACGGCGTGGCCGGACGCGCGCTCGTGCTGGCAGTGGATGCGGGTGGGACGACGGTCATAGCATAGGAGCACCCGACCGTTCACGGTCGGGTGCTCCTGCTGACGCTGTACTGACAGTTTTTCCAGTCCTTCGCGCCAATATTAACCAAAAGTAACCCCCCCGACATAGCCAGGACACGCCATAGTATTCAGAGTGGTGCGCCCTTACACTGAAAAATGAATATCGGGGGGTAGAGAGTGAACGTGCATCTACGACATAATCAGGTCGCGCCTTCCCAAACACGTCGCCTGCGTGAGGTTGGCCAGGCGTTGGTGCTTTTTGCCCTCCTCCTCACTCCGATTCTCATCATGCTGGGGCTGGTGGTGGATATCGGCTTTGGTACCGTGGCCAAACGCACGGAGCAGAACTTCGCTGACGCCACCGCCTTGGCCGCCACCCAAGCCATCGCGGATAACACGACCATTACACCGGTGTCCGGCACCGATGTGTACAACGCGATCAGCGACGTCATTACCGCCACCGGTGTGGCTAGTGGCAGTTTTGCCATTACAGCCCCAAGCAGGGTCGGCTCTACCGTTGGGCAGGTCTACGTTGTGGCGCAGTTCATCGACGCTTCGGGAACCCCGCTCACTCCAGCCGCCTATGTTACCAACAACGCGTTGCCGATCAGCACCAGTGCCTCGGGAGTGAAGATGACGGTGACGACGGTTAAAAACACTTACTTCGCGCCCATCATCCACGTCCCAACCCTCACCGTCAGTGCGAGCGCCGCGGCGGTCGGCAAGCACGTCTTTCCAGCCGGCGTGGCGGGACTCAATCCGTATGCCGCCCGCTGGGATCCGCCGTTCGGGGGGGACACGGCAACCTTGTATGCGAGCATGGTCGGCGCGACCCAGGGGTGCAGTCCGCCAGTCTATACCGGCTACCAATGCTATTACCAGGGGGGCCTTGTCGGGTCTATGTCGCATCCCCTGGTGTACGGCACCAATAGCCTCATCTGGTGGGCAATAAACCAGGGACACACCACCACCTTCACGCTCTACGGCAACCAATGGCAAGGCGACAATGTGGGGGGAGCTGGTGAGAAGGACTGGAACTCGAACAGTGCGGCGTTCAAAGGATTTTTCAACGACGGTCTCACCAACAACTGCCTGGCCCCCGGCAACCAGGGGAACGGTCAGGGTCTCGCCCGTGGCCGCGCCCCTAATGTTAACGCCAAGAGCGTCGGGTACTTCCCATTGATGGATTACGGTGCCGGAAATGGGCGCAACTTTGCCGGCACACTGTACGGTGTCATCGCACTCTACGTGACGGGGAGTGGCACCGACCCGATGTATGGCACGGTAGTGCCCCAGACGGGCTCGTGGAAACCCGACACGAGTTGTGGCGCGACCGTCATTGATCCCACCGGCCAGTCCCAGTTCGTCGCCCCGTTCCTTATCAGTTAGGGAGGGATTAATGGCGGCTAAACATTTGGCGCGACAGCGGGGCCAGTCAGTCGTCGAGTTGGCATTGATTCTGCCGATCTTGATCACCCTTGCGCTTGGCACAGTGGATCTTGGCCGCCTCTTCTATTACGACGTCCAGTTTCAAAGCGCGCTACGCGAGGCTGCGCGCTACGCCGCAAAGAACGCCGGCGTCAGCAACTCGACGCTCCAAACAATCGTCCAGAATGAAGGCAACCTACCGGTCGGAAGCGTGACCAGCGTGACAGTTACCAATGTCACGGGCACCCTCGGCCAGGCCAGCATTGAGCAGGTCACTGGTACCTACAGCTTCACGTTCGTGTCGCCTTGGCTACAAACGCAGACGTCGCTCTCTAATCCGATCAGGATTCGAACGTTCGTCGCGGCGGAGGTGGATCAAGGATGAAGCTTGCCAAAACGCGCGGTCAGGCGATAGTAGAGTTCACCTTCGTCTTGCCGGTTTTCCTCATGCTGATATTCGCCGTCCTTGACGCGGGGCGTGCTGTCGCCTTCTCCAACGCCATGAGCGAGGGGGCGCGGGATGGGGCGCGCTACGAGATCACCCATGGGGTAGACAATACGGGAACCTGCAACTCCAGCCTGGTCAGCCAATCCCAGCTCAACAGCGCCGCCTTCGCGTCGGCGGGGCCGTACGTGAACGGTATGACCGTGAGCGCAGCGAGCGCGTGCGTCACCGACACCTACGGCGTCTATTACACGATACGCGTGAACGGCACCTTTACCCCAATCACGACCTTGGCATTCGGCCGGAGCATCGGCCTGAGTGCATCGAGCAAGATGTACATCTCTGCCCCATAAATTGGGTCATAGGGGCAAGCGAACGGCCATGATGGAACAGCTCTTACGACGCCGCTTCCGCCTCGTCCCGCTCGAATAGCGCCCGAACGAACGCTTCGGCGTCGAAGGGCTGGAGGTCGTCCACCTTCTCGCCGGTGCCGATGAATTTGATCGGCGCGCCGAGTTCGCGGGCGACGGCGAAGAGGGCGCCGCCCTTGGAAGAGCCGTCGAGCTTCGTGACGACCACGCCGGTGACGTCAACCGTGTCGGCGAACTTCTTCGCCTGTTGAATGGCGTTCTGGCCGGTGACGGCATCAAGAACCAGCAGGATTTCCTGGGGAGCGGAAGGGTCAACCTTCTGGGCAACCCGCTCCAGCTTCTGCAACTCTTCCATCAGGTTGTGTTTGGTGTGAATCCGTCCGGCGGTGTCGAGGATGCAGTAGGTGAAGTTGCGGCTCTTGGCCGCTTGCATGGCGTCGAAGACGACAGCGCCTGGATCGGCGCCGGCTTGATGACTGATCACCGGCACATCGATGCGTTCGCCCCAGCGTTTCAACTGCTCGACGGCGCCGGCCCGGAAGGTGTCGCCGGCGGCGAGGATCACCCGCTCGCCGGATTGAGAGAGTTGATGGGCTAACTTGGCGATGAAGGTGGTCTTGCCTACGCCATTGACGCCCACGACCAGCACCGTCGTGAGCCCATCGGCCTTGGCTAGCGGCTCGCCGGACGGACCAAGGAGGCGAATCAGTTCGGCCTGCAGCGCCTGTTGCACGTCGCGCGGCGAACGCATGCGATCCTCCTGGACGCGGCGCTTGAGATCGTCCAAGACCTCGTCCGCCGTGTCGGCGAGATCGGCCTCAATTAGCAGATCGGTCAGTTCATCCCAGAAAGCCGCATCAATCTGTTGGGCACGCCCGAAGAGCGTCGTCACGCGGCCGAAAAAGCCCTCGCGGGTCTTTTCCAGCGGTCGACGAAAGGGATTCAGACGGCCAAAGAGCCCTGGCATCGCGATCCTTGCTCCCCATCGAGTTGCCGCCAGGCGTGCGTCGACGCCGCTATGGCGCGCAGAGCTTTCAATACGGCGGCAACGCCCAATAACCACCGGTCGGACAGGGCATGGACAAAACAAAAGGGCCGGTGAAATCCGGCCCCGCTGTTATGCGCGTACTGTCACGCTTCCATCATAGCGCATCACCAGTAGATAAACGAGACTCCCCACCCGGTGTGGACCCAACGGTAGCTGACGTGGCCCCACCAGGGAAAATTCATCTCGCTGACCTGGAACCAACCGTTGGAACCCACCGACGTCACATAGGCAACGTGGCCGAGCCAGCCCGAACCGCCGGTATATGGTTGAAATACGGCGACGGAGCCGCGCTCCGGGTTATATCCCTCGCTCCAGCCGGTCCAGCGCGCTTCATAGGCCCAATGCCAGGCGTTGCCCCAGACACTACCCGCCAGGTCGGGCCGCATATTGACGGCCCACCAGGTGCACTGGCCATAGGGGAAGGCGTTCCAGGCTGCTTCGGCTTGCTGCTGCGGCGCGATAGCCGTAACCAACGTGACTGCCAGCGCCACCGCGGCAATAAATTGACGCACCGTATGGCTACCTCCTCCACCGTCCCACCCGGCACCGCGCGCCGGCAGCCCCCTCTGTTTCAGGTACCCTTGCATAGTAGACGACTGACGGCGCCTTCGGGGTCGAAGATAGCCTAAATGTCCTACGCTCCCTTGCTAGTCCAGAATATAGGCACGGAAATTGCGGCGTTTGGGGCCGCCCCAATCAGTTGGCCGCCAGCCGGAGCGGCGTCCTGCAAATGGTGCGGCAGCGCCATGCTTGCGCTCCGAATCGGTGCGCGTCACGGTGTATCGCCTCCGCCTCCGCCGGTGATTCGGGAAAGTGAAACAGCGTGGGTCCGCTCCCGCTGAGGTACGGCCGCCAGCCGGCGGCCCTCAATGCAGCGCGTAGCGCCGCCAGAGGGCCGCAACAGCGTTCTGCTGCCGGCAACAGTGAGTTCGGCGGCAATGCCGGTGGTAACGGCGCACCTGCGGCCAGCGCCGCGGCCAGCGCCGACGTGGCGCTGCCGTCCGACCATTCCTCGGGTCGCAACTGCGCGAAGATATCGGCCGTGGCCAGGGCGACGGGCGGGCGCACCAGGACGACCAGGCGGACCGGCAAGGACGGCAGTGGCTGCACATGTTCGCCACGGCCTCGGACAAGTGCCGTTGCCGAGCGGAGAAAGAACGGCACGTCCGAACCGAGTTCCTCCGCCAACGGTGTGAGGTCGATATCATCCAGGTTCCATAGCCGTCGGAGGCCGAGCAGGGCGGCGGCGGCGTCGGCACTGCCGCCACCCAGGCCGGCGGCGATCGGTATGCGCTT
This sequence comes from Chloroflexota bacterium, assembly GCA_051003235.1. GTDB lineage: Bacteria > Chloroflexota > UBA4733 > UBA4733 > UBA4733 > UBA4733. The sequence goes on along the minus strand of JBPCLN010000207.1, from coordinate 8,198 downwards.
CCGCAGCAGGAGTTGGGCGCCTAGCAGTCGTCCGGCCCGCTGCCGCAACAGCCGCGCCGCCCGTAGCACCAGATTTGTCTCGGCAGCGAAGGGCAGGGCCGGCTCGGTTTCCAACGTGAGGGTATCGGCGGGCCGAATAACTAGTTCATCGCTGAGCGAGACTGCCTGAAACACCGACACCAGTTCGTGGAAGCCGTCGGCGCGGCGACCGGTGACTTCCAGACTCAGATTGATCTTGGCGTAGGCCCGAACCGTGAGGCCGTTCAGCGCACGCGCTCGCCGGGGCGAGAACCGGGCACGGCCTGGGAGTTGAGCACTTCCTTCACGATGTCGCGCGGCCCAACGTTGCGAATGCGCGCCGCTGGATTGATAATCAGGCGGTGCGCCAACGTCACCTCCGCCAGCGCCTTAATATCGTCCGGGATAACGAAATCGCGACCCTGGATCGCCGCACGCGCCTGACCGGTCTTGAATAGGGCAAGCGAGCCGCGGGGACTGGCGCCGAGGTAGACGTCCTGATGGCTGCGCGTCGCTGTCGTGATGTCGACAATGTATTGCTTCACGAGCGGATCGACGTACACCCGCCGAACCTGCTCCTGCAATTCAACGAGCTGGGCGACGTCAATCACCGCCTCCAGGGTCGTCAGAGGATGCTGCAACTGCTGGCTCTCCAGGATCGAAATTTCATCGCGCACCGAGGGATAGCCGAGGCGAACGGACATAATGAAGCGGTCAAGCTGCGCTTCCGGCAGCGGAAAGGTGCCCTCGTATTCGATCGGGTTCTGGGTGGCCAGCACAATGAAGGGCACCGGCAACTGGAAGGTCATCCCTTCCACCGTCATCTGACCTTCTTCCATGGCCTCCAGGAGCGCCGACTGGGTTTTTGGCGTGGCGCGATTGATCTCGTCGGCGAGGACAACTTGCCCGACAATCGGTCCGGGCCGGAAGTCGAATTCCTGCGTCTTCTGGTTATAGACCGAGACACCGGTAATGTCGGACGGCAGGAGGTCGGGCGTAAACTGGATGCGACGGAAGGTGCATCCGATGGACCGGGCGAAGGACTTCGCCAGCATTGTCTTGCCGACGCCTGGCACGTCCTCAATAAGGGTATGGCCCCGGCAGAGTAAGGCGATCAGCGTCAGTTCGACGACATCGCGTTTGCCGACGATGACGCGCTCGACGTTCGCCACAACCTGTTGCGACAAAGTACGGAGGTCGGCCATGGAGGCTGCCCTTTCTCTGGGGTGTACTATCGTTGTCAGTATACAAGAACGAGGCCCGGCTCTCTTCAGGTCGGATCTCGCTCCAGGCCTAGGTGCGTTAGGGCAGCTTCTTCCGCCTCGCGCATGCAGCGCTGCTCACCCGGCTCGTGGTGGTCGTGGCCGAGCAGGTGGAGGACGCCGTGGACGGTGAGGTAGGCAAACTCCCGTTCCACGCTGTGCCCATACTCCTGGGCCTGGGTCTGGGCGCGGCGAACGCTAATCGCAATATCCCCCAGGTAGTGGCGGACGCCTGGTATAGAGGGCAATTCCTGCCCTTCATCCATACTGAAAGACAGGACATCAGTTTCGTCATCCACCTGGCGGTAGGTGCGGTTGAGTTCCCGGATTTCCTGGGGCGACACAAGCGCGATGCTGAGTTCCACCGGCGCTGCAAGTCCTTCCTGCTGCAGGGCGGCCAGAGCGGCGCGCTCGATTGTGGTCGCCATTGTCCCTGCCATCGCTTCATCGCCGATGACGCAAACGACATGCGCCGGTACCGTTGAAGGCGGTTGCTCGCTAATTGCGGCGCAGGAGGGCATTGACCACCTCCGACGCCAGGCGACCGTCGGCACGGCCTTCCAGACGTGCGACGAGCGCCGGCATGACGCGGCGCATGTCGGCGGGGCCAGTCGCTCCCAGTTCCGCAATAACGGCCCGAGCGATGGTTTCCACTTCCACGCGCTGCATCTGGCGCGGCATGTACTCTCGCAGCACGTCGAGGTCCGCCTGCTCTTTGTCGACGAGGTCCTGGCGACCGGCGGTACGGAACTGGTCGACGGCATCTTGCCGTTGCTTCATCTGCTTCCGAATAATGTCCGTCATTTCGGCGTCGTTGAGCGGATGCCCGAGTTCGATCTGGCGGTTCTTCGCCGCCGACCGCAGGAAGCGAATCGCGCTCACCCGCACGTCATCGTGCGCCCGCATGGCTGCCTTCATATCGTCCACCAACCGGGCGTCGAAGCTCTGCTCAGTATCCACTCTTGTGCCTCCCCTTGTTGATGGATCATTGTACGGTGGGAGCAAGGGGAATTCCGTTGCTCTCGGCCCCGCCGCGCCCTATGATCCTGGCCATGCTGCTCCTTCGGCGCTGTCTCTGTCCCAGCCCGCGTCGCTCGGCTGGTCTCCTGGGCATCCTGCTCGCGGCGCTGGTCGCCGTCGCGACACCGGCGCTGTGGGTGGCGCCGGCGAGTTTTTACCTCTTGCTCGCTGACGTGCCGGGAGCGCCGGCGGGACCCATCGCGCAGCTTCTGGGTCCGCCTGCCATTCGGCATTGGCGCTTTGCCGGCGCGGAGGGCGCGGTGGACGCCGATGTCTATGCGCCGCGTAGCGGCGGGGCTCACCCAACCTTGCTGATCGTCAATGGGGCGCTCAGCGCCGGGCGGAAATATGCGCCCCTGGCGCAGTTCGGGGCGGCGCTGGCCCAGAGCGGCTACACCGCAATCATTCCGGACTATCCCGACCTCCTCCAGGAGGTGCTATCGCCGGCCAGCCTGCAGGATGTCGAGTACACGTTACAACACCTGCATACCGTTCCCGGCGTCGATGGCGGGCGCCTGGAGGTGGTGGGCTTCTGCGTCGGCGCGACGCTTGGCCTGCTGGCGGCGGAGGCCCCCCGCATGCCGTCCCTGCGCGGCGTGGTCGCCCTGTCCGGCTACGTCAGCAGCCTCGACATGATCCAAATCATCACCACAGGCACCTACACGCAGCACGGCGCAATTGTGCAGTACGCACCCGATCCCTGGGTCGTCGCCGCGGTCGCCCGCAGTCTCGTCAAGGGCCTGCCCGACGTCGCTGACCGGGCGGCGTTTGCGCCCTTGCTGATCGATCCCCCGCCGGATCATTATGTCGCGCCGGATTGGACCAAAGCGCCGGTCGGTCATCTCAGCGCCGGCGGGCAGGCCCTGCTGGCGCTCTTGAAAAATCGTGACCCTGCCAGGGTGGCGCCGCTCATGGCAGCGTTGCCACCGCCCTTGCCCGTGCAATTGGCGGCACTGTCCCCGCTGAACGGCGTCGCCCATCTGCAGACTCCGGTCTTCATCGTGGCCGATCGGCAAGACGCCTATATCCCGAACGTGGAGTCACTCAAGCTTCAGGAGGCGGCGCCGACGCTGGTGCATGTGACCTATGTCAGCCTGTTGGCGCACGTCGAACCGGCGATTCAGGGGCGAGGTAATCCGCTGGCCACGGCCTGGGACGTCGCCGGCGGGGCCTGGCAGCTATTCCGGGCGATCGACCGCACCCTGGCCGTTCTGCGCTAGCCTGCCAATATGTCTAGGCCCGCCCCTGCCCATCTCGCGGATGCCCGTTCCTGCCGGGCTCGGTAGCGTTGAAGGAGCCGCCGGTGGGTTGCATCGGGGCACGAGGGTTCAACGTTGATGATAGAAGGAGCGAACACATGACCGCGGAGAGTTCCAGTGCGCTGAGCGCCTTTTCGGAAGAGTTGGCAGCGGCCGTAGCGAAGGCAGGCGCGAGCGTCGTGCGGGTGGAAGCGCGCCAGCGCCAGTCGGCCAGCGGCGTCATCTGGGCGGAAGGGGTAGTGGTCACCGCCGACCACGTGGTCGAGCGCGACGACAATATCACCGTGGGTTTGGCCGACGGCCAGAGCGTCGCCGCAACGCTGGTGGGGCGAGCGCAGGACCACGATCTTGCCCTCCTCCGGCTGACCGGCGGTGGCAGCGGCGCGGGTACGCTCGCGACCAGCGAGAGTTTGCGAGCCGGCAGTCTGGTCCTGGCCGTGGCCCGGCCGGACGCCGATGGTGTGCAGGCTAGTTGGGGCGTCGTCAGTGCCGTGGGCGGCCCGGTCCGGACGCGGCGAGGCGGGCTGCTGGGGGGCTACATTCGGAGCGGTGTCACCATGTACCCCGGCTTCTCCGGCGGAGCGCTGGTGGATGCTCAGGGACGCATTGCGGGCCTGTTGAGTTCCCATCTCGGGGGAGATTCCGGCATGGCAGTTCCTGCCGACGTCGTGTCGCGCGTGGTCGAGACCTTGCAGCAACATGGTCGCATCCGGCGCGCCTTCCTCGGTTTCCGGTCGCAGCCGGTGCCAATCCCGGCGGCGATGAGTGAGAAACTGGGCCGCCGGCAGGAGAGCGGTCTGTTGGTCCTGGCGGTGGAGGCGGGTAGTCCCGCCGAGGCGGCCGGGCTGCTCATCGGCGACATTATCGTGGCGTTTGGCGGTCAACTGTTGCAAGCCCCCGACGATCTACAGGCGCTCCTGGCGACAGCGACGATCGGCACAGCGGCGCCGTTGGCCCTGCTGCGGGGCGGCCAGCCGCTCGAGGTCGCCATCACACCGGGTGACCGACCCCAATAGATTGGTATTGCTGCCAACGGCGGCGACCTGCCCGCTTGGACCAATGTTACATCCTGCTTGTCCAGGTAAGCTGCCTATGTTTCCGGCGCATTCCTCCCCCCCAGGGCTGGGAGAGAGGTCAGGAGAGAGGGTCCCTTCACCGTCATGATCCGCCTGCTTGTCGGATCGGTCGATCCGCTCGCCGCGGCCGGGCTGCGTTCCATCCTGGCCGGCATCGTCGATATTGAAACGGCGGGGCAGGCCGGCGGCGTGTTGCAAACGGCCGCCCTCGCCCGCACCTTGCAGCCGGATGTCGTGCTCTTTGACAGCGGCGTCGCGGGACGTGAGGTGGCGGACCTCCTGACGCGACTGCACGCTGCCGGTGCTGAGACGGCCGTTGTCGTGCTAGGCGGCGCTCTGGTTGGCGCCGCCATCGGACGGGCGCTCCGAGATGGCGTTCGTGGCTACCTTCCGCGCGGCGCCTCAGCCGAAGAGCTGGCGGCAGCCGTTCGTGCCGTCGCGGATGGGCTGGTTGTGCTTCATCCATCGCTGGTGGAGACGCTGGCGCTGCCCTGGGCCGCCTCTCTCAGTGGTGATACGCAGGCGCCGGAGGAGCCGCTCACGGCGCGTGAGCGTGAAGTGCTCCAACTGCTGGCCCAGGGACTGGCGAACAAGCAGATCGCCCAACGTCTCACGATCAGCGAGCATACTGTCAAGTTTCACGTCGGTGAGGTGATGGCCAAGCTTGGCGCTGCCAGCCGGACCGAGGCCGTGACGCGCGCAGCGCGCCGCGGGCTGCTGGTGCTGTAAGAGTAGCACGAAACGAACGCCCCGCTGCGCCTATGCCGCCCCGTCCAACAGTTCACCCAGCGCCTTTTCGTCTGCCAGCGGTCCGACAATCGCCAGCCGCAGGAGCGCAGGGTCAAAAACCAGTTCGGAGACGCGCTGCACATCATCGACGCTCACGGCGTCCACCTGCGCGACGATCTCCTCCACCGTTTGGATGCGATTGGTGAGCAGTTCCTGAGAACCTAGCCAGTGCGCCAGACCGGAGTTGTCTTCCAGGCCGAGGAGCATCCGGCCCTTGAGGTACTCCTTGGCGCGTGCCAGTTCGTCCGGCGCCACCGGTTGGCGGCGCAGCCGGCGCAATTCTTCCAGTATGGCGTCGAGGCAGGAAGGTGTCTGGTCGGGGTCGGTGCCGGCGTAGATCACGGAGGCGCCGGTGTCTTCGAAATAGTCTAAGTAGGCCTGGACGTCGTAGGCGAGGGCGCGGCGTTCGCGAATCTCCAGGAACAGACGCGAACTCATGCCGCCGCCCAGAATCAGATTCTGAATGTCTAAGGCCCGGCGGTCGGCATGCTGCCTGGGCAAGCCCCCGGCACTGACACAGAGGTGAGCTTGCTCAATGTCTTTGACCTTCACCGCCTGGCGTAGGCTCCCTGGCCGGATGGGCGCTGCTTCATAGGGATGAATAGGGCCCGGACGCCAGGCGCCGAGCAACCGGTCGGCTTCCTGCACCACCTGGTCATGGGTGACGTTGCCGGCAACGCTGATCACAGCGTTATTCGGCACATACCGTTCGGCGATATATGCCAGCAATGATGGACGTCGCATGCCCTTCACGGACGCCTCGGTTCCGGCAATCTCCCGCCCCAACGGATGGTCGGGCCAGATCAGCTCATCAATCAACGCATTCACGAGATCCTGGGGCATGTCCTCGGTCATGTGGATCTCTTCGGTGATGACGTGCCGTTCCTTCTCCACCTCCGCCACGAGAAAGCGGGAATGACGGAGCATATCGGTCAGCAGTTCCAGGGCCAAAGACCCGTGCCGCTGGGCTACCTTCACGTAATAGCTAGTGAGTTCTTTCTCCGTGGCAGCGTTCAGAACACCGCCAACGCCCTCAATAGTTTCGGCGATTGCTTTCGGTGTTGGGCGCTTCTTCGTGCCCTTGAACAACATGTGTTCCAGAAAGTGCGAGATGCCGGCCTGTTCCTTCGTCTCATAACGGGACCCGGCGCCGACCAGGATGACGGCGGACACAGAGAAGCTGGTGGGCATGGCGTGCGTGATTATCCGTAGCCCGTTGGTGAGGGTTGTTTTTTCGTACATGAGCGTAGTATACGTAGCGTTTACGCCATTGCAGCCATGATCCGGTTGCCGCACGGGCGGTGTTGTGGGTACGGTGCTGTCGTCGGCCCCACGGTGCCGGCAGGGCCAACCTACTCGAATAGCTCACGAACCGGCAACGCGAACCCTGGAACCACGTCCAAGCCATCCAGCGAATCGTCCAGGCCGAGGGTAATGCCGGGCTCATCGCTGCCGGGGCGCCACACGTCCACTTGCTGTCGTCCGGGCCAAACGACCCAGGCTAGCCGCACGCCGGCGGCGAGCCAGATGCCGACCTTGGCGGCAATCTCCGGGCGGAACTGGCTGGGGGAGGCGGTCTCAGCGATCAGATCGGGCGTCACGCGCCAGAAGGCTTGCTCTGGAGGCTTTGCCGGCAATCGACTCGTGCTTAGGAAGGCCACATCGGCGCCCAGGACGGTCTCCGGATCGCCAGGCCGGCTGAGGAGAAAGCCGGTCTCAGCGGCGAACACGCGACCAAGTCGGTGGTGTCGGACATAGACGGCCAGTGGCACGCCAAGGGACATGCTGATGCCGCCATGATTCGTTCCAGCGAGCGGCATCCGCACCAGTGTCCCCTCAACCAGTTCGTATGTCCAGTCGTCATCGGCCAGCAGGGCAAGATCCTGGGCGGACATTGGTACGGTCTGGCCCGGTACTGGCTCCGCCCAGGGAGCGAGAACAATAGGCGCCATCACAGTCCCTCATGGCTCGGAGCGGCAATCACTCCCTGGAAGAGTTGAAGCGTAGCATATGGAGGGACTTGGGAGTGCTCGGTAGCGATTGCTCCGAATCCTTCAGCTGAATCAGCGCACGGTGATCACTTGTGGCAATACCAGGCTATCCGCGCCGGGCGGTGTACCCAGAGTCAGACGCTGGTTCGTCGTGGCGTCATACCAGCCGATCTCAAAGTGGTAGGCGCCAGCAGGGAGGGAGGGCGGCAATGGTACCATGTGCTGGTCGGTCAGTACCTCCCGAGGCAGCCAGCCAAGCGTCGGCAGTGTTCCAGCGGCTGGCTGGCTGTCGTTTTGGGCAGCGATTTGGCCGCGCGCGTCCAGGAGATGGACAAAGACCGTGTAGTTATGCGTCGGCGTCTGCAGGGCTTGCCAGTGGAACGTGATCGGGAGCGGGCCGCCGGGCTGGACGGTAGTGGTGGGAAGATCATAGCCAAGTAGCGCAATCTGCCCACCAAACGTAGCGGAGAGCGGGTACTGAGAAGGGGGCGGTGTGAAGGTGTGCTGGCGATCCTGGACCTGAACGACGCCCAGAGCGATCGGGGCCAGATGGTCTCCGCCCTTCGTGACAATGAGCACGATGCGTAGCGGACCGCTGGGGAGAACGGCCGGCAATTGCAGGAAGCGGGGGTCGGCCACGGCACGGCCAATCGGCAGCGCTGCGACCGGCAACGCGCCATAGGCCGGGTCGCCGGTGGTCATGGCAACGCTCCGGCCGCCCCCGTCGATGGCAGCGACCGTGATGGTGAGCGCTGGGACCGTCGCCGTGCGCTGCCAGTGCAA
>JBPCLN010000206.1:0-11867 GCA_051003235.1 Chloroflexota bacterium | reverse complement strand
GGTGTCGCCTACCCGCGCTGGGCGCCGGACTTCTACCTGGGCTACGGCTACCCCATTTTCCTTTTCACGCCGCTCCTGCCGTACTACCTGGTCGTGGCGGTGCACGCCGTCGGCTTGCCCTTCCCATCGGCCACGAATGTCGTGGAAGCAATGGCGCTGGTCGCGTCCGGACTCTTCGCTTACGGCTGGCTGCGGCGCTACGTCGGACCGGCCGGCGCCGCGACCGGCGCGGTGCTGTTTGCCCTTGCGCCGTACCACCTGGTCAATCTCTTCTATCGGGGCGACCTCGCCGAATTCCTGGCGGCAACCTGGTTTCCCGCCATCCTCTGGGCACTCGACGCGCTGCTGGCGGCGCCCACGGTGCGGCGCTTACTGCTCCTGGCCTTGCCCGTGGCAGGGCTGCTCCTGACCCACTTCATCTCGGCGCTGCTCTTTCTGCCGGCGGTCGGCGTATTGGCAGTAGCGACGATCAATTGGCGTCGCGCGAGCGCCGTTTCCAAGTCCCTGCTCTTTGGCGCCCTGGCGGCCCTGCTCGCCGCCGGCTTGAGCGCCGTGAGCTGGCTGCCGGCCCTGACCTTGTCCGGCGATGCCACGTTTGCCAAGCTTTTGCGCTTTTACAGTTACGGGGAGAACTTCGCCGGCGCCGGCCAGCTCTTTTCCCGCTCCCCCGTACAGCACTACACGGCGATCTTTGCCGGCAGTCAGGGTTTTGGGTACCAGTTCGGCCTGTTGCAAAGCATTGCCCTTGGCGCAGGGATTATTATCTGGCTCCTGCGATTGCGAGCAAGAGCCAACGTCAACGGCTGGGCGACACCGCTCGCCTTCCTCCTGATCGCCTTGGCGAGTCTGGCCGGTTGCCTGCGCGTTTCCGCACCCTTCTGGGCGGCACTGCCCCCGCTGCAACTCGTCCAGTTCCCCTGGCGCCTGCTGGCGATCGCGGCGCTGCCGGCAGCCTATTTTTGCGCGCTGGCGATCGATGCACTGGCAGCCCGGTTGCAGTCAGCCGGCGGCCTGGCCGCATCCGCCGCCATCGCGGCGTCCTGCCTCCTGCTCCTGCCGCCACCGCGGGTTGCCCTGCCGGCCGACTTCAGCACTGCCGCCGGCATTGCCCGATTCGAACTGCTCTATCATTTGGCGGGCACCTCCGCCGCGGCCGAGTATCTGCCTCCCTGGGTGAGCCGGCGCCAGACAACGTCGGCGGAAGTTTTTTCCCTCGTCATCGGCAGTGCGCCACCGGCCGACCCTGCGTCCGCCATCGCCGCCTGGACGCCATCGAGCCGGCAGGAACGGTTCTCAGTCACACGCAGCCAACCCGGCCCGGTCGTTCTGCCCGTGCTTGCCTTCCCTGGCTGGCAGGCGGCGATCGACGGGCGACCGGTGGCTGCCCACCCCGCACCGGCATCCGGCCTGATTTCAGTAGACGTGGCGGCCGGTAGTCACACCGTGACGCTGCAATTTCATGACCCGCCCGCGGCGCGGCTGGGCGATATTGTGTCGCTGGTGGCGCTGCTGGTGGCACTTGGGCTCTGCGCGGTCGGCTGGGTGGGATCACGGCCGCGGAACAACGTCGAGGCCGACCCGCCCGTAAACAGGTGGCGGCTCGCCCGCCGGGCCGCCCTTGTCTCGTTCCCCATCGCCGCTGCCCTCCTTCTTGCCGCCTTTGGCGGGCGCGCCGGCGCCCCGAACTGGCAAGCGCTGGATGCCGACCTTGCGGGGGGTATCCATGTCACTGGTTACGCGCTCATCAGCGGCCGGCAGGAACCGGCGCCCGAGCTACGGATGCCGGCCGGCCAACCGTTGCAACTGCTCCTCCGTGGCAGTTCCAACGGCGGTCGGCAGGTGGAAATCCAATTGACCGATGCCGCGGCCACGGACTGGGCTGACTGGCAGGCGAGCCTCACACCAGGCACAACGACCGTCCCACTGGCGCTGCCGCCGGCCCTGCCGCCTGGCCTCTACACGCTGCGCCTTGGCTCAGCCCCGCCAGGCGATACTGCCGATTTCTCACTGCGCAACGCCCGCCTGGTTCGGCTACTGCCGGTCGATGGCACCTTGCAGCTTGGTCCGCTGGTCATCACCACGGCCGGAGCGCCGCCGGCCAAAGCAGTGGCGCCGGTCGCCGATTGGCCGGGCCAGGCGACCATAGGCGACGTACACTTACCGGCATCGGTCCGCGCAGGGACGGCGTTCACGCCGATCTGGACCTGGCAGGCGCCGGCCCATCCATCTGGCGCCCGGCTCACGGAGATCATCCACCTGGACGACGCTGCCGGGCACGTCCTGGCGGCAGCCGACACGGAGCCGGCCAGTGGCGTTTACCCCACCCCGTTCTGGCTACCGAACGAAGCCGTGCTCGACCATCCATCGGTACGCCTCCCCGCTGACATGCCGCCAGGGCGCTATATGGTCCACCTCGGCCTGCGCAACGGCAGTCAGGCCATTCCGGCGCAGGACGCCGCCGGCCACGTCCTTGGCGACGAAGCAGTGGCGGGCCAGGTCACCGTGCTGCCGCCTGACCAGCCCGCGACCTGGGATGACCGGGGCGTTCCAGTTGGCGCCCTGCACGTCGAACTGGCGCAGCCGGTAGGCCAGGTAACAGCGGGACAAACTGTCACCGTCGCCGTGCGCTGGTACGAGGGGACGGCAGCCGCCGGCGTGACCGCCGCAACCGTGATGCTCGAGCGCAACGGCCAGGCCCTTGCCAGCAGCGCGGCGATCATTGGTGGGACGAGTTACCCGGCGGCGCGTTGGCGAGCGGGCGAGACGGAAGTTCAGCTCTTTGACCTGACGGTACCCGGCGGCACGCCACCCGGTCCGGCTGATCTCGTCGTGGCGGTGTATAACGACATTGCCCCGGTGCAGGCAAGGGCAACCATCGGCACGGTGGTCGTCGTTGGACGCCCCCACGTCTATAGTGCGCAGCCGGCGACGCCCGCTGCCGTCACCTTCGCCGACGGCGTCCAACTCGTCGGCTATGATCTGCGTGCCGACGGCAACCTCCTGCGCCAGGGCCCGATCACCACCCGCACGACGCTGGACGTGACCCTCTACTGGAAAGCGCCGGGACCGCTCGCGTCACCGTTGAAGGTGACGCTCCAACTGCTCTCCGCCAACAACCACTTGCTGGCACAGGCCGACACCGAGCCTGGCAATGGGGCAGCGCCGGCCACGGGCTGGTTGCCGGGGGAGATCATCACGAGCGAACACCATGTGGTCCTGAGCAACGTTCAGCCAGGGGTCGATCACCTGATCGTCGCCCTCTATAATCCCGAGACCGCTCAGCGTATCCTCACCAGTGACGGGGACGCGGTCACATTGACCACAGTGACGATGCCGTGATCAAAGATCATCAGGGCCACGGAGCGGTAGCCTGGCGGCAGCCGGCGTTCATCGCCGTGCTGCTGACGTATCTCGCTCTGGCCATCGCTTACGGTCTGGCAACGCCGATCCTGGAGTCGGGCGACGAAAACTGGCACGAAGCCGCAGTCTGGCAGATCAGCGCCGGGCATGGTTTGCCCGTCCTGAACCCGGCGGAGCGTAACCATGTGCTGGTCCCCGTGCAGGAAGCCGGCCAGCCGCCCCTCTACTATCTCCTGGCAGCTGCCGAGACGTTCTGGATCCATCCCCCCAGCCCGGCGGCAGCGCTCACTCCTAGCCCGAACGCCAACATCGGCCAGCCGAGCCGGAGCGCCTGGCATCGCAATCTGTTCGTGCACACTGCTGGCGAGTCCTTCCCCTGGCACGGACTGGCGTTGGCGGTTCATTTGCAGCGGCTGCTATCAACGCTCTGCGGCGTTGTGACGGTGGTTGCCGTGTATGCGCTAGCGCAGCTGGTGGCGCCAGTGGTCGAAGGTAGTGTGCTCGGCGCCGCCTTTGCTCGCCGCCGAGTTCACTCCCGGACGGCAGCCGTCACACAGCGCGGACGTGCGGCGTCGGCGCTCCCCCTCCTGGCGATGGCCTTGGTTGCTTTCAATCCCATGTTCCTGTTCATCAGCGGCTCCGTGGACAATGACGTTCTGGCCATCGCCTTGAGCAGCCTAATTCTCCTGTTGCTGGTGATGGCGCTGAGCAACGGGGCCACTCCACGCGCTGCCGCCCTCACCGGAACGCTGGTGGGCCTGGCAACACTCACCAAGTTAAGTGCTGCCGCCATCGCGGCGCCGGCGCTGGCCGTCTATCTCTGGCTGGCCTGGCGATCGCGCTCGCGCCGCCGCGCCGGGCAGTATGTCGCGGCACTGACGATTCCGCCGCTGCTCCTGTCCGGCTGGTGGTTCATCCGCAATTGGATCCTCTACGGCGATCCGCTTGGCCTGGCGACGTTCGTCCAGGTAGCAGGGGGCCGAGATCAGGCGTTGACCGTTACCGGTCTCCTCGCCGAGGCGCCGAGCATCTGGTCCGGCTTCTGGGGCGTCTTCGGCATTTTTGATATTCTGCTCCCGGCGTATTACTATGCCTTCGCCAAAGCGCTCCTAATAGTGGCTGGCCTGGGCTTGCTCGTGCGCATTATCCATGCGGTCCGGGCGCATTATGGGACAGAGCAGGTCGACCGACGCGGACCGAATCGGGCAATCCTGGTGCTGCTTGGTGGCTGGCTGCTGCTGGAGGCGCTCTTGCTCGTCCGCTGGACGGTGGCCACGCAGGCGTCCTCCGGCCGGCTGCTCTTCCCGGCGCTTGGCAGCGTCGCCGTGCTGGCGGCGCTCGGCCTGGTCACGCTGGCCGGGCGCTGGCAATGGGTGCTGAGCAGCGCGCTCACCGTGGTTCTCGCCCTTGGGGGCGCCTTTGCCATCCCCCTTGCCATCGCGCCGGCCTATGCTGCACCGGTGTTCACGCCCGAGGCAGCCTTGCACCCGGCGCTGCTGCTGGGCTATCGCTACGGCAATCTGGAGTTGGTGGGCGCGACGCTGCCCGCCGCGCCGCTGGACCCCGGTAGCGTGGCAACCGTGACGCTCTTCTGGGCAACGCGCGGGCCGCTCGCCCAGAATTACGTCGTCTCCGTCCAACTCTTCGGCCCGGGCGGTATTCGCGTCGAGGACCTGCAGCACCGCACCGATGCCTTCCCGGGCGGCGGCACGGTGCTAACGTCCCGCTGGCCGGTGAGAATGGGGCTGATTGACCCCATACCCGTACGGTTACGTGCCGACGTGCGGGCCCCTAGCCTGGTCCACATTGCGGTGTTCGTCTACCCCGATGGTGAGAAGGGAGAGCCGGTCGCTGCCCAGGACAGCAGCGGGCAGGTCCTCAGCACGCCGGAGATCGGTCGCCTCGTGTACGGCCGTCCCACGCTGACAGTGCCGGTCGAGTCGCCACCCCTGGCCGTTTTCGGCGACCAGATCGCGCTGCAAAGCGCGAACGTGCCGGCCACCAGCACGGCGGGGAGGAATCTGCCGGTGCGCTTGCGCTGGCGGGCCCTCTCCACGCCGAAAGGCGCCTATACCGTCTTTGTCCATGTCGGACCGCCCGACCAGCAACCGCTCGCGCAGCAGGACCAGCAACCGCTCGGCGACATGCTGCCTACGACGGATTGGGTGGCAGGAGAGGTCGTTGACGATGGCATGAGCGTTCCGCTGCCATCCACGTTGCCGGCGGGCCGCTACGACGTGTACGCGGGTCTCTACCAAGCTGCCACCGGCACACGCCTGGGGATCAACGGCGGCGGCTCGCAGGTCCGCATCGGCAGCGTCACCGTCTCGGCAGGAGGCGGTTGATGGGCCTCTCGGCGCACCCTGGAAAGCGGACCGGAAGCGCGAAGAATCTCGACGCGATCGCGCTGGCGACCGCCTTCATGCTGCCGCTGATGGCCTACCTTCGCACCCTCGCGCCGGCGGAAGTGGGCGGCGACGCCGGAGAGTTCCAGCTCGTCCCAGCCATCCTCGGTATCCCGCACTACACCGGCTACCCGCTCTACACCTTGCTCGGCCACTTCTGGATTGCTCTGGACCCATTCGGCACACCTGCTCTGAAGATGAATGCGCTTTCCGCCGTCTGTGGCGCGCTGGCGTGCGCCCTGGTGTACCTCGGCGTTCGCGGCACCGGCGGCGGCCGCCTCGCCGGGCTTGCCGGCGCGGTGGCGCTGGCCGTAGCGCCCCTGGACTGGCGGTGGTCGACGATCGCCGGTGTCCGCGCCGCCGCCGCCGCGTTCACGGCGCTCGTCCTCTTGCTGGCCTTCCGCTGGGGAACGGCGGCTCGCCACCAGATGGCGGAGGAGCCGCCCACGGTACCGCTGGCTGGTGTCGGCGCGCTTCTACGCCGCCGCTGGCTCTGGCTGTGTTTCGGGCTGGGCCTGGCGCTGGCCCACCACCGTTCCAGCGCGTTCTTCCTGCCGTCGCTTGCCGTGTACGTGCTCGTGATCGCGCCGCGCTTCCTACGGCACTGGCGGCTCATGGTCGCCGGCGCCCTGGTCTTCGCCCTACCCCTGCTGTTCTATCTCTATCTGCCAATCCGATCCGCCCTGGGCAGCGCCTACGATCAATTCCATCCGACAACCTGGGCCAACTTCGTTGAGCTCGTCTTCGCGCCGCAGCTCAGCCGGTCGCTGCTCTCGATTGCGCCCGCCGATTACCCGGCGCGTGCCCAGCTGCTTGGACAGGCACTACACTACCAACTCGGTCCCTTCACCTGGTTCGCCGCGCTCGGTGTTATCGTCGGCCTCCGGAGCCGACCGGCGGAACTACTCGTGGGCAGCGTCTTCGGCCTGCTCGTCTGCGCCCAAGTGGTGGACTGGAATATCCCCGGCGGACTGAACGTCGTCTACCTGATCCCGGTTCTGGTCGTTTGCGCTTACCTTGTCGCCGCCGGCGTGCAAGGGCTGATCGTGCTATTGGAGGAAGTAGCCCAACGATTCATCGTCGGGTGGACGCGCGTTCGGGGCGCCATTGTGCTCGCGATGCTCCTCGCCGCCGTCGGCCTTCAGGGCCGACAAACCTACCAGATCCAGGCAATGGCGGCGCAACTTCCGCTCGACGCCTACCACCAGGACCTCACCGCCGGTTGGCGCGGCCACCGCCTCGCCATGGCCGCGTTGCCCTACCTTGAGCCGCATTCCGTCATTGCCGCCGACTGGGAGCAAGCGACGATCTTCTGGTACCAGAAGCTGGTAGCGAAGACGTTGCCGGACATGAGCATCGACTTCGGCGCGGGATCGCTCGCCGACCTGTCACCGGCCATCCTGGCGCAGCGCTACCCGGGACAACCGCTCTACCTTGCGCGCAGCGTGCCCTGGGCGGCGGGCCACCATCCTTCCGCCGCCGGCCCGCTGATCTCGCTCCGCGACGCCCCGCGCCTGGCGCCGCCCCCTGGCATCACGCCGGCGGCGACCGCGCTGGAAGGCGGCTTTGTCCTCGCCGGCTATCAACGCTTTGACGAGCAAGGCCGGCGGGTGACGCTCCTTTCCTCTACGTCCCCTGTGCTGCCCATCATGCTGGTCTGGCAGGCGGAGCAGCGCCAGACCCATAACCTGGCGGTATCGCTGCGCCTGCTTAACTCGTCCGGCACCGTGGTCCGCAGCGTCGACAACGGCAATCCCGTCTACGGCCTGGCCCCGACCAGCAGTTGGAGCCTGGGAGAATACGTGTCGGACTACTACGAGTTGTCCTTGACCGGTCTCCCCGGCGGCGCCTACCGCCTGGAGGCGTTGGTATACTATCAATCGGCGTCGGGAGCGTTTCATAACCTGCAGGTGGTAGGACCAGGAGGCGCACCGGGGGGCACGGAAATCGCGTTGGGACCGATCAGCCGGTAACGGGATAGGGCCAAGGCAGGATGGCCTTCTAGCATTAGCTGCCCTTACTGTAATAGCTCTTGAGTGTCTGGTTTATACTGGTCACCGCCGTGTGCAACGCATCGCGAGCGGACAGTTTTCCAGCCAGGACGGCATCTTGCATCGTGGCAATGGTGGGCGAGAGGGTATCCGAAACCGGACTACTCAAGGTAGCGCCCGAGGTGGCACTCTTGAATAGGGGCATCAAGGCCGACCGCCCCAACTTGGTGTTCAGGATGCGCGGATCGTTGGCGGCGCTGATCAACGCCGCGACGTCCGAGGTGTCCTTCTATGTGAGGTATTGCCCCTCCGGCGAACCAACAAAGGCCAGGAAGCTCCAGCCACCGTCGGCGTTCTTCGCGCCGTTCGGCACCGACAACGAGGCGCCGCCCCCGGACTGCGCCAGCGGTTGGGCCGTCGAATCCGGGCCAACCGGGATGCCGGAAACGCCGTACTCCAAGGATGGACTGAGTCGCTGGATCGCATCGAAGAGCCAGTTCCCCCACCAGACGGCGGCCAGTTGACCGCGCGTGAAGAGCGTTTGCGCCGGTGGGCCGGCGGGCAAGGTCGATTTGACGGCATTCAGCCAGGTCGACCAGTCGGCGTAGCCGCCATTGGGATACTGGGTGAAGAGCTGTGGCGCCCAACTCAGGGCGTTCACACCGGCGCTTGTGTCGAAAGCCACACTCCGGCCGTCCTGGGCAAAAATCGGTACGCCATCAGCGACGAAGGAGGCCAGCGCCCAACTCACCTGAATCCAGACCGGCACAAAACCCAACTGTGTGAACTGGTCGCCATTCGCCTTGGTCAGCTTGGGCACGAGGGCGGCGACGTCATTCCAGGTCTTAGGTCCCTGATCCACAGGGAGGCCGGCGGCCTGAAAGAGTGACTTGTTCCAGAAAAAGACATAACACCCTTGATGATGCGGCATGGCATAAGTCTTGCCTGCGAAGGTGACGATGTCTTTGGAGATCGGCCAGAAGGCGTTCAGGTCGATATGATCGCGGGCGAAATTCGCATCCAGTGGTAGCAAGGCCTGTTTGGCCGCGAGCGGTGGCAACTGGCCTTCCACCAGTTGCATCACGTCCGGTGGCGTCCCTCCGGCCAGCGCCGCGATCAACTTCTGCACATTGGCGGTGTCGACCATTTCGATACTGATGCCGGCATTGGCCTGACGGAAGGCATCCGCCTGTTCCGTCATCGCCAGGCCGCCACCCGTCTTTCCCCAACTATGCCAGATCACTACTGCGCCTTTCGCCGCCGGAGCTGCCGCTTGCGCCGTCGCGCTCGTTGTGGCGGCAGTAGACGGCGTCACGGCGACTTTGGCTCCGGTAGAAGTGGCGACACTACTCACCGCCGCGGCATTGGCCGGTGTGACGCCCGCGGCAGTCGTCACGGCGCTGCCAGCCGCGGACGGCACGAGGGCGCTACCGGATGACGTCGTTACTCCGCCCCCGCCACACGCGGCCAGCAAGGAAGAGGCCACCGCGCCAAGCGCGCATTGGGCCAGGAACCGGCGACGGGGAATCACTTGGAGCCTGGTGATTTGGACTGGAGAGGACATGTTCGCCGTACCCATTCTGCTGCATGCGGTGCCAAAGGAGGCTACCGCCATAATAGCGCAACACGGTGAGGCGAGCGCCGGCGGACGGGCCTTGGGCGCTTTCCGCAGCATTGATGCTGTTGGCCATTGATGGGGGACGCTGAGACGGCCACCAATCCCGGCACGGATCCGCTGCTACTCGCACCCCGGCACCTGCTCAACGTACGTGATGCCATAGTCCCGAGATATCGCGACGATGCGGCGCAGATCAGGGCCACCGGATCTCGCGAGTTCGTTGGCATAGCTAGCGAAGAAGTGCTCGAAGCCTGAGGGAGTCGTCAGTATCCAATGGCGGCTGGGTGTCGTGCCGACGTTGCGATAGCAATGTACGCTGCCGCGAGGAAAGTACACGATGCCACCTGGAGCCACTTCTGTCCAGCGCCCATCGGCCCAGTAACTGATCCGCCCCTCAATAACGAGGAACAGTTCATCCTCGTTCGCATGGACGTGGGGTGGCGGCCCATCACCCGGCTCCTCGGTGGTACAGATTACCGTGAGCGTACCGCCGGTCTGCTCGCCCTGGAGCATGACGGTCGCCGCTCCTGTCGGAAAGGGGAGATCCGTGCCTGCACCTACCGGCACGATGATCGGCGTCGCTCGCCTGGTGCCGGCACTCCTCTCGTCGATTGCCATGCATTTCCTCCATACCTGTAGCCGGGCTCTCGGCGAATGACAATGTCGTGCGTGCTGACCACGCCTTGTTGTCTCTTCGCACCTGCCTGCACGCCAGTCTCCGATTGACACCACGTATTGACCACGCCGAGCTGCAGTCTTAGCCCCGAAGTTACGCGCGACAGGGCATCTTCGCGGGCCGTGCGCTCCGAGGGCTGGGCGCCGGCGCGCTATCATGGCGCCAGCGAGTAGGCGGTGGGAACGGGAGAACCGGCACACCGATGGATCGGACATTCGCGCGGTTGCTCAAGGAGCATCGCCTGGCGGCCGGGACGACTCAGGAGAGGCTGGCTGAACGTGCCGGCCTGGGAGTACGCACCATTCAGGGGCTGGAGCGTGGGGAGAACCGGCCGATGCGCGGCACCCTGCACCGGATCGCGGCAGCGCTGGACCTCACGGGGGAGCACCGCACCCGCTTCCTGGCCGCCGGCACGCCAACGCCGCGTCGGGCTGCGAATGCCGGCTCGGATGCCATCCCGCGAGTTCCCTCGGCGCTGGCGCATAACCTGCCCTTGCAACTCAGCAGCTTCGTCGGCCGCCACCAGGAGATCGCCACGGTCACGGCCCTACTCGCCAGCACGCGGCTGCTCACCCTCACCGGGACGGGTGGAGTGGGCAAGAGCCGTTTGGCGCTGCAGGTGGCCACGGGTCTGGTGGATCGGTTTCCGCATGGCGTCTGGCTGGTGGAACTGGCGTCGCTAACCGCCCCGACCCTCGTGCCTGGCGCGGTGCTGAACGCGATGGCGATACGAGAGCAGCTGGATCGGCCAGCCCTGGACACACTGCTGGACGTCCTGCGCACGCGGCAGCTTCTGGTGCTCCTCGACAACTGCGAGCACCTGCTCGACAGTTGTGCCAGGTTGGCTGAGGCGTTGCTGCGGACCTGCCCCTCTTTGCAGATCCTAGCAACCAGCCGGGAGCCCCTGACGGTCGGCGGCGAGACCCGCTGGCGGGTCCCTTCCCTCTCCCTGCCGGCGCCCGATCAGCCAGCTTCGTTGGAGTCGGTCACACCGTGCGAGGCAGTACAACTTTTCCTGGAGCGGGCCCAGGCCGTGCAGCCCTCGTTCTCTCTCACCTCTTCCAACGTGCCGGTGGTGGCCGGCATCTGCACCCGGCTGGACGGCATTGCGCTTGCCCTGAAACTGGCAGCAGCTCGCCTGAGCGCCTTGGGCGTGGCAGATCGGCCGCCCATCTCGACCTGCGATTCCGGCTGCTGACTGGAGGTAGCCGTACCGCTCCGCTACGGCAGCAGACGCTGCAGGCCACAGTGGAGTGGAGCTACGACCTGCTGACACCACAGGAGCAGACGCTCTTCGCCCGTCTCTCGATCTTCGCGGGAGGGTGGACGCTGGAAGCGGCGGAGGCGATTGCCGCGGGCGGGTCCGTCGCGGTGGAGGAGATGCTGGACCTGCTGGCACGGGTGGTCGAGAAGTCCCTGGTGGTAGCCACGTAACTGGAGGACGGCAGCGCGTGGTATCGGTTGTTGGAGACGCTGCGGCAGTATGGCTGGCAGCGGCTGGCAGCGGCGGCAGCACCCGTACGGCGCCGCCACGCGATCTACTATCTAGCTCTGTCGGAACACGCCGATCGGGAGCTCACGGGGGCCCCGCGCGCTGCGATGGTTCGACCAGCTGGAGCAAGAACACGACAACCTGCGGGCCGCCCTGGCCTGGTGCTTCGAACAATCTGAACA
The DNA here is from genome assembly GCA_051003235.1 of Chloroflexota bacterium. GTDB lineage: Bacteria > Chloroflexota > UBA4733 > UBA4733 > UBA4733 > UBA4733. Next base: position 143 of record JBPCLN010000206.1, on the reverse strand, counting down.
GAAGCAACAAGCGGACGGTATGTCGGCGATTGAGATCGGTCTACGCCTGGCCGGGAATCTGCGCTGGTTCTTGCACTTCCATGATCACCATCGCGAGGGGCTCGCCGGGTTGGATCAGGCGCTGACACTCAGTGCGGCTACGC
>JBPCLN010000205.1:0-24802 GCA_051003235.1 Chloroflexota bacterium | reverse complement strand
ACGTCCTGGACCACAAAGTCCAGCGCCGTCTTGGGGTCTGACTTCAGGGACATCACGTCCTTCTGTGCCGTACCCACGTCGTTCCAGAGGGTCTGCGCCTCAATACTTACCGGGCGATTCCAGGCTTTCGGCAACTGGTCGAAGAACAGGTTGTGGTTCGGATCAGCGCGCAGTTTGGGATCGTTCGTGATCGACTTCAAGGTCGGAATGTGCGACGTACCGAGGCAATACGTCAACAATCCCTCCTTGCCGGTCGCGTACTGAATCCATTGGTAGCCCAGGTCGCTATTCTTCGCGCCAGTCGGCAGCGCCATCGACCATCCGCCGGCCATCGACGAACCAGGGCCATCCTTCCCTGGAATCGGGGAGAGGCTGAACTTCAGGTCCGGCTTATATTTCTTGATGCTCGCCAGGTCCCAATCGCCATTCACCCAGGAAACGAGCTTGCCGGTATAAAAGGCGGAGTTTTCCGGCCCTTTCGGCTGCGCCGCGTTGAAGGCGTCGACGTTGCTCTGCCCCCAGTGCTTGGCATACGACTGCATATACGTGAAGGCGTCGATATCGTTGGGGTCGTTGGCGACGCACTTGTTGGCCTGGGCATCGAAGAACTTGCCGCCAAAGTTGACCATCCAGATTTCGTGGAAGCAGTTGCCCATGGTCGGCCAGTAGCCGAGTTGGGTGATCGTCGTGCCGTTCGCCTTGGTGAGCTTGGTCGTCCAGTCCAGCAGATCCTGCGTATTCTGCGGTGGCTTGGTTGGATCGACGCCGGACTGCTGGGCGGCATCGGTGTTGATATAGAGCATGCGCACGTCGGTATCGAAAGGCAATACCCACTGCTTGCCGTTCCAACTGGCTTCGTTCCAGGCGAAGTCCAAATAGTCGTTGGCGGTGATGCCGGCTTTCGAGTTCAACGGGGTCAAGTCAGTGAAAATGCCCTTGTGTGCCCAGGTCGCCGTCAAGAAGCGATCGGCGTAATAGGTGTTCGGCGGCGTGCCAGCGGCAATTCCTGTCAGCAGTTTCTCGGATAACTGGTTGTTGTAATCCACCTTGATGTTCTGCACCACGGTGTTCGAGTGCTGTTGCTGAAAGTCGCTAATCATCTGCGTGATGGCAGTGATGCCCGTCTTATTCGTGTCGGCCTCGCCGAAGCTGCTCCAGAACTCGATTAGCGTCTGGCCCGACTTGACCGGGATGGCCGTGGGAACCGCCGTTGCCGAAGCGCTGGCTGACACGGCGGCCGTGGTCGTCGCCGCAGTAGTGGTCGCCGCCGTTGCCGCCCCCGTCGCTGCTGTGGTCGTCGCGCCCGTCGCTGTCGCGTTCGCGGCGCCGCCTGCTCCACAGGCGCTGAGCAGCGCCGCGCCGCCGATTCCAACACTTCCCACCGCTACAAGGCGGAGGAAGGAACGCCGAGAAGGACTACAAGGCGGAGGAAGGAACGCCGAGAAGGACTAGCCGGAATTGCCATGAGCATTACCTTTCACTTGCGCTGAATCCATGCAGCAAGGATCACCTCGCCGCCCGCGCCGGAGCCTTTGCTCTCGGCACTCGTCACTCTATTGTATAACAGACGGCGAAGGAATGCAGGACGGCACTGCGGTGGGTGAGGTGGCCTCCGGCACCGACCTACCGGTGCTGATCGAGGGCGTTGAACATTCGCCCACCGACGACGGCACTGCCGACCAGTCCGATGCCTTCGCCAACGGCCAGCACCGCCGCCGCGCCAATGCCCGGCAGGCCGTGTCCCGTGAGCAACGCCAGTAAGGCGACCACGACGGCGATGCCGAGGGCGATCGGGAAGACGAGATCAACATAACGGCGACGCGACCCCGCCACGACGATGGCGGCGATCAGGATGCCCAGGATGACGCCCAGCGCAAACATCGACCCTACCCCGCCCATGGCATCCTCCGCGCTTCGCACGTATCGGCGGTCCTCAACAGGCCGTCACACCATGCAGTATACGACGCGCGTGAGCAGCTGCGAGGAGCCATGCCTGTGCTAGCCTTATGCGGGAAGCGCATGGAAACGCATCCAGGCGACCGACAGGGAGGCAGGACATGGCGGAAGGAAACGGGCACATCGGCAACAACATCGCTGAACGGTCGGTCGAGCTTGGCGCGTTAGATCGGGCTCACCAGGTCCACCCCCAGCAGTTGGACGCCGACCAGGCGCAGCCGGTGGTCTATGCGCGCGGGCAAGGCTCCGTCCTCTGGGACGTGGACGGACGCCGCTATCTGGACGGCCTGTCCGGTTTGTGGAATGTCAACGTCGGCCATGGTCGGCGCGAACTGGCCGAGGCCGGCGCAGCGCAACTGGCAACGCTCGCCTTCGCCAACAACTACGTTGGCTTCAGTAACGAGCCGGCCATCCGCCTCGCCGCGCGCCTGGCGGACTTGACGCCGGGCGACCTCAACTACGTCTTCTTTACCACCGGCGGCGGCGAATCCAACGAGACTGCCTTTAAACTGGCCCGCTTCTATTGGAGTTTGCGCGGTCGACCGGAGAAGGTCAAGATCATCTCCCGGCTTGGTGGCTACCACGGGGTCGGCATGGGCGCGATGGCGGCCACCGGCCTGCCGGCCTACTGGACCCACTTCGGCCCCCTGCCACCCGGCTTCAGCCAGGCGCCGGCAATGTCGGCCCAGGCCCTGGAGGCGCAAATCCTGGCCGAGGGACCCGACACGGTGGCCGCCTTCATTGCCGAGCCGGTACAGGGCGTGGCGGGCGTCTACCCGCCTCCCCCCACCTACTTCCCGGAGGTGCGCGCCATCTGTGACCGCCACGAGGTGCTCCTGATTGCCGACGAAGTGATCACCGGCTTCGGGCGTACCGGTCGCTACTGGGGGCTCGAGCACTGGAACGTCATTCCGGACATCATCGCCTTCGCCAAGGGCGTGACGTCCGGCTACCTTCCCCTGGGCGGGATCATCTTTCGGGACACCATCCGGGCCGCGCTGCACAACGCCGCCCACGATCGCTTTATGCATGCCTACACCTACTCCGGCCATCCGGCCTGTTGCGCCGTGGGCTTGCGAAATCTGGCGATCATCGAGCAGGAGGGATTGGTGGCCCGCGCCGCGCTGAGCGGACGGCGTGTGCTCGAGGCGCTGACGCCGCTCCGCTCCAAACCGTACGTCGCCGAAGTGCGTGGCCTCGGCTTAATGGCGGCCGTTGAATTCTCAGCCGGCAGCGGTATCGCCGGGCGGGCGCTGAACGAAGCCCGCCGGCGCGGCCTCATCACCCGCGCCCGGGAGGAAAACCTGCTCCTTGCGCCGCCGTTGAGTAGTACCGACGCCGAACTTGACGAGATGACGGATATTTTCCAGGCGTCGGTCACGGCTGTCGCGGGCTAAAAACGGCACTGCGCAACTTCCGGCGCTATCGGCGCTTGGTCCGGCCGCTGATCGTCGAGGCGCGCCGGTCGTACCGACCGCCATGGAAAGAGAGGACACCCATGTCGATTGCAATCGACCTTTCCGGTAAGAACGCCCTCGTCACCGGCAGCAGCCGGGGCCTGGGGGCAAGCATGGCGCGCCGGCTGGCCGCAGCAGGGGCGGCCGTGGCCGTTCACTACGCCGCCGGCGGTGAACGCGCTGCGGCAATTGTGCAGGAAATTGTAGCGGGCGGTGGCCGCGCCATCGCCATAGGCGGCGATTTTCATGACGCCGCCGCCGTCGAACGGGCGCTGGCCGATGCCCAGCATCGCCTTGGCGGCATCGACATTCTGGTCAACAACGTCGGCCGGGAGGAGCAACTCGGTCCGGCGTTGGAACTCGATTGGGCCGCCTACCAGGGCATCCTGGATCTCAACCTCCGCGCCGCCTATCTCGCCAGCCGGGCCGTCGTCCCGGGCATGCGTGAGCGGAAGTGGGGTCGCATTATTAACATCCTCTCTATGGCGATGCACGGACACCCGCGCAGCATGGCGGCGTACAGCACGGCCAAAGGCGCTTTGCATAGCTTCACGCAGGCCCTGGCGGTGGACCTCGGCCCGGACAACATCACGGTCAATGCCGTCTCCCCCGGCTGGATCCCGGTGGAACGTCACGGACCCGGCACGCTGCCCGGCCGCGCCGCCACTGCCGCCCGCACGCCCCTCGGCCACCTCGGCACGCCGGACGACGTCGCCGGGGCCGTGCTGTTCTTGGCTTCCGATTTGGCGAACTTCATCACGGGCGTGGAGATCCCCGTCTGCGGCGGCGTACACCTGTTGCAATGACGGGTTCGCCTTTTCGTGGCGGAACGATATCCTATTGCTGCCGCGTCTGTCTGCCCAGCACCGGCGGTACAGGCACTCATCACCCAGGCGGCGGCGAAGCGCACCACCTATCTCAGTTAAGCACGGTGAAAACAAGGAGCAGCTTCAGTATGACGCAGCAACCCTGGCCGCAGGTTCCCTACGGGGCGGTGTACTTTCGGAAGTCTAACCCACCGCACGAAGACTGGGAACGCGACTACGTCACGGCAGCCCAGGATGGCAACAACATCTTTCGCCACTGGTTCATGTGGTCGGCCATCGAAACGGCCCCCGGTGTGTACGAATGGCACGACTACGACCGGCAGCTTGATTTGGCGGCGGAGCACGGGATCAAGACGGTCATCGCCGAGATGATGACGGCGGCGCCGGAATGGGCATTCCGCACCTACGCCGCTGGGCGGCTGGAAGCACGGGACGGGGCGCACGCGCATAGTTCGATCAGCGCCAGTAGCGGCACCGGCGGCTTCCCCGGCCTCTGTCTGGATCACGACGACGTACGCGCCGCCGCCGAGCGCTTTCTCACGGCCCTCGTCACGCGCTACCGCGGCCATCCCGGCCTCGGCGGCTATGACGTCTGGAATGAATGCAATATGCCGGCGGCGTATTGCTACTGCCCTTTCACCGCCGCCGCCTTCCGCACCTGGCTGCAACAGCGCTACACGTCACTGGAAGAACTGGGCCGGACGTGGCATCGCTATAGCTACGCGCAGTGGGACGATGTGCAGCCGCCGCGCAGCTTCGGTGGCTACCCCGATTCCCTCGACTGGCTGCAATTCCGCATCGAGCATGCCTACGAGCGCCTGCGCTGGCGCGTCAACCTCATCCGCCGCCTGGACTCCGACCACCCGATCACCGCCCACGGCATCGCCACCGGACTGTTCGGTTTGGCGGACGCCTGCGCCGACGAGTGGCGCGCCGCGGCAGAGGTCGACAGCTACGGCTTCACCTGGATCGCCGCCCGGAAGGGGAACGAACCCTGGAAGCAATGGCACGCCGTGGACCTGGTCCGCGCCGGCTCGCGCGGCAAGCCGTTCTGGCACGCGGAGGCGCAGGCCGGTCCGCTCTGGCTGCAGCCCCAGGTCATCAATCGACCGCGCGACGACGGCCGCATTGCCGAGCCGGAAGATATTCGCCTGTGGAACATGGTGACCTTTGCCGGCGGCGCCAGTGGCATCCTCTATCCGCGTTGGCGCCCCCTGCTCGATGGTCCCCTCTGGGGCGCCTTCGGCGCCTACGGGATGGATGGCTCCCGCACCCCGCGCTCAGCGATGACGAGCAAGATTGCGACGTGGGCCAATGCCCCCGCCCAGGCGCCGCTCTTCCAGGCGAAGCCGGTGCGCGGCGAGGTGGGCATCGTGGTGGTCCCGGAGTCTCAGCTCCTCACGTACATCCAACATGGCACTACGAACCACTATTCCCGGGCCGTCTGGGGCGCGTACCGCGCCTTCTTCGATGCCAACATCCAGGCGGACTGGGTCCATCTGGATGATATCGACGGCTACCGGCTGCTCTACCTGCCATTCCCGATTATGCTGACACAAGCGACCAGCGTTCGGTTGGCAACGTGGGTCGAAGCCGGTGGCTGCCTGGTCAGTGAAGGCTGCCCGGCCTACTTCGGCGATCACGGCCACGTCGGAACGGTACAGCCCAACTACGGGCTCGACATTGTCTTCGGCGGGCGCGAACAGGACGTGGAGTTTACCCCCGACATCCTCGATGACTTGACGCTGACGGTCTTCGGGAAGGCGCTGCGGGGAAGTACGTATCTTCAAGCCTACGCGCCGCAGGGAGGAACGGCCGTTGGCATGTACGCCGATGGTCGGGTGGCTGCGCTCGAGCACCCCTACGGCAAGGGAAAGACGCTCCTGTTCGGCACCATGGTCGGCGCGGGCTATGGCCATGCACCGACCGACGAGAGTCGCGAATGGTTCCGCTCGCTCCTGGCGTGGGCCGGTGTGACGCAGCACGTGCAACTGAATGATCGGGCCGTCACGGCCCGCCTCCACCGAAGCGACGGAGGACGGCTTTTTCTGTGGGCTGCCAATCCGACCCGCCAACCGCGCGAGATGCGCCTGAAGCTTGGCGGGGCCTGGGGCGCGCCAGGTGCAGCACGGGTGTATTGGGGCGACCCGCCGGTGGCGATGCATGGCGAGACGGTGCAATTCCAGGTAGGCGCACGCGATGCGCTCATCATGGAGCTGCTGCCGGCCGGGTGACGAACGCTGAGTTCGTCACCCCTGGGAGAACGAGATAATGTCGCCTGATCTGCTGCGCCGACTGTAGCAGGTAGTACGGCAACAAAGGAGGAGGGTGAGTCATGGCCTTATCGGATGGTGTGGAGCTTCGGGGGCCGACCGAAGGTCGGGGCCCGCAGATTCTGGCGCCAGCGGCGCTCGCCTTCGTAGCGAAATTGCAGCGCGAGTTTGGTGTACGGCTTGCCCTGTTGCAAGCCCGTCAGGACCGCTAGGCGCAGATCGACGCCGGCGTGCTGCCGGATTTCCCGGCCGAAACCCAGTAGGTCAGAGATGGTAATTGGCAGGTCGCCCCCGCCCCGGCGGACTTACAGGATCGTCGCGTCGAGATCACGGGGCCGGTCGAGCGCAAGATGGTGATTAACGCCCTTAACTCGGGGGCGAAGGTCTTCCTGGCTGACTTTATAGACGCAATCTCCCCACCGCCCAGCGCCGCCTGGATCGTGGCAGCGGCCCCTATTATTATTTTCCGAAGCTGGAAGGGCGCCAGGAAGCGCACCTATGGAACGACGTCTTCCCCTTCGCCCAGGAGACGCTCGGCATCCCGCGAGGCAGCGTGCGGGAGGACAAACTACGCGAATCGGGTGACGGCTTCGATGGGACCTTGGCGGCCCACCCGAATCTGGTACCCGTGGCGCGTGCCGCCTTCGATGACGTCCTGGGAACGCAGCCCAACCAGGTCGCTCCGCAGCGCGACGATGTCCGGGCGGATGCGCAGCAGTTAATTGGACCTGCGCATCCCCAACGGAGTACGAACGGCGCGCCTGTACGACGACGGCTATCAGTCCCTGGGACTCAGTGTATGTGGTTACGAAAACTTGAGCAACAGCCATCGCCCACGCTGAGCATCGCTACGTGAGGCGGGGCCGGTGGCGGTTCGCTCATTGTTGACGGTGGCGCCCTGTTGCCGCCGTGGGGGACGTGGCCACGCCGCCGAAGCACGCTAACGCAACTGCTATACTCGCGCCAGTGAAGCCGTGGACGGCAGGTTGGCCCTGAGACGATTGGACCGCCAGGGTAATGGCTGGTCGACTAGGTCCACGGTAACCATGAAGGGTGCAAGCATGCCGGCAACACTGGAACGACCGAAGAACACCGGTGATCGATCGCCCAGCCGTCGGGACGCTCTCCGGCGCGGCGCCGGCCTGCTGGTTGCCGCTCTTGGCGTCCCGCTGCTCGCCGCCTGCCAGGGAAGCGGTACGGTGGTGAACCCGGCCACCGCCGGCACGTCGGCCAGGGCGTCCACGAGCAGCGTCGTTGCCACGACAACGACGACTGGTAGCGCAACCGGTACAGCGGCGGCGACGGTGGTGGCAGCCAGCACGTCTCCGCCTCCTGCCGCGGCGGCCAATGGGCAGACTCTCCAGTTGTGGATCATCGGCGGCAAGATCCAGGCCGACGTGCTCACCGGCAAGGTGCTCCCCGACCTCTATCAGACCACGGCCGGCATCAAAGAGGTGCAAGTGCTGTCGCTCGGCAGTTGGCAGGATCTCTTCACGAAGCTCGTCACCGCTCTAGCCGGAAACACCGGCCCCGACCTGGCGCGCATCAAGGACTACTGGAGTCCGGAGTTTGCCGTGCGCGGGGTCTTGCTGCCATTGGATGCCTACCTCAGCAAGCAACAGGAGATCACGAGCGACAAGTACGGCACGGCGCGCTGGGACTCCGCCCACTGGAAGGGCAAGACCTACTCGCTCCCGTTCACGACGTTCGTGGAGGACTACTTCGTCAATGACACCCTGTTGCAACAGGCAGGGCTGCAGCCGGCTCAGACCTGGGAAGAGCAGGTGACGAATGCCCAGAAGCTGACCGATCCGGCGAAGCAGCAGTGGGGATACATGCTCTACGATTACGGCGCCTCGCAGAGCGGCGCCTGGGACTACATTTCCCTCCTCTGGCAGGCGGGGGGAGAATTCACCAACGCCGATCGTACCAAGCTTGCCTTCAACAGCGATCCGGGCATCACGGCGCTGAGCTACCAGACGGACCTGATTTGGAAGTACAAGGTCTGCTTGCCACCAGGGACACCCACCAGTAACGTCGTGCAAAACGATAAAGTGGGACAGTGGCATAACGGCTGCTGGGTCAACGCCGCCTACCCGACGAGCGCGCCGACGCTGAAGTATTCCGCTCATCTGTTGCCGGCGCTCAAGGATGACAACCGCTCGGTGATCATCGGCGGCAACAATATCGGAGGGTTCAAAGGAACGAAGTATCCGGACCAGGTCTGGCAGACGCTGGCCTGGATCGGCAGCGAGCAGAGCGACCTGGTCTGGAATTCGGCCACCGGCTACCTGCCGGTACGCACCGCCAACTGGCAGAAAGCGCCCTTCTCGACCGATCCCAACTGGAAGGTAATCATCGAGCAGGTGCAGCGCAAGGACACGCAGCCGATCCCGATCTTCGTTGGCTACGAAGAGGTGACCGACAAGATCGGCGCGGAGCTGCAAGCGGCCTACCAGAACAAGAAAACACCCAAGCAGGCGCTGGCCGATGCGGAACTAGAAGGCACGCAACTGATGCAGAAGTACTCGCAAGGCTAGCAGGCGTGATGACGGTGCCGGCCTCCTGCTCCCGGCGATAGTTGTGGAGGGTGACATGATCCAAACGGAGGAGTTGACCCGGGTTTCGCCACCGGCGAAGCGCGTCGGCATCATTGATTGCGACGTTCATCCCGGGCCGAAGCACATCGACGAAATCAAGGCCCACCTGGCCCAGCCTTGGCGCGACCGGTATAGCGGGGGCGGGCGGGGCTTCTTCGGCAACCCGGTTCACGGCGCCCGCCTTGATTCCAAGCCGCCGACTGGTGGTGGTCCCGGCACCGATCCGGAGTTCCTGCGCCAGCAACTCCTCACTACTTATGGCATTGCCCACGCCGTCCTGCTGCCCCGCGCCTTCTGCAATTTGCAGCCGGACCCAGACTTCGGCACGGCCATCGCCGCCGCCTACAATGACTGGGTGGCGGAGACCTGGCTCGGGTCCTACAACGCCGACGGCGCCTTTAAGGGATCAATCACGATCGCCCATCAAGACCCACCGGCGGCGGAACGCGAGATTGAGCGCTGGGCCGGACACCCCCATTTCGTCCAAGTGATGACCGATTCCGGCGCCCGCGCCCCCTTCGGCCAGCGCCAGTATTACCCGATCTACGAGGCCTGCGCCCGGCACGGCTTACCGTTCGCCATTCATCCCGGTACAGACGGCATGGGCATCAACGTCCAGCCGTCGCCCGGCTACCCCACCCACTATATCGAGTGGCACACCTGTCTCTCCCTGGCCTTCCAGGCCCATCTGGTTAGCCTGATCACGGAAGGGGTCTTTGAGCGTTTCCCCGGCTTCAAAGTGGTGCTGGTCGAAGGCGGCGTCTCCTGGTTGCCGGCGCTCATGTGGCGGCTGGACGCCGAGTACAAAGCCCTGCGCTCGGAAGTGCCCTGGCTGAAACGACTGCCGAGCCAGTACCTGGCCGACCACGTGCGGGTCACGTCGCAGCCGTTGGAGCGACCGGACGACCCCAAGCAGTTGCTGCAAATCTTCGAGATGATGGACGCCGAGCATGTGCTCATGTTCTCCAGCGACTATCCGCATTGGGATTTCGATTCGCCCACCGACGCCTTCCCGAGGCTGCCAGAAACGCTCCGCCAGCGCATCTTCGAGCAGAACGCACGGGACCTGTACGGGCTTTCGCCCACGCGATAGTCGTTCAACGCATATGGCCCTCCTCGCGAGAGCACGAAGCAGAGAGGAGTCCACCGTGGCGCACCACGATCACCGGCATCAGGCAGTCATATCTCGGCGCGCATTGCTTCGTATCAGCGCCCGGTTGGCGCTACCGTTGGCACCCTTGCCGTTGCTCGCGGCATGTGGGGGGCCGGCAACGACCTCCGTCACCACGTCAAGTCAGGCCGTTGTGGCAACCTCGGCCCGGGCGCAAACCGCCGTGGCGACGGTGGCGGCCACCTCCACCTCCACTTCCGCACCTGTGCCCGCGGCGGCGGCGCCTGCAGGCAGCGCTATCACCCTCCATTACTCCTTCTACGCGAGCGATCCGGAGACGGTCATTTACAAACAGTTGACCGACGATTTCCACGTCCAGACGCCGGACATCACCGTCGTGCCGGACCATGTGGTGGGCGTGGATTACTTCGAGAAGATGAAGACGCTCCTGTCCGCCGGCACCCCTCCGGATGTGATGATGTTCACCACCAAAGAACTGAAAGGTTTCATCATCCAGAACGCGTTCCGCGCCCTGGACGCCCTGCAGCAGCAGTCGGTGACCTACAAGCAGGCAGACATCTTCCCCATGGAGTGGGCCAAGAACGTCTTCAAAGGGAAGCTCTGGGCCGTGCCGCTCACTCACTCGCCGGCCGTCATCTACTACCAGAAAGACCTCTTCGACAAGCTGCACGTGCCCTACCCGCCGAGCAGTTGGGACGACGCCTCCTGGACATGGGACGCCCATCTGCAGCGGGCACGCCAGCTCACGACGCCAGCCGGCGGATCACCGACCTTCGGGCATGACAATGGCACCAGTTGGTGGTTCGTCCAGCCCTTCATCTGGTCAAACAACGACGACTACTTGAGCGCGGACAGCACACAGGTGCAAATTGATCACGCGGCAGTGGTAGAGGCCTTTCAGTGGGTGGCGGACTTCCGCAACAAGAGCAAAGTGATGCCGTCGCCCAGCGATAAGGTGGGCGACACGACCACTGCCTTCATCAATGCCCGCATCGGCATGTTCATGGCCATCACGTCAACCGCGCCGACTCTGCTGGCCCACCCGGGGCTGAACTTCAACGTCGCGCCGCTACCCCACCATACGGCGCAGTCCTGGACCCGCAATCCGCAACTCAATGTGACCATCAGCGGTATCACCAAATATCCGCAGCAGTCCTGGCGATGGATCGAGCATCTGGCGGGTGAACCGGGGCAGCGGGCCCTGGCCCAACTGCATCGAGGCCTACCAGCCATGATCAAGGTTGCGCAATCGCCCGACTGGCTGACGCCGGGTGCAACGGTGGATTGGAAGGTGTTCCTGGACGCCGCTCTGCAGCACTCCCATCCCGAACACGAGATCGTCCGCTTCGAGGATCTCAACAAGATGCTGGGCGACGCCTACCAGAAGATCCTCAGCGGGGCGCAGACGGCTGCGGAGATGGCGCAAGCCATCAAAGGGCCACTGGAAACGCTTATCGCCGCGAACACGGTGGCAACGCAAGCCTGAGAAACCGTTCGTCCGCGCAATGGCGCCGTGCGTACCGACACTTCGAGCAACGGAGGGCCACGTGACCGACTCCACGACCATCGTCATCGTTCGGGATGCGGACGATCTCGTCGCAAACGCAACATCGGTCAACTGGGCAGTTGAGGAACTGGCCCAGGCCCTGGCGCGCCATGGCCTGGCGGTCGGTCGGCAGCAACGCCTTGATGGGGTGAGTGGGGACCACTGCATTCTCGTCGCCGACGGCCAGTCGGCGCTCGCCTCACAGGGGCTTCGCGCGGTCAAACAGACGCTGCCGGCTGCTCCGGAAGCGCTCGCCCTTGTGCCGACGAACATCGCTGGCCGGCGTGTCCTGCTCGCCGCCGGGAACGATGCGCGGGGACTGACCTACGCCGTGCTGGAGCTGGCAGATCGCGCCACCCAGGTGGATGGCGTGGAGGGAGCACTGCGAGCACTCTTTGCCGGACCAGCCGTGATCGAACGCCCAGCAAACAGAATCCGCAGCGTCATGCGCCTCTTCACGAGCGATGTGGAAGACATAAGTTGGTACCACGACCGTACTTTTTGGACATCCTACCTCAGCATGCTGGCGACCCAGCGCTTCAATCGTTTTCAACTGGCGTTCGGCATCGGCTTCGACTTCCCCCGTCAGGTGCGGGACTCCTATTTCTACTTTCCCTACCCATTCCTCCTTTCCGTGCCTGGATACGACGTACGGGCCGGAGGCGTGCCGGACGAAGAGCGGGACCGCAATCTGGCGACGCTGAGCTTCATCGCCGCGGAGACGAAGCGTCGCGGGCTGCATTTCCAACTCGGTCTCTGGGCCCACGTCTACGACTTCCAGGACAGCCCCGACGTCAATCACCCCATTCTTGGCCTCCGTCCCGACAATCACGCTGCCTATTGCCGGGACTCCCTCGCCACGTTGCTGCAAGCCTGTCCCGATATTGACGGCCTGACGTTCCGCGTGCATGGCGAGAGCGGCATCCCGGAAGGCAACGACGAGTTCTGGCGAACCATCTTCGCCGCCGTGGCCGGTTGCGGGCGGCCGGTGGAGATCGACATGCACGCCAAGGGCATCGACCAGGGCATGATCGACGTGGCCTTGGCAACGCAACAGCCGGTCATGATCTCGCCCAAATTCTGGGCGGAGCACCTGGGCCTGCCCTATCACCAGGCCGACATTCGCGCCGTGGAGCGTCCGGGGCCGGCGACCGGGCGACTCGGCCAGTGGATGGCCCTGAGCGCCGGCTCCCGGCGGTTCACCCGCTATGGCTACGCCGATCTGCTCGCGGAAGACCGCCCCTACGGCGTCCTCTTCCGGATCTGGCCGGGGACGCAGCGGCTGCTCCTCTGGGGCGATCCGGCGATGGGAGCGGCCTACAGCCGGGCCTTCCAGTTCTGCAATGCCGACGGTGTCGAGCTGTTCGAGCCTCTATCGTTCTCGGGACGGCGCGGTTCGGGTCTGCTCGCTGGGCGTGATCCCTACCTGAATGGCGCCCTCCGGCCGAGCGGCGCCAACGCCACGTGGGAGAAGTACCGGTATACCTACCGGCTCTGGGGCCGCCTGCTCTACAACCCGGATGCCGATCCGGAAATCTGGCGCCGTGCCCTGCGCCGGCAGTTCGGCCCCGCCGCGGCCGCGATGGAGGCGGCGCTGGCCAGTGCGAGCCGCATCCTTCCCCTCCTGACGACGGCCCATCTCCCCTCTGCCGCCAATAACGCCTTCTGGCCGGAGGTATACACGGATATGCCGATCGTGGACGAGACGCTGCGGCACCCCTACGGAGACACGCCGAGCCCGAAGCGCTTCGGCACCGTCAGTCCGTTGGACCCGGAGCTGTTCTCCAGTGTCGAAGAGTTCGTCGACGAGCTGCTGTCGGGAGCGCCGAGCGGTCGCTACTCCCCGCTGGCGGTGGCAGGCTGGCTGGACGCCCTCGCCACGGCCGCCATGGACCAACTGGCGGAGGCGGAGCGGCAGCTTCCCGATCACGGCGCAACCGAGTTCCGGCGTTGGGCCATCGATGTACGCGTCGAGGCGGCGCTGGGGCATTTCTACGCAGGCAAGCTGAGCGCAGCCGTCGGCTACGCGCTGTTTCAACGCCGGGGAGATCGTCAGTCGCTGCACGAGGCGGTAGTGCACTATCGCGCCGCCCGGGCGACATGGGCGGAAATCGTCGAACTGACCGGGGACGTCTACAAGCCGGACCTCACCTTCGGTCCCGAGCCGCACCTCCGCGGGCATTGGACGGACCGGCTAACAGCCATCGACCAGGATGTGCAGGCGATGACGACCGTCCTCGACTCGGCAGCCGGAAACGCTACCCAGCCATTGGACAATGCACCCGCGCTGACCGGCCTGCTCCGGGACGCGAAGACGGAGCACCTCTCGACAGGAACGTTGCGGTACGCGCCGCCGGAGCACTTCACCCCCGGAGAGGCGCTCGCCATCAATGCGGCCCCCAGCACCAGAGAGCATCAACCCAAGATCAAGATCATCCGCCTGCATTACCGGCACGTCAATCAGGCCGAGCGCTTCCAGGTGTCGGAAATGCCACAAGACGCCGCTGCCGACGGTTCGGTGTATCAGGCCGAGATCCCCGCCGACTACACGCGTTCACCGTTCGCGCTGCAGTACTACTTCGAAGTCCACGACCATGCGGGCAGGGCATGGCTCTGGCCGGGCTTCACTGCCGACCGGACCAACCAGCCATACGTCGTCGTACGCGCGCAGGGCGGCGATCGCTTCTAGGCCGGCGCCGCCTTTCTGACAGCGGGACGAGATGACACAGCAAGGAAGGGACGGTCCCCCAATGGCCATGATCAAGATTGACCTGAGTCGACGCCTCGGCACAATTGACCACCGTATCTTCGGTGGCTTCATTGAGCACCTTGGGCGCTGCATCTATGGGGGCATCTTCGAGGAGGGATCGCCGCTGAGCGATGCTGCCGGCTTCCGCAGCGATGTGCTCACAGCCGCGCAGGCGCTCCGCATCCCCGTGCTGCGTTGGCCCGGTGGAAACTTCGTGAGCGGCTATCACTGGCAGGACGGTATTGACCCGGTGGGGCAACGCCCGCGCCGGCTGGACCTCGCCTGGCACGTGGAGGAGTCCAATCGTTTCGGTACCGACGAGTTTATGCAGTATTGCCAGGCGTTAGGCACGGAACCCTACCTATGCGTCAACATGGGCACCGGTACTCAGGACGAGGCGCAGGGATGGGCCGAGTACTGCAACGGGGTAGGGAACACCCATTATGCCAATCTGCGCCGAGAGAACGGTCACCCGGAACCGTACGGCGTCAAGTACTGGGGGTTGGGCAACGAGATGTACGGCCCCTGGCAGATCGGTCGCCTGAGCGCCGAGGACTACGTGAAGAAGGCGATTGAGTTCGCCAAGGTGAGGCACTGGACCGACCCGAGCATTGCGCGAGCGCGTCGGCGACCACCTCCCACTCGTGGCGCGCGACGAGTCACGCGGGGGGGTTGACCCCGAGGTGGTCGACACGCAGGACCTGCGCTTCGATGGCCGGGAGGATCTCCGTGAGCGGTAACGGACGTGCGCCGGAGATCGTCGCGACGGTCCGTTGTCCGGACTCCGCCCCGCGCCCTCCACCGCCGGGCGCGGCGACGACGCTCGCGCCAACTGACAGAGGCGGTGCTCATCGCTATCAACGGCATCGCAGCGGGGTTGCGGAGTACGGCGTGAGCGCAGCACTCGTCCAAGCCGTCCAGCGGTTAAGGTACGCGCCAGCTACCGACTACTATCGCCGTCCCCGGTTCGAGGCTGCTGGACAGAGCCGACAGAATATCGGACACAATCGGGCGTATGGCAACGATGCTATTCCGCGGAACGGCAAGCACGACGATTGCGATCCCAATATTGGCAAGGTTCTGCTGGTATTGCATGTTCCGATCACATGTTAGAAATACAGCGAATAATGAGGATGCAAGGCGAAGCAAATCGCCGTTCACGATGCCATTCCAGCGCAATTCACGTACGGTTGCTACGTCGTGGCCGATGATCTCGCGTTTGAGCTGGCGGGGTAGATCCTCGTCCAGGAGCACCCTCACGTCGAGAGTAGCGTTTCTCTCAGCAACTCCAGTGCTTCGATGGCCTGCTCACGGCTAACCGTTGGGAAGTCATCCAAGAACTCATCCAAATCATAGCCGTCCACCAAGCAGTCAACAAGCGTCTGAACCGGCACGCGAGTACCGACAAACACCGGATCACCATGATGTATGTCGGGATTGCGAGATACAAGACTGCGTCGTCGGGTTGCTGTACTCATGCTCCTTCATCTCCACTACTCGAGATAGGCCAGCAGCGATTCGGCGTCCTCGAACTGCCTGATGCGTCCTGCGGCGATATTCTCATCAGCCTCGCGTTCATTTTGTTGCCACTCCGGCGTCCAGAACCAAGCCTGCGATGGTTCACTCCCCTGCGCTGCAATAGGGCGAACGGTCACCGTCAAATGCTCATACACGAGTGTACACAGGCGCCGTGTCTCGGCAACCTGAATGAGGGCAGTTTCGGGATCGAGCGGCCTGCCACCTTCGACGAGCGCTTGAATCTTAGAAAGGTCTGCGTCGCTAATGCTGTTGCTCCTTCGCAGGCGAGATTGCATACTCGTGGATCGCCAGTTCAGTCTGTCCCGATCAGACCGGCAAGGGAATCGGGCATTCGGTCAGCCTATCACAACGACTATCATAACCGTCGGGTAGGCCCTCGATTCTGAAGCCGGTACCGTCAGTACGCAGAAAATGGAGCTGGGATTATTCCTGCACTTCGCCCGGCTGCGCATGCGCGAGCGGATGGAATTTCGCTGCGCCTACCTGCTGGGCATCGTGGCGCAGATCATGGGCTACGGCTCCGACTACGCCGTCATCTTCCTGCTGTTGCGCCGCTTCCAGTCGCTGAACGGCTGGAGCTGGCCGCAGATCGCCTTCCTCTACAGCCTGGACCTGTTCAGCTACGCCATCGGCGCCTCCGTTGCCTTCCCGATGCTGGAACTGGAGCAGATGGTGGCGGACGGCAGCTTCGACGTGGTGCTGGTGCGGGCGCTCGATCCCCTTGTGCACCTGACGGCGCGCAAGTACAACGTGGGCTACGCCGCGCACGTGCTCCTCTCCGGCGCCTTCTTGCTGTGGTCGGTAGGGCAACTCGGCCTGGCGCTGACGCCGCTGCGACTCCTGTACCTCGTGCTAGTCATCATCGGCGTCGCCTGCCTGCAAGCGGCGATGCTTGTCCTGTTCGGTTCGCTGGCCTTCCTGATCGTCCGCAGTGGCTACGTCATGGGCCTCTACCATACGCTGAAGGGCTTCACCTCCTATCCCCTGACGCTCTACGGCGTGGCCATCCAGGGGCTGCTCACCCTGGTCGTGCCGCTGGCCTTCATCAACTTCTATCCCGCCGCGCTCTTGCGCGGCAAGTCCAGCGCGGTACTACCGCCGGCGGCCGGTTGGATCGCCCCCTGGTCGGCCCGGCCCTGCTCTTCCTCGCTTACCGCCTCTTCGGCGCCGGCGTGGGGCGCTACCAGGGGGCCGGCGGCTAGGATTTGCTCGCCCCACCGGGGCGCCAGCAACGCCAACGAGGCGGGGATCGTCACCCGGCAGTGCTGGTACCTCCCTATCCCGCCTTGCGCCGGACGGCGTCGCTATACTCGTTTCCACCAGTGACCGACCTGCGGGATGCCGGAGTGATGCAAGCAAGGACAATGGCGTGAGCGGGCCGGAAACGAGGCCCGGCGTGGCACGCCAGCCTCTCCAACAGCGCCTTGAGGCGTTCGTCGTTTGGTGTCAGGGCGGATGGCCAAGCGCCAGTCGCACTTCGGCTTCACTGTACCCCGGCACTCGGAAGCCCTGCGTGAGATGAAATTGCAAATCTCCCCAACGGAACAGCTCGGTATGCCAAGTGGGAAGCATCAGCCCTCGTCGTTCATCTCGTTCTCGACAATGTAGCGATCGATTTCCTCGTGGTTAGCATGGTAAAAGGTGAGCGCTGCGTCAATGTCCTCATTTGAGAGCATGGGAAAGGCGACGTGAACACGTGCGATGTCCGGATTGAGTCGGTGAGCAAGGACGATGGCCCGAACCGGGACACGGGTACCCTGTACCGTGGGCTCACCGCCAAGGACCGTACCGACTCGGGCGATTTGACCGGAGAAGGGTTTCTGGGGCGTTGCCTCAATTGCCACGAGCGATCCTTTCCGGGACGTCCATCGTTATTGCATGCTTTCCGGGCCGCTTGCTCGTGGGCGCTCCTCACGCTGCCCTTCCAGCCCTTGACAGGACGTGTAGCGCCTTTTATGCTCTCAACGTGTCACATATATTTGACCTGTGATCAAACGGTTGGGTTGTGAGCGAACGTATTGATCTTCCCCCGACGCCGCCGGAGCGTTCTCGAGGGAGTGATGTGACTGATCTCGGCTATTCAACGAAGGTCGAGCTGGTGTATCGCGACCTCCGCGAGCGCATCGTCAACGGTATCCTCCGCCCTGGGGAACGCCTTTTCCTGCAAGCCCTGGCTGATGAACGTGGGGTCAGTACGGTGCCGGTGCGAGAGGCGCTGCGCCGTCTGGAGTCGGAAGGGCTGGTCAAGAATCAGCCCCACACCGGAGCCACCGTCGCCTCCCTGGATGTCGAGAAGATCGAAGTCCATTTCATGGTGCGCGCCGCGCTGGAGGGGCTGGCTGCTCGCCTGGCCACCAGCCACATCACGCCCGTCCTGTTGGACGAGCTCACGGTGCGGGATGGGGAGTTGCGTCGACTCGCTTCCGCTGGTGACCTTATCACCTGGAACGAGCGCAACACGCAGTTCTACCGCTGCATCTTGGCCCGCTGCCAGTCGCCAGATCTCGTTGCCATGATCGACCTCCAACGGGACCGTAGCCCGCTCCTGAGGCACTTCCCTGAGGTGCTGGCGGAGCGTGCAGCGGAACAGAACATAACGAGGCGCGGGATACTGGAAGCGCTCCGGCGGGGAGACAGTGCCGCCGCCGAGCGCCTGCAACAGACGAGCATCACGCGCGGAGGCGTTGTGCTTTGCGCGGCGATGCGCCATCGGTCGCTGCTCTCGACGGCCGACGTGCCGAGCGCACTGCCACTGGAGGCCCGGGAAGTGCTGGCCGATGCCGTGCTGGCCCGCTAACGGCCGCCGCCCGCCGACGGCCACACAGGAGTAGACGAGAAGGAGGGTCCAATGGCTATTGCTACAGAGGAACGACCGGTCGCGACCGCTGAGCGCATCGCCGCGCTGCGGATGATCGATACCGACATTCACAACGACCTGCCCAGCTACGACGAACTAAAACCGTTCTTGCCCGCCGTCTGGCACCCCTTTCTGGATGGTGGGACCGGCTTCGCCGGCCGCGCCTACTCCAATACCGGCTCCGGGCGCATGGATAATGCAGTTCGCCCGGAAGACAACCTCTGCGCCGGCGACCCACAGTGGGTCATCGACCAACTGATGATCCCCTACGGTATCGACATCGGCGTCCTCACTGGTTCTATCATCACCGCCGGCATCCAGCACAATTACCGCCTGCTTGCTGCCCTCTTCAGCGCCTACAACGACTGGACACTGGCGAAGTGGGTGCGACCCCAAACGTGCTTCAAAGGGTCGATCCTTGCTGTGCCGCACGACGCCGAGGCGGCAGCTTGGGAGATCAATCGCCTGGGCTCCGACCCTGGTATGGTGCAGGTATTGATGCCAAGCGCCGCCCGCATTCCCTACGGCCAGAAGTGTTACTGGCCGATCTATCGCGCCGCCGTCGAGTACGGCCTGCCGATCGCCATTCACGTCGGCGCGGAGGGCACCGGTGTCGCCAATCCGCCCACCAGCGTCGGTTATCCGGCGCATTACCTGGAATTTCACACGGACCACTCTCAGTCCATGATGGCGCACTGCGTCAGCCTGGTCACGGAAGGGGTGTTCGAGGAGTTCCCCACGCTGAAGTTTGCCTTCATCGAAGGCGGCATCTGCTGGGCGCCTTACGTCATGTGGCGGTTGGATCGGCTCTATCCGGCGCTCAAAGCCGAGACGCCCTATCTGAAGCACCTGCCGAGCGAGTACATCCTCAACCACTGCTATTTCAGCACCCAGCCGATCGAGGAACCCGACAACCACCGGCATCTGCTGGAACTGTTCGCAATGCTGCACGCCGAGAAGACCGTCGTCTTCGCCAGCGACTATCCGCACTGGGACTTTGATAACCCGACCCAGGCTTTCTCTTTCTTTCCGCCCGACCTCAAGCGCCGTATCTGCGTCGACAACGTGCTGGACCTCTATGGTCGCAAGCTATTGCAGCCAAACCGGAGCGAGGCATGACTGCCACCATCGACGCCCCCGTCGGCGTGCACGATACTCTGCTATTGCGAGCGATCGACGTCGACCTCCATCACCAGATCAGCAACTGGAGTGCCGTTGCCCCATTCGTGGCGGAGGGCCTGCGCTGGCGCGTCAAGGCCGGCGGTCCGCCGCTGGCGCGGCACGGCTTCAAGAAAGTTGGCGTCGGCTTTGGTGACGTGCCGTTACCGCCGGAGCAGAACGGCAAGGCCGTGCATCCGGCGTCCGACCCGCACTGGGTGAAGGAACACTATCTGGACCGTCAGGGCGTGGACCTCGCCATCCTCACCGGTAGCCTGCTGAGTCTGGGCGTGCAACCCAGTGCCGACCTCGCCGCCGCCCTGGCCCGGGGAATCAATGATTGGACGTTAGAGACCTGGGTGCGCCCTTTCTCTTGCTTTAAGGGATCCATCCTCGTCGCCCAGCAAAATCCGGCGCTGGCCGTAGCGGAGATTGACCGCCTCGGCGAAGATCCCGGCATGGTGCAGGTGTTGCTGTGCAGCGCCAGCGAAACGCCGCTAGGTCGCGCGGTCTACCACCCGATCTACGAAGCCTGTGTGCGTCATCACCTGCCGCTGGCCCTGCACATCGGCAGCGAGGGCGCCGGTAATTCGTCACCGGCGACGCCGGTCGGCCATCCCTCCACCTACTTCGAATGGTACGGCTCCTTGCCGCAGAGCTACATGGCGCACATCATGAGCATGGTCACGGAAGGCGTCTTCGTGCGGTTCCCAACACTGAAGGTCGTGCTCTACGAAGGCGGTGTGACCTGGCTGCCCCACATTATGTGGCGCTTCGACAAAAACTGGAAGGCGCAACGCTCCGAGGCGCCGTGGCTCCGGCAGCCGCCCAGCAGCTACATTCTGGAACACTTCTACTCGACCAGCTATCCGCTGGAAGCGGTTCCCAGTGCGCAACAGTTCCACCAGATTCTAGAAATGGTGGAGGCCGAACGGACGTTACTGTTCGCCAGCAACTACCCTAACTGGGAATTTGGCGACCCCTTCGAGATGATCCGCGACGTGCCTGAGGCGATGCGCCGGCGGGTGCTGGTGGAGAATGCGCGAGACGTCTACGGCGAGCGGTTGCTCGCAGCGAATAGATGAAGTTCCCGGTAAGGAGATAAATGACCAATGGCCCGGCACATCGTGGGGCGCGCCGCAGAGGTGCCGCCCGGTCAACGCAAGATCGTTGAGGTCAACGGTCGTTCCATCGGCGTCTTCAACGTCCACGGCAAGTACTACGCCCTGTTGAGCCGCTGCCCCCATCAGGCGGCGCCCCTCTGCCT
The DNA here is from genome assembly GCA_051003235.1 of Chloroflexota bacterium. Lineage (GTDB taxonomy): Bacteria > Chloroflexota > UBA4733 > UBA4733 > UBA4733 > UBA4733. Next base: position 3,441 of record JBPCLN010000205.1, on the reverse strand, counting down.
GGGACGCATCACGGGGATGACCTTGCCATCGCAGCCCGGCGAGTACCTCTGGGGACGCGATGGCGAGATCTTGCGCTGCCCCTGGCACGGCTGGGAGTTTGATCTGACCACCGGCCGTTCCATCTTCAATCCCCACAGGATCCGGGTCAAAGCCTACGACGTGACCGTCGAGCCGGAAGATCCCTCCGTCGAGACCTTCCCGGTGAGCATCGAGCAGGGCCTCCTAGTACTGCACATATGAGCACCCGCGCTGCAGGGCCGGAAGCGACCGGCTGGTGGAACCGGCCCTTCCGCTTCTTCCAGACCAACCTGCGCGAAATTGACGCGGCGCTGGACGAGCGGCGCCTAGTCCGGCAGATTACGGCCCTGGGGGCCAACGCCTGGCTGCTCAATACCGCCGGCATCGTCTCTTTTTATCCATCCGCACTACCCTTTCAGCATCCCAGTCCCTGGCTGCGGGAGCGGGCGAGCGGGGACCTGATCGGTGACGCCGTGCGAGAGGCGCACGCTAACGACGTGCGGGTCATCTCCCGAGCCGACTTTTCCAAAGTGCATCAGGACGTCTATGAGGCCCACCCGGACTGGTGCTTTGTCAGCGCCGGCGGTCGGCACCAGATCTACAATGGCCTCTATAGCACCTGCCCCAGCGGCCCCTACTATCAAGAGAAGTCCCTGGCGATCATCGGTGAAGTGCTGGATCGCTACCCGGTCGACGGCTTCTTCTTCAACTGGTTCAACTTCTCGCAGCGCGACTACTCCGGCGTCTATCACGGCATCTGCCAGTGCGTGCACTGCCACCGCCGCTTTTCCGAGCGCTATGGCATGCTACTGCCGGCCGAGGAGGACTGGAGCAACCCGGCCTACCTGCCCTGGCGAGCGTACACGCGGGAGACGCTGGAGGAACTGGCCGGACGGGTCCGCACGCTGATCAAGCAGCGCAATCCGAATGCCTGTCTGATCCTGCGTCAGAACCCCGACGTCATCATGCACGAAGTGAACAATGCCGTCGACCGGCCCTTACCGCTCTGGGTCTATTGGGCCGGTGAGGTGGGCCGGGAGTCCCGCACCGCCCACCCGGACAAGCCGGTGGTCATCAATGCCGTCATGTTCCTGGACCTGCCCTACCGCTTCTCCGCCGAGCAGCCGGGACTGGTGGGTTTGCACCTGGCGCAGACGATGGCGCAAGGCGTCAATCCCTACGCCTACGTCGTCGGTACGCCCGACCAGCCGGACCGCAAGAACTTCCCGATTGTCGGGAGCATGCTGCGTTTCCACCGCGATCATCAGCAATACTACGCCGGCCTGCGTTCGGCGGCCAGAGTGGCCATCATCAGTTCCCTGCGCAGTGAAGAGCGCTATGGTCGGTCCGAGGGAATCGCCAAGGTGCAGAAGGCGCGGCGCGGCGCCTTTCGGGCGCTGGTGGAATCGCATATCCCCTTCGACATCCTGCCCGATGATCTGCTGCCGGCCGCCGCCCGCGATGGACGGCTGGATCGCTACGACGCCCTGGTGCTGCCGAACGTGGCGGCGCTTGATGACGAACAACTTGCCGTCCTTGACGCCTACGTCGAACGCGGCGGCGGCCTCGTCGCCACCTACGACACGGCCGGCTTTGACGGCGCCGGCCTTGCCCGTGCCGAAGTAGGGCTGCGCTCCCTCGGCGCGGCAGGCGTGCTGGCACGGCGGGAAGGGCCAGGCGCCATGCGCTCCGCCTACCTGCGCCTGACGCAACGGGAGGATCTCCCCGATTCCGAGGAAACCGATCTTGTGGCCCTCGACCGGGCCTTTCTCTACGTCGAGCCGCGGGATGGCGCCGCCCCGTCCTTGACGCTAATTCCGCCTTCGCGTTATGGACCACCGGAGAAGACCTACTGGGAGATTGAGACCAATCAGCCGGGGCGACTCGCCTACTGCTATGGACACGGCAAGACCGTCTACTTCCCCTGGCCGGTTGACGCCCTCTTCTTCGACCTGAGCCTGCCCGAGCACCGCGGCCTCCTGGCCCAGGCTGTCATCGAGGTCTCCCAGGGAGGTCGTCAGATCATCACGAGCGCTCCACCCCAGGTGGAAGTGACCATCGGCGAACAGCCGGACAGCAACCGGACGATCCTCCATCTGATCAACTACTCCGGCCATCAGGAACGCTCCTTCCACGATCCGTTGGAGATCCGCGACATTCGCCTGGAACTGCCCGGTGTTGCCAACCGCAACCGTGTCTACTCCACCCAACTGGGAGCAACGCTGCCGGCGAACACCGGCAATGGCATGCTGTCGTTCACCCTGCCGCGGCTCGGCTTGTTTGATATGGTGGTACTGGAATGACGGCAGGGACTGGACCCCTCTCCAACCTCTCCCCGTACCGGAGAGAGGCGCGACGCTGGGACGGCTGCGGCTCGGAGAGAGGGCGACACTGGGACGGCTGCGTCCCGTCCGGCTTCTCTCGAGTCCGGGAGCGTGTGTACGCGCGCACCAGTTCCACCCTCTCCGGCACGGGGAGGGCAGGGAGGGGTTCCCCGCCGACAGCAGACATAACCAATAACCCAAATCAAAGGAGATCCCCCAAGTGACCAGCAGTTTCACCCGCCCCGACGCCTTGCATGTGGCCGTGCGCCTGGAAGCGGGACTGACCCCGGAGCAACTGGAACGGATCAGCACCGCCAGCCCCAAGGCGGAGGTGGTGTTTGTGCAGGGGGAAGAGGCGCTGGCGGCCGCGCTGCCGGAGGCCGACGTCGTCGGCGGCGGCGTCCCGGCGAAGCTCTTCTCGCAGGCAAGGCGTCTGCGGTGGGTCCACAACTTTGGCGCCGGAGCGGACGGGGTGCTCTTTCCGGAGAGTCGCGTCGCGGATGTCATCCTCACGACGTCGAAGGGCGCCCATGCCGCGCCCATTTCCGAGCATTGCCTCACCTTCATGCTGATGTTCGCCCATCAGATGCCGACCTTCATGCGGTGGCAGCAGGAAGGGAAGAGCGGACGGCCCTTCATTGATGAGCTGTTCGGTAAGACCGTCGGCATTATCGGGCTGGGCAACATCGGCCGGGAGCTAGCCCGCCGGTGCCGGGTTGGCTTCGGGATGCGCGTGGTCGGCACGTCCCGCTCGTTGCGCCCGGCACCGGACGTGGATTGCCTGTACGGACCGCACGAACTGCACGCCCTCCTGGCAGATAGCGACTACGTCTGCATGATCCTACCGGGGACACCGGAAACGCGCGGTCTGATCGATGACGCCGCCTTGCGCGCCATGAAGTCCACCGCCTACCTGATCAATGTGGGCCGGGGCACGCATATCGTGCAAACGGCGCTGGTGCAGGCGCTGCAGGAAGGCCGGCTCGCCGGTGCCGGGCTGGATGTGACAGACCCGGAGCCGCTGCCGGCGGATCATCCGCTGCGCCATATGCCCAACGTGATCATCACGCCCCACCTGGCCGGCCTGACGCGGGGCAC
>JBPCLN010000204.1:0-7849 GCA_051003235.1 Chloroflexota bacterium | reverse complement strand
ACGCCGTCCGACGCCTTGCGCCCTATGCGCGTGCAAGGGACCTACGTCCGCGACGACGAAATCGAGTCGATCATCACCTTCTGGCGGGACCAGCGCGCCGAGCAGGGGGAACGTTGGCAGAGCCAGGAAGAGCATCACGCGTTGCTGGAAAGTTGGTCGACTGCGCCGGAGGAAGATCCGGAGAGCCGCCTGTTGGAAGAGGCCCTGGCCGTATTGCACGCCGTGGCGGAAGCGGCCCAGCAGCAGGGCAAGGAACCTCTCGTCACCTTGTCGCTGCTGCAACGGCGGCTCCGTCTCGGCCAGAGCCGGGCATCGCTGCTGATGGACGAACTGGTCGACCAGGGCTACGTCGGCCCGCCCCGCGGCCCCACCAAAGCCCGCGCGATCTTGCTGCAACTTGCGCCCGTGGAGGCGACCGTCATGGGGGAGAGCATCGGGGAAGAGGCGTAACGGGCGTGCTCCGGCATCACCTTGCAACCCGTTCCGGTACAATGGCTGATGCCCAGTGCAGTGCTGGGCATTGGATCACCGGCGGTGCGGAGGACGCAGGATGGTGTCCACGCGGCTGCTGGAACCCCCGCCCCTCCTACTTTGGCTGACGACGGGCACGCGGCGCCTGTCGTTGCGCCGGGGACGTGCGGCCCTGGCGGCATTCTCCTTGTTCCTCTGGCTTGGTCCGGCGGCATCGGCCGTGCCGGCCGCCTCCGCCGCCGCTGGTTCGGCGCTGCCCCCGCCGCTGATCGGCACCGGTTTGCATCCCCTGGCCACGAGCGTGCCGGCGGCGGAGCGGTTACTAGGCAGCCCGCTGCTGGACTCGGCGGCGTTCCGCGACACATCACGCGACCTTGGGGTGTGGGCGACGAGCCTAGATGGCCCCTACGGCCACACGGTCGTTATCTTCCGGGTGCTGGATACACCGCGTCACACCTGGTTGACGGTGTTGGAGCTCCGCTCCGAGCGCCCGCTCGGCGACTCGCCCTGGGACATGATCGTCGCCCAGCCGACTCTGGTCAATGGCCGGCCGGCGAAACTCTACGAGCAACCCGGCTCGACGACCGTTGCCTGGCAGGAGACGCCGACGTTGCACGTGAGCCTGTCCGAGGATAGCCAGCAGCCGCGCTCGATGCTCGCGGCTACCAACCTGTCCGATACGCCGATGCTCAGCGAAGGGCAATTTCTCACGCTCGCCGCCTCGCTGCATCCCCGTGGGTGGCAGGTTGGCCCCTTCCGCCTGGACTTGCCGTGGTAATCGGTAGGCGCGTTTAGTTCGCAAAGTCCTGCGTATACATTTCTTCGAACAGGCCGCCGCTGACGATGCCGATGCCGAGGCGCGTGAACTGGGGACGCAGGATGTTGGCGTGATGTTCGGGGCTGTTCATCAGACCGGTGTCGGCGATCGTCACATTTGGGGCGTAAGCGATGTTCTCGCCGGCACTGGTGTAGGTGATCCCGGCAGCCTGCATACGGTCGAACGGCGTGCGGCCGGCGGGGGTGTCGTGGCTGAAGTAGCTGTGTTGGAACATATCGGCGCTGTGGGCGCGCGCGACAGCGGTCAGCGTTGGATCAAGGCGAAGGGCGGCAAACCCCCGCTGGGTCCGTTGCTGGTTGACATAGGCGAGCATAATCTGCTCGGCCGCCACGTCGGCGGTGAGGCGCAGATTGGCAGGAAAATGCAGTTGCACCGTGCCCTCGGTCGGCCTCGCCGGCGGTGTGATCGCGAGCAGGGTGGCCCCTGTCGTGGCGCCCAACAGGGCTTGGAGCTTCGGTTCGTAGGCGGAGAGGTCGACCACAAGGGCGTTACCGAGGGTGGAGTGGGTGATGAGCGCTTGCAGTGACGGGCTAATCGGCAGGAGGAGGAGGGTGGAGAGCGCGAAGGCCGCCCAGAAGAGCGCTTCCAGCGCCGCCGGCACGACTCCTAGCAAGCGGTCAAGGCCGCCGAGAACGGGGATCATATGCAGGAAGCTGGCGGCCGGATAGATGGTCACCGTGTAGATGATCGTCAGTAGGATCTGGGTGAGGGCAAAGATGGCGACAAAGGAGGTCACGTTGTTTAGCGCCGGCGGCATCCCGGTGTTGACGTTGAGCCAGGCGGCGAGGGACGAGAAGAAGCGTGCGCCGGCTACCACGCCGAGCACGATGCGCGCCACTCCCGCCACCTCGACGAAAAACCCCGCTCGATAGCCGTTCCAGGCGACCAGCACGACAACGAGGGCGACCACGAGGTCAATGACCGACATGGCGACCCCACCGCCCGGGAAGGACCAGGCTGTTGCCTGGGCGCAATCCGCTATGGCTTCGTTGAAGGCTGGCATGGGACCGTGTCATCGCCTTAGTCCAGATCAACTTGCTCGACGGTGGAGCACAGCGGCCGGCCGAGAAAGCGCTCTGCCAGTTCTTGAAAGTGCACCGAGCGGTCGGTGACGAAATACTGGTGCTGCGGGGCCTGGTCTCCTTCGGACTGGAGCCCAAGGCGCGCGAGTTCGGTGACGAGGACGGCGGCGAGCGCCACGCCCGGATCAACCAGGCGCACCGCCGGCCCCATCGTCTTGGCAATCACCGCTTCCAGGATCGGGTAATGGGTGCAGCCAAGGATCAGGCTGTCGACGGCGGCGGCGCGGAATGGCGCCAGATAGTCCTCGGCAATTAGGCGGGCGGCCGCGGTGTCCTGGGCCCCTTCTTCCGCCAGGGGGACGAACAGGGGGCAGGGCCACGCGACGACCTCCATCTCCGTCCGGCGCGTGGCGATCGCCCGCTGGTAAGCGCCGCTGGCGATCGTGCCAAGCGTGCCGATGACGCCGATCCGCCCCGTGCTCCCCTCCACTGCTGCCGCCGCGCCCGGCTGAATCACCCCCAGCACGGGGATGGCGAGCCGGCGGACGAGGTCCGCTTCCGCCTGGGCGGAAACCGTGTTGCAGGCAATGACAATGTACTTCACGTTGCGTCCCGCCAGGAAATAGGCATCCTGGCGGGCGAACTTGCGCACGATCTCTGCGCTGCGCGAGCCATAAGGCACGCGCGCGGTATCTCCTAGATAGACAATGCGCTCCGTGGGGAGGGCCTGCATCAGTTGGCGGACAACAGTCAGGCCGCCGAGGCCGGAGTCGAACACGCCGATCGGCCGGTTATCCACGCGACAGCTCACCCAATACCGTTTGGCTATGCAACAGGGCCGCAGACCGCAGTCGCGGCCCACTTTTGCCTAGGAGAGCGTGCGCGGATCAACGCGTCCGCGCTCCACGGCCACCAGGCGGTAGCCGCGCTTCAGGCAGATGGCCTTGTGCCGTTCCAACTGCTCCAGCGCCTGATCCAGCGACAGGAAGCTGGTGACTGTTTGCTGGGAGTGTTCGCGTTCGTCGCGTCCCCAGCGCCGTACCAGTGCCACCGCGCCGAAGAGGTCCTGGACGACCATCAGGATATAGAAGCGGCGATCCAGGGGCTCGTCGCCAGTGCGTTCCAGCCGGACGCAGAGATCCCCATTGACCGGCGCCTTCGGTTTCTCGCTGCTTTCCGCCCTCGTCGGCGGCGTCGCCGGTGCCGTGTCTCGCGTCCGCTCGTTGCCGGCGGCAGCGATGCGCCGACAGCGATCCGAACAGTATTTCACGCGCCGGGAGTAGACATAGAAAGTGGTAGCGCAGATCGGACACGGCGCCTTCGGCAGGTTGGCGTCGATGAACGCCCGCATCTCCTCACTGTGCCAGCCGTGACCTTTCGCCAGCGCCTCCAACTGGGGCCAGAGACCGCGGTCGGAAAGCAAATTCACCTTTTTTTGAAAGGGAAGACGATCGGCTCCCGATTTTGAGGGAGCGATCGGTTGCGCGTGCTCAACCACGCGGTCAAGAGTGGCTGCTTTCATCTCGGTTTTGCTCGTTCCCTGCGATTTGCCACTGAACGCTTCCAATCCCCTTCAGGGGAATAATCAGGGGCGGCGCGCCCTGAAGAATGCCGAGTAATACCGGCTCCGGTAGGAGGCCCTGACCCAAGCCCCGCAGGTCGTTACCGTGGGCGAGAAAGATACACGGCATACGCTCAGGATCGGTGTACAGTACCACGTTTCCGGTCGCCTGCTCCTCCCACATCACCAGGTCCGCCGCGGCATCAGGCGTCACCAAAACGCGCAAGTACGGACCGCCCAATCCGTCGCGTTGCCGGTTTTCGGCGCTACTCCGGTAGAGCGGCTTAGCACGGTTGACTTGATGGGTCCGCGAGCACCCAAGGGAAACCACCATGGCCTTCGTCCGCTCGACCAGTTCCGCCTTTCCAGCCCTCTTCCGTGCCTCGCCATTGCGGCAGCGGAACTAGGCTCATCCTACCATTGCTATGCCGACCAGGCAATGCTTTTACGGCGCTATAGCACCCTCTCAATGGCCGGACTTTTGCCGAAGTGTTTGCACAAGGGCCCGGCCCAACGAGCGTTGGGCCGACTACTGCGCCGACAATTGCGGAGTTTCCTTTACCAAGCAGCCGCCGGCGGATTTGTGCGGCAAAAATTGGAACTCGAGTTCGAGTATTTGACCTGTCTGCGCTTCGATGCATCGCAAGGCGCCGTCCCCCCCCTCACCGTTCACCCCCGTGCCCGCAGCCAGCGGTGAGCCGTCAGGGCGTAGACCTGCGCTCCCTGACGCAGATCGTCCAGCGCCATGCTTTCGTCAAAGATATGGCACATGCGCTGTTCGCCGGGCCCAAAAATCACGGTCGGGATGCCGGCGGCGGCGAGGTAGGTCATATCACAGCAGGCGAAGAAGCCGGCCGGCGCCGGCGCCCGGCCGGTCACGTCGCGGACTGCGTCACACAGCGTCGTGGCAACCAGCGCCGTCGGGTCGATGACGGCGCCGGCGGTATGCCGGATGCCGGAGAGCATGACCTCCGCCTTGCTGCCGGCAGTCGCTTCGCGCACGGCATCGAGGATCTCCGCTTCCACCGCCTCGGCGCGCTCCGATGGCAGCGTCCGGCGGTCCAGGAGGAGCGTACAGCGGGCCGGCACGACATTACCGGCGTCGCCACCGCGAATCATGGTCACAGTGAGGTGTGGATGCTGCCGCAGTACCGGATCCAGACGGCTCGCCAATCGTTTGTTGAGGGCCACAAGGGCGCGCACGGCTTCGGCGGCTGCGGCGATGGCGTTGACGCCTTCGTCCGGCTGCGCACTATGGGCCGGCATGCCCTGACACTCCACTTCCAGGCGCGAGGCGCCGCGATGGCCGAGATTCGGTTGCAGATTCGTCGGTTCGCCGACCATGGCCGCGTCCGCCCGGAGGCCGCGCTCTACATCGCGTCGAGTGCCGTAGCCGCCGTTCTCCTCGTAGGCAACCGCGGAGAGCAGCAGGGTGCCGGGATAGTCCAACGCGGCCAGCGCCTCGAAAGCGCCGATCATTGCGGTCAGGCAGCCTTTGGCGTCGACCGCCCCCCGGCCGTACAGCCGGCCGGCGCGAATCTCGCCACCAAAGGGATCGGCTGACCAGCGCTCCCGCTGGCCGGGCGGCACGGTGTCCATGTGGCTGTTGAACAGGAAGGCCGGCCCGGGCCGGCCGGCGCGGACGGTGATATTGCAACGGCCTGGTTCCACGTCGGTCACTTCGGTCACCAGACCCCGTTCCTGCCACCGCCCCTGGAGGTATTCCACCACGGCGGTCTCATGCTCGAAGCTCGGCCGGCGCACCAGTTCCCCGAGCAGCGCGGGCAGGTCGGCGGCGGCGAGTTGCTCCAGCAGCCGCGCTTCGGTGATATCCTGACCGTTCAAGTCTGTGCTTCCTTTCCCGCCCGTTCATCTGATGAGGCCGAGTATACTCCGCTGCTGGTAACGGAGGCAGCACGCATGACGGAGTCCGAGCAACTCAGCCCCGCCAGCCTGGCCATCGACCGCGTGGAGGTTGCCGGTCGCCTGGAACGGACCCGCCAGGCCGTGGCCGTGGCCGGGTACGACGCCTTGCTCGTGCTGGGCCGGTCCTTCTACGAGCGTCCGGGCGACCTTGCCTACCTCACCAACCACTTCCCGCCCTTCCCGACCGCGCCGTTCCTAGCCGGCCGGCGCGGCACCGGCCACGGGGCGCTGGTGCTGCCGGCGAGTGGCGCGCCGGTGCTGATCGTTGATCATCCCTCCGTCCATCGACCGCTGGTACCGATAGACGATATCCGGCCCAATCCTGACGTCATCGGCGGCGTGATCGAAGCGTTGCGGCAGTTGCCGACGGTCCGCCGTCTGGCCGTGGCCGGCAGCGATCTCCTGCCCTGGCCGGCGGCGCAGGACCTGGCGGCCGCCTTTCCCCAGATGACGTTGGCGGCTGAGGATGCCCTGGTGCGCCGGCAGCGGGCGATCAAGAGCGTCGCCGAAATCGCGCTCCTGCAACGCGCCGCCCAGGTGGCGGAGGCTGGTCTGCGCGCTGCTCTGGTGGCCATCCGGCCCGGCGCCGGCGAACGTGCCATCTGCGCCGCCGGCACGAATGCCTGCCTGCTGGCCGGCGCCGACTTTGTGCGCTACTTTCGGGTCCATTCCGGCCCCTATAGCGCCTGGGGTTCGCGCTGGCCGCAGGCAACCGATCGCCGGATCGCGGAGGGGGAAATCGTCGCCCTGGACGCGATTGGCGCGGTGGCCGGCTACGCCTTCGACGTTAACCGGACGGCGGTCTGTGGCCGCCCGGCAGGTGCCCAACGCCGGTTGCTGGAAGCCGGTCTGGCGGCAAGCGCCGCCACGGTGGCGGCGGTCGGCGCCGGCGTGCCGATCAACGATGTCATCGCTGCCGGCCGCCAGCCCATCAAAGAGGCCGGTTTCGGCGCCTTCGCTTCTTCCTCGACCGGCCACGGCATCGGGTTGGAAACGGTCGAAGCGCCAATGCTCGCGCCGGGTTCGGGCGTGCTGGAGGAGGGCATGGTGCTCTGCGTCGAGCCGGGTATCTTTCAACCCGGTCTCGGCGGCTGCAGTACGGAGCAGATGGTGGTGGTGACGGCAATCGGCGGGCAGGCGCTGACGACGCTCACCGGCCGTTTGTGGAGCGACTGACGGCGAATCGCCCCGGCATGCTACGCTCGATTGGCATCAGAGAGTACAGGGGTACAGGGGGCGAGGGAAAGGGACCGGAATGGCGGATGAGCAGGACGAGCGCGAGGCGCCCCAGCAACCGGCCGGCGAAGCGCCGGAGTTCATCGAGCAGGTGATCGGGCGCACGCTCGCCGCTTTGCACGAACAGACGCCGGAGCTGTATCAGGCGGCGGGTGAGCAGGCCGACGCTCTGGCGGTGACGTCCGCCCGCCTGGCGCTGTGGCTCGGGGGCATCCGGCCGGGCGGCTTGCGCGTCATCCGTTTGCTCTCCGGCTACGAAGTCGAACTTACGCCCCAGGATCCGCTCGGTTTTGTGCAACATCTCTGTCAGGCGCTCGTCGGCGAAGCCGTCACCAGCCACCAGGCGGAGAGCCCCGAAGAAACGTCGAAGGCGCTCGCCGTCGAAATTGCCAATGCCACGAATCAGGTGACGAGCGATATCATGAGCTTCATCGTGCGCTCCCTGCTCTGGCAGCAGTGTGGCGGTATCCTGCAACAGACCCTGGCCGAACGCGCCGAAGAGCAAGAACTGGCGTCCCGGCGCGGCAGCGGCAAGCGTCCCGGACCGAACGCGGAGCAAGACGCCCCTGGCACTGATGCCGCCGAATCAACGGAGGAGTCGCCGCCCAGGGCCCCTGCCGGGCCGCGCCTGATCCGCCCCGGTGAGCCGGAGGACGATGGCCCACCGCCGCCGTTGATTTTTCCGGGGAGGAGATAACGAGCAGGGCCGCGACTACGGTCGCGGCCCTGCTCCCTCACCCCTGCACCATTCCCGCCGAGACTTTCCGCGTGCCAACTAGCAACTGCTCGTCGGTG
>JBPCLN010000203.1:0-17068 GCA_051003235.1 Chloroflexota bacterium | reverse complement strand
ACTGGCGCGAACGCCGCGAGCAGTTGTAGTATGGTCGGCGGTCGGGTCGGCATCGTCTTCCTCCAGCAAGAGTTTTGACGAGCCTACCCGACTGCCCACCCACTCCCCAAATGGCCAAAGTCGAGCTAAGGTACCGCATTGGCGTAGCATCGAGGAGTAGCCTGAAGATAGCGCTGGGCGCTCACAAAGTGATAAGGGACCTACGCCGCTATGGTAGATTGATTTTGACACCAGTTCCCGAGAATCCCGAGCAGGAAGACCGCGTGAGACAACGACCTGAAGATGCGCATCGAAAAGAGGATGACGGATGATCAAGCTCGGCGCGTCCGTGTGCATAGAGGCGCCGGCCAACAGTGTGTGGGCCCGTTTGGCCAAGCTGGAAGATATTGAGTTGTGGGCGGAGCCCGTCTTACACGCGCGATGTGAAGGGGCATTAGCACAAGGGGTGGGCGCTGAACGGATCTGTGAGTTGACGGGCCGTCAGACAATAACCGAGCGCTGGGTGGCATGGGAGGAGGGACGATCCTTCACCTACGAGGGATTCGGGATTCCGTTGATGAAACGCGCGGTCAATAGCTGGTCCGTTCTCCCGCAAGGTGAAAAAACCTTGCTTACCAGCGAGGCGGAGTTGGAGGTCAAAGGAGGCACCCTAGGGCGGATTCTTGAGCCGATAATCGCCCCGGTGATGCGGAGAATGGCGCCGCATACGCTTGCCGCGTTCAAATATCTCGTCGAGCATGGGCATCCCTACGACGGTGAAGCGGCGGACCTACCACTGGCTCCAGCTAACTGCTAGAGCGCGCCGGCTGACCGCGGATCGCTGCCGCCGACTCCCAGAGTTGGGCAGCGGCCTGGCGCACACCAAGGCTGAGCGTGGGATAAGCCTGGATTGTCCGAGCGAACAGACCGAGTGGGAGGTGATTGGCCATGAGCATTGTCAACGGGCCGATCAGTTCCCCGGCCTCTGGGCCGACGATTTGCGCCCCGACCGGGGATCGGCGGCGTCATGGCTCGCTAGCTGGTGGCGATGATGCAGTGTTCAAAATGCACCAACTCGTCGTTGCCGATCTTCACCGTATACGGATCAGTAAATATGGCGGTCCCGTGGATCACTTCCACACCCGGCTCCTCGATGTAGTAGCGGCGCTCCTCGGTCCCCAGCTCAGCTTGCACGCCGGCCACGTGGGCCATCACGGCGGCAAAGTCCAGCCGAGCAGCGTCCACCTGTAGGCCGATAGCGCCGGCGTGCGCAATCTGGTGGCACAGCTTCGCCGTGCTGATCAGCGTCTTCGTCGGCACGCCGCCCCAGTTGAGGCAATCGCCGCCCAGGCGATCGGCCTCGACGATAGCGGTGCGCTTACCCGCCAGCGAAAGCCGGCGGGCGGCGGTGAGGCCGCCGCTGCCCGCGCCGATGACGATTGCGTCGAACTGTCGCATAGCCGGCGTCCTTTCGAGATACCGCGATTCGCTCCGGCAGGGAGTCGATGATTGCCATCCTACTCCGCGGTACGCGCACTGGTATGCTGGCAGTTTGGAGGGTTGCCAATGATTGCACCGAGCGACGCGGTGCTCATCACCGTGGCCGAGTACCATCGTCTGGCGGAGACCGGTGTGCTGACCGAGGATGACCGTGTTGAGTTGATTGATGGAGTGATCGTTTCGTTGAGTCCGATTGGTCCCGTTCACGCCACCAGCGTGACCAAGTTGCATAATTTTCTGGTACGCACTGGCGGCGATTCGGTTGAGATCAGGAGCCAGAATCCCGTTGGTCTGAACGATCGCAGCGAACTGGAGCCGGATGTCGCCGTATTACGCGCCAAGAGCTACCGCACGGCGTTGCCGACGCCGGCCGATGTGTTGATGCTGATCGAAGTTGCCGACTCGTCGCTCGCCGACGACCGAGCGATCAAGCTGCCCCTCTATGCAGCCTCCGGCATCCCGGAGGTGTTTCTTGTCGATCTCATGGGGGAACGGCTGGAGCGTCACACCGAGCCGGAGGATGGTCACTATCGAAACTTGGTCACGGCCGGTCGCGGTGCAACGGTCGCGTCATCGGTCCTTGCAGGACTGGAGATCCCGGTGGACGTGGCCCTCGGCTATTCATAGCGCCGCCACCAGTTCGTAGGACCGCAGCCGGTCGGCGAACGCAAAGCAGTTGGTGGCAATGAAGAGATCGGTGGTCCCATAGCGCTCTGCGGCGACCAGCAAGGCCGCCCGCACCATATCTGGATCACCTTCGATATAGTGCCTGGTGAAGCCGGCAATCAAGGCGCCGTTGTTGGCGGTTGCCAGTTGCTGAGCGGCGTCCTCCGGCGACGAGAGCGGTCGGCGGGGACCGCCACTGCGAATACTGCCGATCAGTAGGCGCATACTGGCGCTGACAACCCTAGCGCGCTCCGCCGTGTCGGCGCACACGACATGAAGGGCGACGCTGCATTTGGGCTGCTGGAGATCAGCCGACGGTCGGAACTGCCGGCGGTAGAGTTCCGCAATCTGCGGTCCGTAGTCGCCGGCCGTGCCGAAGAAGTCGGCGAAGGCGAAGGGCAAACCCAGCCCGGCCGCCAGTTGGGCGCTGTAGTCGCTCGACCCGAGCAGCCAGACTTCGGGCAGACCTTCTACGCCGTCGCCCGCTTGCGCTTCGATCCCGGTGAATGGGTGTTCCTGCGGCAACTGGTCGTACAAGAAACCGAGCAGGTCGGTCACCTGACGCGGAAATTGCTGGATGTCGGCCACGGCTTTGGGATGGGCGAGCGCCACGGCGGTTCGCGGGTCGCTGCCGGGCGCCCGCCCGATGCCGAGGTCGATTCGGTTAGGGTAAAAGGAGGCAAGGATGCGGAACGTCTCCGCCACCTTGAGCGCGGAATAGTGCGACAGCATCACGCCGCCGCTGCCGACGTGGATCGTGGAGGTGTGCGCGGCGATCTGGCCGATCAAAATTTCCGGGGTCGTACCAGCAAACATTGCCGAGTTGTGGTGTTCCGCCACCCAGAAGCGCTGATAGCCGAAACGTTCAGTCGCCTGGGCAAGCGCCACCGTCTCACGGAGCGCCTGCGCCGCCGTGCCACCCTCGCGCATGGGCGATTGGTCCAGCACGCTCAAGGTAAGGTCGCGCATCAGTTCTCCTACCCTCGTTAGTTGACGTTCAACACAGCTTTACATTTAGAGTAGACGTCGCAGCCCATTATTCCTGACCAGCATTGAGTACAGGAGAACTCCCAGTCCTATGGTTCGCACCGATACTAACTGGGGTCGTGTTCGTTCCGCTCTACCGTGAGGTAATGCAACGCGCGCGCGGGTGCAAATTTCCACCTTGACGCCCGACAGGTCCGGCAACGGTATCATCGCGGTATACTCAATAGGCTGTTGATGGCTGGTGACAAGAGCCCCTGGGCTCTGCCGGGCACTTGCTCGGCTAGCCGGCCGATGCACCTGAGTGCTCAGTAATACACCTTCTCTGCGTTGCTAAACATGGGATACTCGCTCGCAATCTTATCAGCAATCAGCGAGTATGAGCGCGAATCGGCGCGCTCCCATTTACGTTAGATTGCCCAACAACAGTAATCGGCGACTTGAAGGCATGGATCACTTGCTGCGGGCCAGAACTGCGTGGGGAAGGCAGTCCTCTCGGAGGTATTGGAAATCACATCCGCCACCGCTTGATGGAGCGTCGCGCGCTGCAACTTGGTGCCAAGCGCAGCGGCGATGACAAAGAGTTCGCCGTCCTGTCCCACGACGGCGGACCCTAGGTGTCGGAAGTGATAGTACCAAGCTAACTTGTAAAACTTGGCTAGCTCTTGTAGGTGGGGTTGCGTCTTCGGCTTGTCGAAAATCGTTGCGTCAATGCGAAACGAGTGCCGTGCCAGGAGTTTGAATACTTCGTCACGAACGATCTGCCGTTCCTCGGTAGCATGGAACTCTTGGGTAAAATCTTGGCCCTCCCAAGCGAGCTGGCGGCGCAAGTCCAGTAGCTCACTGCCGACGGTGCAATCCGTCATCGTGATCGTGGTGAGGATAAAGTAACGGGATGCTCCTCGGCCGCGCGAGAAGTCAAAATTGCCAGCCTCGTCAGCAAAAACGTGAACCCGCCCTGACCTAATCACGAACCATCATCCCGGTCCATTCTTCCCATCACGCTGCGGCCACGCAACTTCTGTGTTGCCATCATCTGTGCCATCCTCACCCTCTTGGTTGTACCAGATGGTCCGGGCACGGCGGAGTTCTGCCGTGTCTGGAGCACATAGACAGGGTCTCTTTCAGGCACATAAGTGTTCGTTATTCTAGTAAGTGTTGTAGGTTCAAACGGCATACAATCAGACGATAGTTTGACGATGAGCAGTTGGGAGCAAAGCAATGAGCCGGGGCCTGGGCTACTGGCAGCGATTCATACTGGAAGGGCTCGACCATTATGGCGGCAGATTATTAGTGACCGAGTACGCCAAGCAGCAACTAGGCCACTCATTGAGCCCTGGACAGCAACGCGCTATAACTCGCGCGGCTTCACTTTTGGAAGATCGCGGATTATGCCACTGCCGCTACGAGCCTGCCGCGGCTAGGAATCGGTCGTCATTGCCTCGGCGGCTCCATGTCGTCCGGACCGACTGGCACACGAGTGTGCAGACCGCAGCCCTTGCCGTTGGGGAACACGAGGAAGGAATAGACGAACTCTTAGGTCAATGGTACGCGGCACCCATCCGTGCCCGTCGGTCAGTGCCGGAGACTGGTGACACCAGAGAATCAACATTCGATCCCGAAGGCTAGGAAGATGACTGTTATGGAACGTCCACGCTGGTTCTTTACCAGACCGGCGGATTTCCAGCGGGTCTGGCCGTTTGTGGAAGAACGTCTCTGCGCTCGCCTGGCGGAAACGGGCGAGGTGCAGGTAGCGAAAGTCGAGCGCGATCAGTCTGTGGAACAAGTGGCTGACCTCGGTAGCATAACCGGTATCGCCTGGTTTGGCGGGCGGTTCACGAGCGATACATTGGACGCTGCTTTCAGCCTGCGGGTTGTCGGCTGTAACACCGACAATACCGGGCATGGTCTGCCGCTGGTCGAACTGGCGGCGCGGGGCATCCCGGTCATCGATACGACGCGGGCCTGGGGCCAGAGCGTGGCGGAACTGGCGCTCGGTCTTGCCCTTGCCGCGTTGCGCCGGATTCCCATCTGGCATCAGGAGGTAGCGAGCGGTGCGGCATCGTTCCGCTACGAGGCGGAGCAGTTCTGCGATGCCCGCGACTTTGTGAATGGCGAACTTGGTACCAAGCGCGTCGGCATTATTGGCCTGGGCCAGATTGGCGGACGCGTGGCCAGATGGTGCGTCGCCCTCGGCGCTGATGCCGCTACCGGACCAGACCTGCGCGGCGCGGTGCTTGGGTACGATCCCTTTCTGGCGCCCTCGGTCGCGCAAGAATGGGGCGTTCGGCTCGTGGATATGGACACGCTCGTTGATCAATCGGAGGTCGTGTTCGTTCTGGTGCCACCGACGCCCTCGGCCACGAGCCTCCTTAGCCGTGAGCGCATTGCTCGGCTGCAGCAAGGGGCGCTGGTGGTGATTGCCACACGGGCTCATGCTGTCGAGATGGCAGCGTTGCGCGAACGACTCCTGGCGAATGAACTGGCGGCAGCCTTTGATGTCTATGACGTCGAACCGCTGCCCCTGGACGATCCGCTCCGCGGTCGCGCCAACGTGGTCCACAGGCCGCATATCGCCGGCCGGACGCGCGACGCCAACTGGCGCACCGCCGATCTCCTGGCCGACGATTTCGCTCGTGTGGTGCGCGGCGAGACTCCATTGCACCGCCTCACTGCGACGGCAATTGCAGCACGTACCGGGGGATAGGCAGGGCCATAAGGGATGTGAAGCACCGCCGTCTCGTCTAGCGACCACTTCGCCCCAACGCCACCAGCAGCAGTCCGGCGATCGTCTTGGCATCGCGGATCGTGCCATCCGCCACCCGCGCGCGCGCCTCGGCCAGCGGCAGCCGTTCGACGGTGATCGCCTCGTCCTCGTCGGGCTGTCCCTGCGCCGGGGTCAAACCCTCAGCCAGGTAGAGATGGAGCAATTCCGTGCAAAAGCCGGGGCTCGAGTAGCACTGGGCCAGGGGCGTCCATCTGGACGCCGCCATCCCCAGTTCCTCGGCCAGTTCGCGTTTGGCACATGCTTCCGGCGTTTCATCTACTTCAAGGGTGCCGGCAGGCAGTTCCAGCAGATCCTCGCCGACGGCCGGCCGGTGTTGACGCACCAATAGCACCTGATCCTGGTCGTCCAGCACCACCATCGCCACCGCGCCGCGGTGCTCGACCACTTCGCGCTCTACCGTCTTTCCATTTGGCAGCGCTACAGAATCCACACGCAGTTTGACGATGCGACCAGCGAACACCTCCCGTGATTCGAAAACGCGCTGCTCCGTTGACGGCATGCGCACTCCTTCTCCTGGCGGCGGCAAGGCGACCGCGTCGCTGCGCCGTATGCTACTGCATGTCGAACAGTAGCCGGCATGCCAAAGGGGGAAAAGTTGCCATCGTCAAGAGGAAAACTCGGTGCAGCACTACAGCTGGGCAGATCGGGCAAGAGCATAGCGAGTTACGGCAGCCTGTTCAGCGCCTTCAGTATTGGCAGCTTCGCCAGCTTTGTCAGCATCTTGAGTATCGGCAGCGCCGGTAGTGTGCTGAGCATCGGCAGTTCCGGTAGCATCCTCAGCATTGGCAGTGTGGGCAGTATTCTCAGCATCGGCAGCGCCGGTTCTATCTTGCGCATCGGCGGCGCCGGTGGGAGGAAGAACAAGCGTCGACACGCCCAAACGTAGTGGCTTCGCCATAGCGCCGTATAATTGGCGACCTGGAGGTACGACTTTGGTTTCCTTCGCAAACAGGGAGAAGACGCACGCCTTGGGCAAGGTCACGACACCGCTCACCGTCACCAACTACGCTGATCAGATTGAGGCCAGGCGGGGCCACCGCCAGGCGGACGCTGTGCGCTCCGTTATCCTCGACGACGTCATCGTAGACACCGGATCGACCACACTCGCACTGCCGGCCGATGTGATCGCGCGTCTGGGCCTTGAGCTCCGGGAGGAAGTGGCCATCCTCACGGCTGCGGGTCCAGGAACGGCAGGCCTCTACCGCGATGCGGCACTGACCCTCCTCGGGCGCGACGGTACCTTCGATTGCTTGGAACTGCCGGTGGGAACGCGGCCACTGCTCGGGGTGGTTCCTTTGGAGGCCCTTGGGCTGGAGCCAGATCTGCGCAATCAGCGGCTCCGCCGCCTGCCGCGGGAGCCTGGCGACACCTATTTCAGCGTCTGAGCCCAGTGGTGCTGAGCCTGGCCTTTGGGCAAGGGGCAACCACCACAGCTTGTTCTCCCTGCTGATTGCGACCGTCTCGGATCTTGCCGTTTCCGGCGACCGCGGCACAATTGATCTACACGTGAATATGCCGGTCATGGCTCCGCAACGGCGTACGTTGCTGTCAACCAACCTCAGCGACGTTACAGGCCGCCGAAGCTGAGCGCCCGTACTTTGAGCACCGCGTAGAGTGCTGCGAAAGCGGGGGTAGCAACGCCAAGGTTCCGGCCATAGCGGACCATCGCCCCGGTCAGGAAATCCAACTCCGTACGATGACGACGCTCGAAGTCATCGCGGAGCGAGGTGCTGTTTGTCGGCGGCATCGCCGCGACGATGTTCAGCATTTGGTCCACCGTGGCGGCCGTCAGGGTTACGCCGGCCGCTTGACCTACCGTGACAGCCTCGTCCAAAAGGTTGCGCAGGAGGGCCTGTCCTTCGGCTGTCTCGCGGATCGGACCAATAGGGGCGGCGCAAGCGCTGGTAATGGTGCCGAGCGCCACCATCCCCACGAACTTTTCCCAGATGGCGCGACGGGGATCATCACTAATAACGACCGGAATGCCGGCCTCTCCGAGCGCGGCCGCGATTGCCTCCACCCGCGGTGTCAGATGACCCGACTGCTCTCCGATAACCGTCGGGCGCAAGTGGGAGACGAATTCAAGCACCCCTGGCGCCGGCCGGCCGGCGCGGATATAGGAAACGCCGGCCAGGACGTGCTCGGGGCCGAGCAGCGTCGCCAGGCGGTCAACGCTGTCCACTCCGTTCTGCAAGGGCAGCACCGCCGTATCCGGCTCCAGCACCGGGAGCAGGGCGGCAGCCGCGGTGTCGATATCATAGCCTTTCACCGCGAACAGAACGAGGTCGAAGGCGGAACCCGCTTCGCTGGGCGTCGCCACTGCCCTTACGGGTTTCAGCAGCGTCCTATCCTCCCCGTGGCGAATCTCTAGTCCGTGCGCTTGCATGGCGGATAGGTGCTCGCCGCGTGCGACGAACGTCACAGCATGACCATGTTGGGCGAGGGCCGCCCCGTAACAGCCGCCGAGTGCCCCTGCTCCCATGACCAGGACCCGCATCTGTTCCACCTCCTTCCATCCTATTCCCTTGGCGCCGCCTAGCATACACGCATGCGAAAACGCTGGCCAGCACCTCCCGTGTCCGGCACGATATCTGCACTGGCTAGCCTCATGGCGATGGAAGCCGAATGGGGGGTGACGATGCCCGAGCCGGAACGAATCGTTGAGACGACCACGATTGCCAAGGTGACGCTGACGATCACACGTGGAGTGACCGCCGGTTGGATCGCCGGCATTCCGCAGGTGGTGCTGGCGCAAGTAGTGGGGCAACTCCTGGGGGTGCGAGAACGGGCCGATATCGGGCCGCGCTTCGTGCGCAGTGCCGCGGCGCACGCTGGTTCGCACCTTTCCACGCCGATGCAATGGCTGCTGGGGGCGGTGTTCCACCTCGAGTACGGCGCAATGTGGGGAGCGCTCTACGGCTTGCTCGTCGACTGGCGCGGCCACCGTCGTGTGCCCCCCCCACTGGGCGGCGCCGTGCTGGGCGGCCTGGTCTATCTTGCCGCTTTCTCGCCACTGGGTGCCGCGACCCGCACGGGAGCGGAACGCCAGGTTGGACAGCGCGACCCGCGTGAGACGGTGCTGCACTGGCTGTCGGCGCTGGGGTTCGGGCTGACAAACGCACTGGCCTATCGCTGGTTGCGGGAGCGCTGGTGATGGCCGGCGACAGGATGCGCCGGCAGTATGATGCGGTCGTCGTCGGATCGGGGCCCAATGGCCTGGCGGCGGCAGTGGAACTGGCGCGGGCCGGTCGTTCTGTGCTCGTCATCGAGGGGGCGGAAGTCGCAGGGGGCGGGGCGCGTACCGAGCCGCTAACGCTGCCTGGCTTTCTCCACGATGTCTGTTCCGCGGTGCATCCGCTGGGCGTGGCTTCACCGTACTTACGACAATTGCCGCTGGCGGCGCATGGGCTGGAGTGGGTGCAGCCGCCATTCGCCGCGGCGCACCCCCTGGACGATGGCACCGCCGCGGTGCTGGAACGCTCGGTAAGTGCAACCGCGCGGCGATTCGGCCGCGACGGAGCCGCCTATAGCAGGCTCATGGCGCCTTTTGTACGGCGGTATGAAATGCTCTTCCGAGAGACGCTTGGGCCGCTGCTCCATATGCCGCGCCATCCGCTGTTACTGGCGCGGTTCGGGATGCGCGCCCTCTGGCCCACGACCTGGCTGGCCAAGCGCCTCTTTCGGGAGGAGCCGGCGCGAGCGCTCTTTGCCGGTATCGCCTGCCATGCGACCTTACCCCTCGATCAGCCTCCCAGCGCCGCCTTCGGCCTCATGCTCGGCATCGCCGGCCACGGCGCCGGCTGGCCCTTTGCGCTGGGTGGTTCGGGCAGTATTGCCGCCGCGCTCGTTTCCTATCTCCGGTCGTTGGGCGGCGAGGTGATCACCGGTATGACGGTGCACTCACTGGACGATCTCCCGCGCGCCAAGGCGACCCTGTTAGACGTGACCCCCCAGCAATTCCTTCAGCTCGGCGGCGCACCGCTACCGGCTGGTTACCGGCAGCAGTTGGAGCGCTTTCAGTACGGGCTGGGCACCTTTAAAGTCGACTGGGCGCTGGATGGGCCGATCCCCTGGCGGGCGGCCGAGTGCAGCCAGGCGGGGACGGTCCATCTCGGCGGGACGCTGGCGGAAATGGAGGCCGGGCGAAACGGCGAGTGGCGGGGGCAGCCCGCCGAGCGGCCCTACGTCCTGGTCACGCAGCCGTCGCTGTTCGACCCGTCGCGAGCGCCGGCAGGGAAGCATGTCGCCTGGGCGTACTGCCACGTTCCCAACGGGAGCACGGCCGACATGACGGCGCGCATCGAGGCCCAGATCGAGCGCTTCGCTCCCGGCTTCTGCAATCGAATCCTGGCGCGCCACGTCATGGACCCGGCCGCGTTGCAGCGCCACAACCCGAATCTCCTCGGCGGCGATATCAGCGGTGGAGAATCGACGCTCCGCCAGATGGTGTTCCGGCCCGCCGTCCGCCTCTCTCCCTATTCCACGCCCTTACCTGGTGTGTTCCTCTGTTCGTCGTCCACCCCGCCGGGAGGCGGTGTACACGACATGTGCGGCTACCACGCCGCGCGCGCGGCGCTGGGGTCATCCGCCGCCGTTTGAGCAGGAATACCGCGTTGATCCAATATCGCGTCTCGGCGGCTATCCCCCGTTCTTCCGATGGCAGGGGCTCCTACACCTCACCCCTGCCTTCTCTATCAACCGTTATGGTCGCGGTCGCGCTCATGCAGTGTCTTTTTACTACGGTCTTGAGGCGCGTACGGTGGGAGCGCGGGCGTCTCGTTTCCGTTGGTTTTCGGTGGGGAGCGGGTAGGCTGGGTGGAGGACCGATGCGGGGCGCCGGCGGGAGCGGGAAGGGGCGGGGATCCCAATTGCGGTGGCGAAAACACCCGGGGGCATAATGCACGACCGCGGTGTCGCCTTACTGTGCCACGCCGGCACGACCTACTTCTCCGTCGCGGTACGGAAACCATTCGGGGCATGCCGACAACCCGTCAAGATATACTTCCGCTGGTGAAGCACCATGACGGACATGCCACAGGCTGGCGAGGTCCTTCTTGACGATAGTTCCGTCCGCCGCCCTCGCCTCTGGTTTGATGATCAACCCGGTCGGCACCCATGGCAGCCGCACGATGATGCTGGCGGAGCTACGCCTGTTGCTCGCGGCAGAACCGGAGACTGCCTGCCGGGACGACTACCGTGCGGCGATCATCGAGGAGAACGTGCTCGCCAAAGGCACGCTGGCGACGCGCCGCGACTCGTTTCGGCGGCTGCGCGAGCTCTACGCCCTCAGTCCGGAGACGCTGCTGTTTCGCGCCCTGCGTGATCTCTGGGACGCCGATACCCAAGCGCAACCGCTGCTCGCCTTGCTCTGCGCCTGCGCCCGCGACCCGCTGCTACGCGCCACCGCCGACGTTATCCTGGCGGCACCGGAGGGCGCAACGGTGACGCCACAGCGCATTGCTCAGGCGGCCAACGACGCCTTCCCCGGTCGGTATAACTCAATGTCGCTCGCCAATATCGGCCGCCACGCCGCTTCCACCTGGCAGCAATCGGGGCATCTTGTCGGGCGCCTGAACAAGGTGCGCGGGCGGGCATTGTGCCGGCCGGCGGCCGTTGCCTACGCGCTGTTCCTCGGCTACCTCTGCGATCGGCGCGGCAACGCGCTCTTCGCAACCCTCTGGTGCCGCTTGCTGGATGCGCCGGAGCACGTGCTGTACGAGCAGGCGACCATTGCTTCGCGGCAGGGCTGGATCGACTATCATGCCGCCGGCGCCGTTCACGATGTCGGCTTTCGCTACCTCATGCGGAATAGCTCTG
Organism: Chloroflexota bacterium; assembly: GCA_051003235.1. Lineage (GTDB taxonomy): Bacteria > Chloroflexota > UBA4733 > UBA4733 > UBA4733 > UBA4733. The sequence goes on along the minus strand of JBPCLN010000203.1, from coordinate 5,334 downwards.
GAGGGGAGCAGCGGTGAGCGAGATCGGGGACCTGCTGGAGAGCTACCGTTCCCAGCTCCAGTTGCCCTGGGATCGCGGGATCGCCGGACCAATGCGCGTCTGGTTTGCCGTCTACGAGCCGGCGCAGGAGCGCCGCCTGCGCCTGCACCTCCGCGAATTTGAGATCGCTACGCGCTCCGCCGGCCGCGGCTGGGCGCTGGTCGATCTCACCGATAGCTTCGCCACCTGGATGGGCAGCCACGAGTATCGCGATGCCTATTTTGCGGAGCCGGAGCTAATGGACCTGGCCCTGGCCGACTTCGCCGGCACGGCGGAGCAGGCGCTCGTCACCGCCCCGGAGGCGCCCGACATGCACCAGGACACTGTGGTGGCGATGACCGGCGTCGCCTCCCTGTTCGGTCTCACCCGGGCCTCGCCGCTGATCGAGGCGGTCGCGCCGCACGTGCGCGGTCGGCTGCTCGTCTTCTTCCCTGGCCACTATGAGAGCAACAACTACCGGCTCCTGGATGCCCGCGACGGCTGGAGCTACCTGGCAACGCCGATCACCGCCCAGAGTAAAGGATAGAGCCTGTGCTGAACCGGGAAGTCTTCACCCACGATCCGCTCACCACGGTCATCCCCAACCACGGCGTCGCCAAGGTCATGGACCCCAGCACGCCGGAGGAGTGGGAGGTCCTGCGCTATGAGTTGACAAGCTTCGTCTGCGACGGCGCCTATCGGCGGGGACTGGAGCGCATCCTCAACGCCTACCTGACGAACCTCAACCAACCCGAGCAACCGGCCGCATGGGTCAGCGGCTTTTACGGCAGCGGCAAGTCGCATTTGCTGCGCGTGTTGGAGTACCTCTGGCAGGATATCGAGTTTCCCGACGGCGCGCGGGCGCGGGGGCTGGCGAACCTACCGGACGACATGAACGCGCTGCTCGTGAACCTCTCCACGGAGGGGCGACGGCGCGGCGGACTCTGGTCGGCCGCCGGCCGGCTCGGTTCCGGGGCCGGTAGTGTGCGCCTGGCCCTGCTCGCCATCGTCTTCGCCGGCGCCGGGCTGCCTGAGCAATACCAGTCGGCGCGCTTTGTCATCTGGTTGCGCCAGAACGGCTACGACGCTGCAGTAGTCCGCCATCTGGCGACGCAAGGCAAGGAGCTCATGAGCGAGGTGCGCAACCTCTACGTCTCACCGCTCCTGGCCGCCGCCGTCGCCGCGGCAGTGCCGGACTTCCCGCAGCGCCCGGCTGAGGTGCTGCAATTGCTGCGCGCGCAGTACCCCGCCAACGTGACGGAGATATCCAACGACGACATGACGGCCGCCATCGGCGACGTCCTCGCCCTGCAGTCGGCTGTTCCCGGCAAGATTCCCGGCACGCTGCTGGTCTTTGACGAGCTCCAGCAGTTCATCGGTGATGACAACGACCGCACCCGCATGGTGCAAGATGCCGTGGAAGCCTGCTCCGCCCGCTTCGGCGCCGACGTCATGTTCGTGGCGGCCGGGCAACTGGCGCTGCAAGCGACGCCGCAGTTGCAAAAGCTGATGGGCCGCTTCACCATCCAGGTCGGTCTGGAAGACACCGACGTGCAGAAGGTCATCCGCGAAGTCGTGCTCCAAAAGCAGCCCGACAAAGTACCGGCGGTGCAGGCGGCGCTGGAGGCCGTGCGTGGGGAGATCGACCGTCAGCTCGCCGGCAGCAAGATTGCTGCGACCGGCGGCGATGCCGCCAACCTCGTGGCCGACTACCCGCTGCTGCCGGTGCGCCGCCGCTTCTGGGAGGCAGTGCTGCGCGGCGTCGATACCGGCGGCTTCGGCCAGTTGCGAACCCAACTGCGCATCGTCCACGAGACCACGCGCGAACTGGCGTTGCGGCCGCTGGGTATGGTCATCCCCGCCGACGCCATTTACCCCCAGCTCCAGGCCGATATGCTGAGTAACGGTACCCTCCTCCGCGAAGTCGCCAACACTATCGCGGGGCAGGACGACGGTACGCCCGATGGGCGGCTGCGCTCCCGCCTCTGCGCCGCCATCTTCCTGGTCAGCAAAATCTCGACAGAAGGCATCGCCGCTGTCGGCATCCGGGCTTCCGCCGATACCCTGGCCGATCTGCTGGTGGAGGACCTCGGCGCCGGCAGCGCCTCCCTGCGCCAGCGCATCCCCGACCTCCTGCGCACCCTTGTCGACGCCGGAACCATAATGCTCGTCCACGACGAGTACCGCTTGCAGACTGTGGAAAGCGCAGAATGGACCAAGGACTTCCTCCGCCGCCAGGTGCAAATCGCCAACGACGATGGCCGCATCGCCGAGAGTCGCAACACGGAACTGCGCGCCGCCATCGCCAGCGCCCTGCGCGGCCTGACTTTTCAGCAGGGCGCCAGCAAGGTGACGCGCAAATTTGAACTGTACTTCGAGAGCGAGCCGCCGGCCCTGCAAACCGGCGCCGTGCCCGTCTGGGTGCGCGACGAGTGGTCAGCCTCGGAGCGAGCGGTGCGTGAGGAGGCCCAGCGCGCCGGCACGGAGAGCCCCATCGTCTTCCTCTTCATCCCCCGCCGCGAGCCCTCCCTGAAAGACACCCTGGCGGCCCACGCTGCCGCTGACGAGTGCATCAAGCTGCGGCCCATCCCCAGTAGCGCCGAGGGGAACGAGGCCCGCGCCGGGATGGAGTCCCGCCGTCAGGTCGCCCGCGCCGCCCTCGATGCCCAAGTCGCCGCGCTGGTGCGGGGAGCGCGCATCTACCAGGGTGGCGGCAACGAGGTGAACGAGGGAGCCTTCGCCGCCTCCGTCCGCACCTCCATTGAAGCAGCCATCGCCCGCCTCTTCCCCCAGTTTCCAGACGGCGATCATCCCGGCTGGCCGACCGCGCTCAAACGCGCAGTGCAAGGCAACGGCGATCCGTTGACTGCCGTCGGCTATTCCGGCGAACCCGACAAGCAGCCCGTCTGTGCCGACGTCTTGCGCGCCCTGCGCGTCACCGGCACACGCGGTGCGGAGCTGCGCAAGCAATTTGCAGCCCCGCCGTATGGCTGGCCGCAAGACGCCATCGACGGCGCGCTGCTGACCCTTGTTGCCGCCGGCCTCGTCCGCGCCGAACGCAACGGCCAGGCGTTGGAAGCAAAGGCTATTCAGCAGCAGCAGATCGGCGTTATCGAGTTCAAGCCGATCACGGTCATCATCACCACCATCCAGCGCATCGGCATCCGCGGCCTGCTGACCACACTGGGGGTCACGTTCGCCACCGGCGAGGAAGCCGGCGCACTGCCCATGCTACTGGAACGACTACAGGCGTTGGCCCGGGAGGCCGGCGGCGACCCGCCGCTGCCGGAGCGAGCGGACGCGCGATATCTCGGTGATCTGCTCGCCCAGACCGGCAACGAGCGCTTCGTCGCCGTGTGGGAGCAGCGCGACCGGTTGTTGAGCGATTGGCGCGCCTGGACCACTGCTAAGAACGCCATCGCCGAGCGGCTGCCGCGCTGGCAACTACTGGAGCGGTTGTTGCAGCACGCGCGACCCCTGCCGATCCACGATGGGGTGGCACTCCAGGCGGAAGCCATCCGCGCCGGACGCTCGCTCCTCACCGAACCAGACCCCGTGCCCGCACTGCTGGAGCCGGTCGCGGCGGCGCTGCGTGAGGAGTTGCAAACGCTGCGCGGGAATTTAGACGCGGCGCGCCGGCAAAGCCTCAGCGCGCTCGGCAAGACACAGGTCTGGCAGACGATCAAAGAAACCCAGCGTGACTACATCCTCAAAGGCTGCTCGCTCGATCCGGTACCGCCATTGCAGTTGGGTACGAACGAGGACCTGCTCCGCTCCCTGGATACAGCTCCGCTGGATACCTGGCAGACGCGCATCGACGCAGTAGCCACCCAGGCCGACCGCGCGCGTGAAGAATCCGCCAAACTGCTGGTGCCCAAGGCGAAGCGCGTATACCCACCCTCCGGCACGCTGCAAACGCGCGAGGAGGTTGTGGCGTACCTGGAGCGTTGGCAAGAGGAGTTGCTGCGCGATGTGGAGGCCGGAACGCCGGTGATTGTGTGAGGACCCCTCTCTGGCTTCGCCATCTCTCCCCCTGACGGGGGAGAGCCGAAGGGAAGCTTTGGTGCCATGGGCTGGGAATGGGTCTGCCGGATACCAGAACGGCGATGACGGCCGTTGGGCATCACGGCTCACTCTGGCTCTCCCCCGTCAGGGGGAGAGATGGCGAAGCCAGAGAGGGGTTGCAAGAGGAGCGAGCAATGCCGGCACTGAGCAGCGAGTTGCGGGGGCTGTTGGAGCGGACGGTCGTGCAGGCGCGCGATGCCGCGGAGGCGGCGGCAGCGGCGGCGATGCAGACGCTGGCCGTGGAGCGACCCGAGGCGTTTACGGGTATAACGCCGGAAGGGCGACGGCTGCGGAATGGGCTGCGGGCGCGCGGGCGGCAGCTTGGGGGCGGAAGCCAGGAACAGGGCCTGCCGCTGCTGATCCAGGAAGTGGCCTACGCCGGCTGGCATCGCATGCTGTTCGCCCGCTTCCTGGCCGAGAACGGCCTGCTGATGCACCCCAGCGGCGTGCCGGTCACGCTGGACGAGTGCGCTGATCTCGCCGCCGAGGAGGGGGAGGCGGATTCCTGGATGACGGCGGCCAAATACGCCGCTGCGATGCTGCCCGGCATATTCCGCCGTGACGACCCGGCCTCCCAGGTGCGCTTCGCCCCCGAAGGTCGCCAGCGGCTGGAGCTGTTGCTCGCCACCTTGCCGCCCGCCGTCTTCACCGCCGACGACGCCATCGGCTGGGTCTACCAGTTCTGGCAGTCGCGTAAGAAGAAGGAGGTCAACGCCAGCGGGCGCAAGATCGGCGGCGCCGACCTGGCGCCGGTGACGCAGCTCTTCACCGAGCACTACATGGTGGCATTCCTGCTGGAGAACTCCCTCGGCGCCTGGTGGGCGGCGCGCCACCCCGACAGCCCGCTGCTCAAGCAGTTCAGGTATCTGCGCTACAAAGACGACGGCACCCCCGCCGCCGGGACATTCCCCGGCTGGCCGGAGCGCGCGGCAGAAGTGACGGTGATGGACCCCTACTGCGGCTCCGGCCACTTCCTCGTCGCCGCCTTGACGATGCTGCGGCAGATGCGCATGGAGGAGGAAGGGCTGGGCGAAGCCGCCGCTGCCGACGCGGTACTACGCGACAACCTGTTCGGCCTGGAGATCGACGCCCGCTGCACCCAGCTCGCCGCCTTCGCGCTGGCCTTAGGGCTCCCGGAGAAATAAACCTTACAATTCCCTTCGTGGGAGGCTGGCGGCGACTGTAGGGAGGGTAGCATAGGGGCTGGCGCGAGGAGGGGCGTGCGGCCGTGAATGAAGGCGAACAGGTCGG